>NZ_OY764327.1:4991654-5311513 GCF_963668385.1 uncultured Carboxylicivirga sp.
TTACCTTAAATCTATTAATATATCAAAAGATAAAATTCTGGTTGAAGATAAATCACGGAATACATATGAAAATGCTCTATTTACAACAAAGTTGCTTCAAGATAGTCACTTAGAACAGCCAATTATTTTGGTAACATCAGCCTTTCATATGTACAGGGCCAATGCTTGTTTCAATAAACAGGGAATGAAAGTCATCCCCTATCCGACTCAACCTTTACGAAGCCTTACTCCATTAAAACCTTTAGATTATTTTACCCCTTCGTTAAACACCTTAAACACCTGGCCTACATTAATCAAAGAATGGGTTGGGATAATAATCTACAAAATACGTTCGTATGTTTAAATTCCTATTCCAAAACCAATATTAAATACTGGATCCCACGCTTTATAAGGCGAGTTTTTATGCTGAAGCACATCAAACAAAACGCGGAATGAAACAAAACTTCTTTCACTTATATACTGGCGATACCCTCCACCCACAAATAAAAAAGGTACAAAATTACGTTCTTTCTGGGCAAAATAATTATAGCGTTCCATGCTTAATCCTGAAAATTCAGCATGGGCAAACAAAGACGGTAATAGATTATATTGAGTAAAAATTCTTCCTCCATATTGATTATAGGTACGCGAAGGCGATATTGTTTTATCCTTTGTGTATTGATATTCAAACCCCACACCTGCATAAACCCGATCATTAAGCCGAGCCCCTAGCATCGGACTAATCATTACATTAGTATAGCTTCCAAACGTAAGTCCAACCTGTCCTCCCGTATAAAGCTTATCTTTAAACGAATTCGATTCCTGTGCAAAAATATTACAAACAAATAGCAAGCCAACTAACAGTAAACTTAACTTCTTCATTTCCTATAGGATTAAAGGTTTAACTAATTCATCTAATGGCATATATACTATCCAAAAATCAAGATCAACACTTATTATATACTCTTCACTTTCTACAACAATGACCAGTAAAATTTACCTTACTATAGTTAGTTATCAGAAGATATAACTGATTTATCATATATAAAGCATTCATCTATGCTTGAAACATCTTGATTCTTTGGCATATATTTTGATATCTTTATGTAAAAATAAACCATTTTGTCATGAAAACAATTCTTTCCCTATTGATTATTGGATTTGTTGGATTTATCCAACCTCAATACATTAATTCTCAAAATAAAAAAAGTAAGCAAGAAAAACGTTTAGAAGAATTTGCTGAAACTTTAAAATTGGTTGAAAGTGGTAATTTTATCTTTGTCCCAGATCGTGCTTTCCCTCAAGGTGGACGTTCTATTGACTTAACAACTAATTACGGCTTTTTAAAAATCATATCTGAAACAGCCGACTCTGACATGCCTTATTTTGGCCGTGCTTTTCAGGCTAATTATGGTTCAAATGATGGCGGAATGAAATTTAAAGGCGATATGATTGATAAAAAAATGGAAATTAACGATAAGAAAAAATCCATACAATTTACCTTTGAAGTGAAGGATAAAGATTCCTATAAGATACGTATGGATATTAGTTATGGAGGATCGACTTCGGTTGGTATAACTAGTAATAACCGCAGTTTTATAAGTTACAATGGTAAAATTAGTGAATTAGAGGAAGAAGAAGAATAGGTATAATATATACATCCATTGGAATAGGCTCATTGTTTCGGCAATGAGCTTTTTTGTTTTTGATGCAACCCTTCCCATTTATTGCTGTCATTAAAAAAAAATAATAACACAACTATACGGCAATGAAAAGACAAGTACTCTCCATTTTATTAGCAAGTTTATATGCAATTAGCTTTGCTCAAACAGATAGTCTTCAGCAAAAAGACTTTCAGTTTTCATTTATCTATCCGTTAGGAACAGACGGACATAACTCTATCAATAACAGCTATAATGTTTCGCTGAACCTGTTTATGGGGCAAACCGGTGCAACCGAAAGTTTTGAAGCGGGTAGTTTTCTGAATATCAATAAACATTATACAAACGGAGCCCAGTTATCTGGTTTTATAAATATTACCGGAACAAAAAATCTTCAAAATGATTATACTTCAAAAGGTTTTCAGGGAGCCGGATTTGTTAACGTTAATAACACATCGGTTGACGGGGCCCAGATTGCCGGATTTGTAAATACAGCAAACAAAACCTTAACAAGTGCTCAAATAGGTGGTTTTACCAACTATACTACTCAAAGTATGAATGGCGTTCAGGTAGCAGGGTTTGTAAATGTTGATGCCAAAGGTAGCTCAAGAGCACAGGTTGCAGGTTTTGTTAACCACACACCACATAATAATGGAGCACAAATAGCAGGATTTATCAATAATACGGGCGTCACTAAAAAAGGCGCACAAATCGCCGGCTTTGTCAATACTTCAGCCCAAACCGATACAGCGACACAAGTAGCCGGTTTTGTTAATGTTGCAGCCAGAGGAACAAGTAACGCTCAAATAGCCGGATTTATTAATGTGGCTGATAAAGTTGAAGGTCTGCAATTAGCAGGTTTTATTAATGTGTGTGATTCAATTGACGGTGTGCCCATTGCATTGATTAGTATTGTTCGAAAAAACGGATTCAGAGCCTTTGAAGTATCAGCCTCAGACTGGAGCATTGCTCAGGCAAGCTTTAAATTAGGCGTTCAGCATTTTTATTCGGTATACATACTTTCTAAACTACCGGATGAATCTTCTCGCTGGGCTATTGGTGCAGGATTTGGACATCAGAGCAACTTAAAAAATAATTGGAAGGTAAATCTGGAAGCCACTGTTCATCAGGAGTTATGGATTGATGATGACCGAGCTGATAAATTCTTGTATATGGATAGAACCAACCTGGTGAATCAGTTAAAATTCGGAATCGGTATTCCGATTGGGACTTTTGCGACTCTTAATATTGCACCAACTTTTAACGTGGGTGTAGCTAAACGTACATCAGAACCATTGGGAGATAACCTGCAACCTCATTGGAATTCAACCTTATCCTCTCATAATGTTGGAAATAAAAGACTCAGCACCTGGTTTGGATTCAGTACAGGTATTCAGTTTTAATAATTTAAAAGGGAGCTATATGTTCCCTTTTTATATCTGAATACTTCCTTCTAAATACAAACAAGCCTGACCACCAATTAGCACCCTATCTCCTTGATAAATACACTTTATGACGCCTCCTCGTTGCGAAAGCTGAAGTGCATTTAATTCTTTCTTTTCTAAGGCTTTTGACCAATAGGGAGTTAATGAGGTATGAGCAGAACCGGTTACCGGATCTTCATCAACACCAATCTGTGGCGCAAAAAAACGAGAAACAAAATCAACACTATCCCCTTTTGAAGTCACGATAACTCCACGTGCATTAACCTTAGCCAGCTTTTGTAAATCAGGCATTGCCTCTTCCACTTGTTTTTGCAAACTATAAACCAATACGTAATCTGTTTTCCCCTTCAAAACAGAATCCGGTCTTAATGGAAAAGCAGCTTTTAACTCATCGGTAATTTCAGCCGTTTGAATATCATCAGCCGGAAAATCCATCCATAACCAATCATCCTCTTTTTGAACCGTTAAGATTCCACTGTAAAGCGTATTAAACAACACTTTTTCTTTTTGATACTCCAATTTATCGAATAAAATAAAAGCACTTGCCAAAGTTGCATGCCCGCATAATTCCACCTCGGAAACAGGCGTAAACCAACGAATAAAAAACTGATCTTCGTTTACTTTTTTTACAAAAGCTGTTTCTGCCAGATTATTCTCAGTGGCAATCTTCTGCATAATATTATCTTCAGGATATTCATCCACAAAGCAGACACCTGCTGGATTACCTTTAAATAGTTCATTGGTAAAAGCATCAACCTGATAAAAGGGAATTCTCATAGCATTGTTTTTGATCTTTTGAAGATAAAAAAAATCCGGGACTAGCCCGGATTCATAAACCACACAAAAACAATAATCTATCTTGATAATAACACTATAGAAAATTCTGTATTTAATTCTACTACCCCATTCTTTACTTTTACCTGAGTGCCCGAATACGAATCGGTTAATTGATCACCATCATTAAAAACACCCGCTACAGGTACTTCTTTCTTTCCTTTTTGCAAATCAAGCCCAACAATTACCTTATCAGAATAATCTCCTTTTGTGTATTCTCTTTTAAAATAATAAGGGGATGACTTAAGTATTGTATGAACACCCGCTCCAATTGATGGATGCTCAGCCCGAAATTTTCCTAATTTTTGATAATGATGCAGAATATCTTTTACTGGTACTCCATTAACTGATGTGTTGTCTTTAAGATCATCCCAATTCATTAGTGAGCGAAGATTAGCATCTCCTACTGCTCCGTCAACAATCAAACTTCGTGCTGATTCATCACCATAATATACTTGTGAAGACCCCGGACAAAGTAAAAGCTTGGTTCCCGCCTCAATGACTTTGGTTCTTTCTTTATCGAAAGGATAACCATCATCATGCGAAGTGATGTAATTCAATACACTCAATCCTGCTAATGGTCCATTTAATTTATTGCTGTAATACGAAAATAGTTCTTCGTATGGCTTATTGGCATCACCTTTAAAATCGAAATTAATCAGGCTTTTCATTCCATAATTGAAATAATCAACCTGCTTATCTCCAAAATTATATATGCGATCGCCGGAAATACCATAACCATAGACCTCGCCTACCATAAAAAAGTCATTATCATCCAATACTTTATTCGGATTCGCTTCTTTCCATTCAGCAAAAGCTTTGACCGCTTCCTTCCATAAATCGCCCCAAACACCTTCTTCGGTATGTTTGGTTGTGTCCAAACGGTAACCGTCAATTCCGTATTTTCTGATAAAGTCGGTTAACCATTTGATAATATAATAGCGCGGAGTTCGAGGATATCCGGTTGAAGAAAAGAAAGCATCTAATTCGCTAACTTCTTTTTCCAATCGCCCTTCGGCTTCCCATTTCTCCAATAATTGCTTAGGTAATTCAACTTCCTGATCTGTTCCGGTTAACACATCCGGTAGATTCTCAACCAAAGTACACGAAACTGTTGATTCATAATCGGCATACTTACACAGAGGTTTTTGACGTACCCATCCTTCGGGCCAAACCGGATCCTGGGCTGTTACCGGACCTGTATGATTGATAACCACATCCATTAAAATACGAATTCCTTTTGCATGAGCTGCTTCAACCAATTTGGAGAATTCTTCTTCTGTACCAAAATTGGGCTCAATGGCTGTCCAATCCTTTGCCCAATAACCATGGTAGGCATAGGTTAAACCAGTTCCTTCATCAACTGCCCCATGAATTTGCTCCACAACAGGACTAAACCATAAAGCTGTGATTCCTAAATCAGAAAAATAGCCATCATTGATTTTTTGTGTGATTCCCTTAAAATCACCACCTTCAAATCCTCTTAACAAGCCACTTTCTTCGGTTCGGTTATAATTGATATCATTATCCGCATTTCCGTTTTTAAAACGATCGGTCAATAAAAAGTAAACATTCGCGTTTTCCCAAACAAAGGGTACTTCGGGTTTTTGTGATGCTTTTTCAGGACTTTGACAACTGATCAAAAACAAGCTTAATAGCAATCCCGAAACAAGAAGGTTTTTCATTATTAATGTCTTATTAGTTAGTTAGGTAAAGATATAATAATGAGGATTGAGAATCTAAAAATCAGGTTCACATCTGAGCTTAAAAACAAACTCTAAACACTGATATACTACCACTTATACAAACATCTCTTAATCTAAAATAATTAAACAGAGCCTTCCGAAACGGTTTGCGGAAAATGATTATTTCATCATAAAATCAATAAACCTGCTTCTTTTAGTTGTTTACAGGTATAACTATTAAGGAAAATATCGAAACTACCCAATTGATTTTCTTCAAAAGAGCTTCTTAAATCGGATGTTTTAAAAACTGAATCAGAGCTAAAAACTAATTGAGGTAGCCAATTCAAAAGCCACTCAGCTAAATTCTTTTTGATATTGATTGTGAACGTTTCAGTTTTTGTATAGATGTTTAACTCTGCCATTTCAACCAACTTCTTCCCTTTCTTTTTCTGATAGAATGAACAAGTAGGAAGTACTCCCATCCAAATCCAGCGAGCAGTTTCTTTTATTGGTGTTGCTTCCTTCAAAGATGATTGAAGATAATTAGGAGGAAGAAGTGTTTTAGGTGTTTTAAATTCGAACCATTCATCTACCGGCCAATCAAAGCCCACCCCATGCATATAGTTATACAAAGCCTTTTTTAATCCTTCTCCGAATATTTCGTGCGGAGCACCTTTGGGATCGGCATGAAACAAGTCGTTATTGGCAAAACTTCCATTCTGCCCACCTGTAATTTGAACCTGGTATTTATCGGGATGTAAACCCACATCGCTATGAGCTGTCATGGCAAATTGATGCCAGAAAGCCGATGTCAACAAATCAAGTTCAAACAACTGACGAACCACTTCCAACGAATCAATTGTTTCTTGTGCTGTTTGAGTTGGAAAGCCATACATCAGATAGGCATGAACCATGATACCGGCTTGTTTAAAGTGAGATGTTACTTTTGTTACCTGAGCAATATCAACACCTTTATTAATCAGCTTCAGGATACGATCAGAAGCCACTTCCAATCCTCCGGAAACCGCTATACATCCACTCATTTTTAATAACATACACAAATCGGACGTGAAACTTTTTTCAAAGCGAATATTGGTCCACCAGGTTACTTTTAGCTTTCTTCTCAGCAGTTCTAAAGCCACTTCTCTGAGTAACATTGGCGGTGCTGCTTCATCAACAAAATGGAAACCATTCAAGCCCGTTTGCTTCATCATTTGCTCCATTCGGTCAACAATATCTGCTGCTTTATTGGGCTCGTATCGTCCGATATAATCCAATGATCCATCGCAAAAAGTGCATTTACCCCAGTAACAACCATGAGCCAATGTGAGTTTAAGCCAACGTCCATCGCTCCATAAACGAAACATTGGGTTGGCCACTTCTACCACCGAAATATATTTATCCAAAGGCAAACCAGTATAATCCGGTACTCCTACTTCCTTTTGAGGAACATCGCTTTGCTTCTCATTATTGATGTAAACAACTTTATCGTTTTGAAGTAAAAAAGTGCGCATCAATTCTTCTAACTCAAACTTTCCATCTATATGTTCGGCTAGTAATTGCAGTGGGCGTTCTCCATCATCGAGTGTAATAAAATCAACAAACTCAAAAACACGAGGATCTGATACTGATCGAAGTTCGGTATTTACAAATCCACCTCCCCAATTGATTTTAATAGTTGGATGATGTTGTTTTAACCATTGCCCTATGCGCAAGGCACCAAAGAGGTTACCCGGGAAAGGAATGGATATGGAAACCAAATCAAATTCGGCCTGACTTAATTGTTGCCCGAACAACTCCAGCATCATTTTATCAATCAATGATAGAGGTGAATTCAAAGCTTCGTATAAATCATCAAAAGTAGTGGCCGATCTTCCTAAACGCTCGGCATATCTCGAAAAACCAAAATGAGGGTCTACTACTTCGGTAATAAAATCACCCAAATCCTCTAAGAACAGAGTACATAAATGCTTGGCCTGATCGATCAATCCCATGGAGCCAAACAGCCAATCCAAATCATCAATCTGAGCAAAGCGACTTCCTTGTGGTAGAAAATCAGTATTACAAATAAGGTAAGACTGCTCCGTGGTTGGATGCTGTAAAAAGGCAATCACCTCATCAATAACCGATAGATATATATCATTTAAAGCCCATAAACGCAGGGCATCTTGTGATGCTTCGTCAATTTCAACATGATCAAAAATGCGTTGCAAACCTGCCTTCGAAAACATTTCGTTTATCAGCTCAATACCCAAATCGCATTGGCGACTATCAACACCAATGGTATTTAAATATCCTTTTAAATAAGCCGTTGCCGGATAAGGAGTATTCAACTGAGTTAAAGGAGGCGTTACAAGAAGAATTTTTGACATATTGATTTACTGTTTTTTTATATTTAAAAGCATTATTCCCAGGCACGATAGCACGGCCAGCGATGCTCCAATAATTTCCAATGCACTAAAGGTTTCGTTAAACACCAATACTCCAATAAGTACATTTACCACAGGGATCAACATATGAAAAGGAGATCCTGTAGCTATGGAAACATGGCGATAGCCTTCGGTGTTTAATAACTGAGCCATGGCCGAAAATACTCCAATAAGTACCAATATATAACTACCAGTAACTGGTCCGGTAATTTCAGGCATGTTGGCCGGGATTAAGAATATCCAGAATCCCACAATACTCTGGGCAAAAAAGATGGCGTATGAACTATCGGTACCGTGGAGCTTTTTTACTATTAAAATAGAAATGGCATTGGTGATGGCACTGCACATTGCCAGCACATCATAGAAACCAAGACTCCAGCCTTCGTTGGTGCCTGAGAATTTTAATGATACCAACACAATGCCAACAAAGGCACTTAAAATAAGTATCCATTTTACCGGGCTAACCTTTTCTTTTAGTACAATGGCGCTTAACAAAGTGGCAAATACCGGGTACGAATAGGAATAAACCGATCCTTTGCCCATACCTATTTTTACAATGGCCAAATAGAATAAGGTGACAGAAACAGCGCCGGATATACCTCTTAATAGTAATAATGGACTTCTAACAAACTTGAGATCTATCTTACGGAATAAGGCCAGAATACTTAAAATACCCACTCCAACAGAAAAGCGAACAAAAACGGTAATTACTGTATTTACATGCGTCATTGATTTAACCAATGTAGCCATAATGGCAAATGCAATTACCGAAAGCAACATTAAAAAGATACCGTAACTCGCACCTTCTTTTTTCATCAAATAAATTTTTGACGAAGGTAGATATAATTAATAAAATAATTCTAGATGGGAACTTGAAACTAGATTCTTTTCGAACCCTCCCAAATCATCATGTATCTCCTATAGAACTCAATAAATATTAAAAAAACAAAATATTCAAGTAATTCCATACTTGATTGCAACCTCTGAATTATTTCTTCGTAGTAGAGCATAACTTCAGATTACGGGGAATAAATATTAAGATCAATTTAAACTTTTATTTAGAAGGTTTTAATACGAAAGTACGGTTAAACATGCCTTCTAAACTGCAAATTACACTAACTAAAATGAAAAAAAGAATTGGGATTATTTTATCCTTTGCCATTTTGGGTATGGGGAATCTAATGGCAAATCCAACAGAACAAGACACTATTGACTATTTTAACCTATCGCTAGAGGAATTGATGAACATAGAGATTGTTGCTGTTTCTAAAAAAGCAGAAAGCTCATTCGATGCACCCCTATCATCATCCATAATTACACGCGATGAAATTATCAATTCAGGAGCCACTACTCTAGAAGAGTTATTTCGGATGGTACCTGGTTTTATCGTACGCGAAGAAAGCAATGGTAATTACGATATTCATATCCGTGGTAACGATAATATTCCATCAGGTAACCTGTCATTTTTCTCTGAAAACTCAATGACCTTGGTAATGGTTGATGGCCGTAAAGTTTTTAATCACATGAACGGTGGAACTTTTTGGGAATCGGTTCCGGTAAGTCTTACTGACGTAGACCGTATTGAAATTATTCGAGGCGCTTCAACTGCTTTATACGGCCCCAATGCTGTATCGGGCGTAATCAATTTTATAACAAAAAAATCGCCGGATAAAGCAGTTACCATAGATGGAAATTTTATGTATGGATCGGCTAATACCATGGTAACAGATTTAGCTATAAATACATCTTCGACAAATAATAAATTTAAAGCCCGTATAAGTACCAACTACGAACAACGCGATCGGTTTGAATCTGATTACTATTCATATACTTCCGGTAAATATGAACCATACTCAGCATTAATATATTATCCAAGAAGTACCTCTATTAACGAAGATGACCCTCGCTTTAAGGATAAAAATCTGGCCAAACAAAAATCGGGGCTTAATGGATGGCTGAATTATGATTTAAACGAAGACGTTAATTTTAGTTTATCAGCTGGGGTGCAGAATTCACTGGCACAAACAGTAGCTATGGAAAGTAGCTTAACTCCACTTACGTTTCGTGAATCAGAAACCTATTATTTTAATTCTATTAATCAGATACATGGGTTTAACATTCAATTAACCGGAAATTTCGGAAATCAGGATATTTACAAGAATAGTAGCAATGTTTCGAAAGTAGATATGCAAACAATTGATGCTGTAGTGGAATATGATTTAACTTTAGGTGATTTAACACTACGTCCCGGAGTAAGCTATCAGAATATAGTATATGACGACACACCATACGCCACAGGAGATTTGGTTGGTCAGGGATACTTTAACCAGGCAGCAAAACTAAACAACGTTGCTTATTACCTTCGAGGTGATTACATGGCTACAGAAAAGCTACGTTTAATTGCTGCTTTACGCATGGATCAGTACAATCATCCGAATGACAATTATTTTACCTACCAGTTTATCGCAACTTATAAACCAAACGATAACAATTTATTGAGAGCATCTGTTTCGAGGGCAAACCGAGGTCCGGTAATGGTTGATTTTTATGCCGATGCTTCCTACGGATCCATCACCGAAGGTATTCTAACACAGTATTTGGGTGATAAAGATTTAAAACTTACAACATCGGATGTTATTGAATTGGGATACAGAGGAAAGCTCAGTAACAAACTACAGTTGGACATAGAAGCTTTTTACTCTACAATTACCGATTTTCCTACGTTTGATCCAACAATATCTCATATTCCTTCGTTACCTTCTGAGCCTTACCTTCAGGTTATTTATCAGTACCAAAATATGGATGTAAAAGCAAAACAGTTGGGTACCACCTTCTCTTTTCTCTATGCCCCTTCAACCAAAATACAAGTAAAAGCTTTTGCCACGATTCAGAAAACTACTTTGGAAAATTTCGAGAAGAAAACAACTCCAATGATTACCTATTTCGGAGCTAACATTCCATCATCGGAATGGGTATTTGCAAACCCAACCTACGAAATGGTTGATCAAACCCATAAAAACACACCATCAGTTTATGGTGGATTAACAGCTAACTACCGTCCGGCTGATAAATGGAACATATTTGCCAGTTTGAACTACTATTCGGAGCAAACCTATGAACACGATTATGCTTACTCGCAATATTATTACTTTAATCAAACCGGTTCGGGTATTACAAATATTCCGGCATCGGTAAACTTAAATGCAAAAGTATCGTACAAACTATACAAGAATAATTCCGTATTCTTAAATGCGCGAAACCTATTGGGTTCTTCTGAACCTGAATTTGGTTTTGCCGACCAAAGGGGATTACTGTTATTGGGAGGGATTAACATCAATCTGTAAGATCGGTATTAATTCGAGTAATAAGTAAAGAACCTGAGAGAGGTCGTTGCTAGCCACAACGACCTTTTTTTTAGAATAAACTTAACTGATCAGCTTGTTCCTTTACGTCTACCCCGGGCTCGATCCTGAATACTTCTGACGGAGCATAACGCGAAGTAGCATAAATCTGATATCGATCGCTCACCGTCTGAAAGGTTTTTAAAGCAATATCGGGGCGATTATTATCAGCCGAAATATGCGACAACAGAATGGTTTGAAGAGGACTGTTCTTTAATTTATCAACCACTTTTACAGCCTGGTCGTTGCTTAAGTGTCCATGATCGGATTTCACCCTGTTTTTCAAATGGGCCGGATAAGGACCTTCGAGCAGCATTTGCTCATCGTAATTGCTTTCGAGAAAAACAGCATGACACAACTGCAAGTGCTCTTTAACATTGCTGCAAGCCGTACCAATATCAGTCATTACACCAACGCTTCGTCCATTCAATTCTACCCTGAAACTACACGGATCAACCGCATCGTGCTTTTTAGCAAACGAATGTACTTTAATCGACCCTACCTCTATGGTATCGCCGGGTTCAAATACTCTTACCTTTGATGGTTGATGATGAATACGGGTTCTACCCTGTGTTGTTTTAGTCAAGTACGCATCTATCTGATGAAGATCGGCCAACACACGCAAACCTCTGATATGATCGGAATGCTCGTGTGTAATTAATACGGCTTTTACTTTTTCAATCTTCAATCCCACCTCTTTCATGCGCTTTAGCACCTGCTTACGACTGATGCCGGCATCAATCAATACCGCCTCTTCTTCATTTCCCACATAGTAGCAGTTACCATTGCTACCCGATGCCAACGCACAATATTCAATCATTCTTAATCAGTTAATCAGTTCATTAGTTTTTAGGCAGTAGTCAGTAGTTCATTTACAGCTTGCCTAAAACAATTTTACACTTCTTTTTTTAATACATAACAAGCTAATCTTACTTTTTAGCTATGTATGCGAATCAACAGTTGAACCCACTTTGGGGTTCGTTTATAATACGATCATTTTCCACGGGTTCCACCCGTGGCTATTCATATTAAATCCCTTCAGGATTTGAAAATGTCCGAAGGACATTAATAATAATAGCCTCGTGCAGAGCGCGGGGTGTCTATTTGACTAATGATACAACCCCGAAAGTGGGTTGAACTTTGCTATAAAAACAAATTGAACTATTGATTCGCATTATGTATAAAAAATCGATCTTTCTCTTCTCCTTTGGCAAACTTACTGTATAAAGATGATGCCTCATCTAAAGCTGCTTCTATTTTTGCCTGATCATCAAAACCAATAATAATCATCAGAAACTGCTTTGTATCATCAGTAACCATGGTACGCACCGAATCGCTGGTGGGTGTACCAAAAGCACCCTTCTCATCTCTGAAAACAGGTAAGTTTTCGATATTTAATTCACCACGACCAATACCCTCGTATGGTTCGCCTTCCATCCCTTTACCCAATCTTACAGCTCCTTCAACGGTATTGTAATCATACCCACAAATGGAATAACCGGTTTTAACTGATATCAAATTCAGAATATCAACCACATTATTAATATTATACAATCCCTTACCATTAGCCACTCGTCGCAATAGTGATTCTGCTGACGGACGATAACGGTTGGGATCTTTTCCCAATGCTTTATAAGCTTTTTTATTGGCTTTCACCGTTGCCATTTCGCGGATTGATTCGGGTGTTAATACAGGTTCGAGTGCTTTTAATTCATCACCCATTAAAGTAAGCAGCTCTTCATTGCTTTGTTCCACTTCAACCGAAATTAAAAAACCGCCCAGAATCAACTCTGGTAACGTTTCACTCACCGTTTTTTCAATGCTTATGGTCATATTCAGGTAAATTGGTTTTGATTTACAAAGAAAGGAAATAAATGTTTAACTGTGGATTTGTTGAGTTGTTAAGTTGATAGAAAGTCCGGAGTCCCAAGCACGAAGTCCGGAGAAAAGCTATTAGCTGTTGGTTTTTTGTTTAATTGTTTATTTGCTGAACTGTTGAATTGATATAGAGTCCGAAAGTCCGAAGTGGATAGTCCGGAAATAGCTAATGACTTTTTTGGTTGAAATGCAGATTTGTTGAACTGTTGAGTTAAAAAACAATTAAACAAATCAGCGATTCTACAACTCAACCATAGAAAAGAAAAGCCATCAGCTATTTCCTTGCCTCCTTTGCATATTTTCGACACTTTTGCAGCTCAAAACAAAAACCATTATGATACCGGAAACAATCAAGGCTGTTTTTTTTGATATGGATGGAGTACTTTACGACTCAATGCCCAACCACGAATATACATGGCACGAAAGCATGAAAACGGTTGGTATTGATTTTCCTGCCGAAGAGGCTTATATGAATGAGGGACGTCCGGGATTTTCAACTATCAAATATGCTTTTGAGAAATTTCTGAATCGCCCTGCCACAGAGCAAGATATAGACGAGGTATACGGTGTTAAAACCCGCCTGATGAAAGAATGCCCCGAAGCTCCTATCCTACCTGGCATGCAGGATTTAATTGCATATTTGAAAGCTAATAATATAAACGTATTTGTGGTTACCGGATCAAAACAACCCACTTTGGTTGATAAGCTCGACGCGCATTTTGGCGTTGCTAAAGAGAATATTGTTTCGGGTCGTGATGTAAAACAAGGTAAACCTCATCCTGAACCATATTTGATTGCTTTAGAGAAATCGGGTTTAGAAAAAGAACAATGTATGGTGGTTGAAAATGCTCCGCTGGGAGTTGAATCAGCCAAAGCTGCCGGAATCTATACCATTGCTGTTAACACAGGTAAGTTAAAAGACCAGGTATTGTTGGATGCAGGTGCCGATCAGCTTTTTGCCAACACACAGCTTTTGTCTGATGAATTGATGAAATAAAAACCTCTAAGGCCTGCAATATACAAACGCATAATGCAGTCATTTCAAAGATTACAATATAGGTTTGCAAATTACTCCACTTTTTTGCCGGATGAGCTTTATACGTTTACATATTGCTCCACTTTTTTGTCGAACAAGCTTTATATGTTTGCATATTGCTCCACTTTTTTAAAAGATGGCTTTTTAGGTTTGCAAATTACTCCACCTATTTATAAGATGAGCTTTATACGTTTGTATAATGCTCCACTTTTGCGTCGGGCGAGCTTTATACGTTTGTATATTGCTCAATTTTTTAAAAAGACGACTTTTTAGGTTTAAATATTACCTGACTTTTTTTGCTGGATAAGGCTTAAAGGTTAGCTGTAGTCTCAATATCGTATACGTTAAATGGATAATTTGAAGCTTAGATATTAATTAACTTCGTCTCTTTCTCTCCACTACCTGCCCCAAATAATAGGCTCCTAATATGGGAATCAATATAAAACCCAAATATTTTTCAAGGATGCCGGTATTAACTAATACTGTTAAAATTACGGCTGATATAAGTACAAAAAGTAAGTCGTAGTAGATCTTTTTCATTATTGGGGGTGGTTTTTATTTATGCAATTTATTTTGATTTTACACCTCTAATAGTTTGTAAGTTTTAAGGCAGAAGGCAGTAGATTATTTATAATCCAAATGAAAAATTAATCACAAATACTATCTATATATTTTATGAGCTTCCTCTTGAGAGTGAGTTCTTCCTTCTTCAAAATCTTCTAAACCTCTATTAATCGAATCCAGTTCATCTTTCTTTAAAGCGTCCCACCAATCATCTGATTTTGAATAATCATCCTTGATCTTAGAAAGCTTCTCTATAATTGAGGTATCATTCAGCTTAGATATCCACTCAATTAAACTCAGTTTTTCGGTTTGAATATTCATAACTAAATCATTTGGTTTGGTACAAAAATAGTTGTCATAAAATTGTATAACCACTATGAATTAACATTAATAACCGATTAAATATATATTCAACCTCGCTGAGGTTGATTGGTCATTTACATTTCACTTATCTATAAATATTTATCTCCGCTGGAGATAATAAAACAACTTCAGGGAAGTTGAATATTTATAGAAATAATAAGTCTACCCTATTAATAACAATCCCAGCGGAATTGCATATCACATAGGCGTTTCTATGTTTTTCTACATTTTTAATCGGACAGTAATGATAAATTAATAATTCTCATCATCTGGCAAATCATCTAACCGTCTAAAGTCTATTCATCTACCAATCTAGTATCTACACTGCAAACACCCAATAATTAAAGATATAGCCAACAATTACAATTCCGGTTGCTACCACTCCCACAAAAACGGCAATCAATTGCCACTTCAGTACTTTCTTCAAAATCACTATTTCGGGAAGTGAGAGACCAATAACCGACATCATAAAAGCCAGAGCAGTACCTAACGAAACTCCTTTTTCGATTAAAACACTAACAATGGGAATGATACCTGCAGCATTGGAATAAAGCGGCACTCCAACCACAATTGCCAGAAGAACCGAATACCAGTTATCAGCTCCTAATGCACGCGCCAAAAAATCATCGGGCACATAGCCATGCGCTCCGGCACCAATGGCAATACCTGCTATCACATAAATCCAAATCTTGCCTACTATCTCTTTAACTGAGTCAAGACCAGCTTTTATACGATCGTTAAAAGTCAATTGAGGAAGTTCCATGGCTTGCTGGTTCGATTTTACCTCAAATACCCAATCAGCCACATATTTCTGAAGCTTTAATTTCTCAAGAATATAACCGGCAGTTATGGCTACAATTAAACCGGTAGCCACATAAATTAATGCCACCTTCCAACCAAATAAACCCACCAACATTACCAAAGCCACCTCGTTAATCATTGGGGCAGCAATCAAAAACGAAAAGGTTACTCCCACAGGTATTCCTGCTTCCACAAAGCCTAAAAACAATGGTATAGCCGAACAAGAACAAAATGGCGTTACAATCCCCAACAGAGATGCCATAATATTACCCACAAAAAGAGGTTTACCTTCCAATGCCTTTCGGGTTTTCTCAGCCGAGAAATACGATCGTACAATCCCCACCAGAAAAATAATCAGAACCAATAACAGTAGAACTTTAGGTACTTCAAAAATAAAGAAACGTAATGATTCAGTCAGATGTGCACCCGCTTCCATCCCTATCAGGTCATCAATAATAAAATCAGAGATGGGTGCCAGATACATGTAAACGATCACCCAGGCAACAAGGGCACTTAATAGCGCTATAATTCTTTTTGTATTCATTTTTAAATCCAGACTGAAATTGTATAATATATTCCTATGCCCACAAAGGCTACTGCCACTACGCGACGAAACCACACTTCGAAGGATTTTATCTTATTATATAATGATCCCACGCCCGAAACCGTATAGGCCAACAACCATGCAAAAATTACAACAGGAATTCCGGTGGCCATAGCAAAAACAGGAGGCAAAATCATACCTGCAGAACTATCAATGGTTAAAGGAATAAGCATTCCAAAAAACAACACTCCGCTATATGGGCAAAAAGTAAGGGCAAATAAAACACCCAGCAAAAAAGCATCTAAATAGCTGTGCTCTTTCTTATTCTGAAACCGCGAAGTTAGTCCACCCACTCCCCAAAGCTTCAGATTGATAACACCCAACATTACCAAGCCTATGATAATAAGAGCTGGTCCCAGAATTTTTTCGCCATATTGCTGAAAAACACCTGCAATCTTTATCTGATCGGCTCCTAAAACCAATACAGCAGCCAGCAACGAATAGGAAAAAACGCGCCCTAAAGTATAAACCAAACCATTGATAAAAACCTTGTTTCGGTTTTCAATATCCTTACTGATAAAGCCAATGGCTGTAATATTACTTGCCAGAGGACAAGGGCTTATGGCTGTCATTAAACCCAGCAACAAAGCCGACCAAACAGGTGCAGAACTGTTGCTGTATAAACTATTCAGAAATTCTTCCATTTTATTAGTTTGTTAGCCCCGATAACCATCGGGTGGCAACTCACAATTAATTTTCCTATCTAATCTTCATTTGATTTTGTTTCTTTATCAACACCGCTCAAGCCGCGGAGGCTTTTGGCTTCACCGATTTTCAATTCATTTCTTGCCTTGATGCAAGAAACAGAAACAAAGAAAATCAAGGCTGCATAATTAATGACTCTTGTTATTTGTTGAACTTAAGTGCGGCCAGGTGATCTTCGAACAAGTTCTCAGCTTCCTGGTCTTACTAAATCTCAACTTCACAACAATCATCATTAATTATGAGGCCATACTAAAAAGTTAAAGTATCTGCCATAATTACTATAACAGTGGATCGATTTTTTCTTTGATCAGTGCTTTGAGTTTATCTGGATTACTGCGGGCATTCATAAAAGCTTCGCTTGTAAGATTGATTTTAGCATCACCGGCAACAATTAATAAAGTCTGCCCCGAAACACCTAAATCGTTTCCTTTAGTTTTACCAGCCTCTTCATCCAAATTACAACTCTCGAAGCTTACTTTTTCGGCATAATTATCGGCAATGGCTTGTTTGGTTACCTCCTCAACAGCATTGCAGGTAGCACAACGGCGGTTAAAATGAAAATAATATACTTCTACTTGATCTGCTTTGGCAAGGCTTGCAGTTTCCTTGCTTTTCGAACTTCCTGAAGAACAGCTTACACTTAGTATAAGAAAGGTAAGAGCTGTAGCGATTAAAGTTAAATTTTTCATTATTTAGCTTGTTGAGTTAGTATTCCTTTCATTATAGTGATATCAGGTAATTGCCCTGACAAAACAACTTTACCATCCACTACCAAACCAGGGGTTTGCATAATGCCATACGACATAATTTTTTGGATATCCTCTACTTTTTCTACGGTAGCCTCTAACTGAAGCTCTTCAACAGCTTGTTTGGTAACGGCTTCTAGTGTCTTACACTTTTTACAACCAGTTCCTAAAACTTTAATTTCCATAGTATTTTTAATTAAGTGTTTAGTTTGTTCGCAGTTCGTAAAACAACGAACTAATATTTCAAAAAATTTTTCTTACAACTTTAAAAACTCGCGAAACAGATTCTGAGCTTCTTCCCAATTCTCCTTATTAACGCAATATTTAATCTTAGGAGCTTCTATTTCGCCCTGTATCAAACCTGCATCTTTTAGTTCTTTCAAATGCTGCGAAAGAGTTGATTTAACAATGGGCAATTCTTCGGTTAAATCTCCACTGTAACAACAACTTTGTTTCGACAACAATTCAAGAATATACATTCGGATAGGATGCCCCATTGCCTTGGCATAACGGGCTACCTTCTTTTGCTTTTCTGTCGGAACTTCTTTAAACATAGACACTGTTCGTTAATTACCGAACAAAGGTAAGGATTGATTTTAAAATACAAATGGTTTTAATGAATTTTTATGAGAAGAAGCCTCTCCTATAAATTGAAGAAGCCGACCGCAATTGCAGGCCGACTTCAGAAGGAGTATTTTAATAAGACAAGCGAATCAACAGTTGAACCCACTTTGGGGTTCCTATATAATACGTTCATATTCCACGGGTTCCACCCACGGCTATTCATATTAAATTCCTTCAGGATTTATAAATGTCCGAAGGACATTAACAATAATAGCCTCGTGCGGAGCGCGGGGTGACTATTTGACTAATGATACAACCCCGAAAGTGGGTTGAACTATGATATTTATTGATTCGCATAAGACATTAATTCATATGAGCTAAGGCTTCTTCGGTAGCCTGTTTCCCAGCCCGAAGTGCTTTCAAATTGACTTCAACCACCTTTTCTCCTTTACGATCAAATATTTTTCGTATCCCCTCCTCCAAAGCGTCATAAGCAATATCAATAAAGGGTGATGCAGCACCCAGCATTACAATATTAGAAGCTCGTCGATTACCTACTTCTCCGGCTATTTTATCGGCATCGATAGCAATATGATTGGGCTGCTTTTGAATTTCTGCTATCACCTTATCCATATCCGGATACTCTGGAATATTTACAAAAGGAGTTGTATTGGTCACAAGCCATCCTTTCTTTGATAAAAATGGAAGATATCGTAACGATTCCATTGGTTCTACAGACAAAATAATATCCGCTTTGCCCTTAGGAATTAGGTCCGATGCAATAGGTTGTGAACTCAAGCGCAAATGCGATTGCACATCACCACCTCTCTGGCTCATACCATGCACTTCGGCTTGTTTGAGGTAAAGGTTATTATCCACAGCAGCCATACCAATTGTTGCGGCTATCGATAATATCCCTTGTCCGCCTACTCCTGCTAAAACTATATCTGATTTCATGTTTTAATTATCAATGGTTAGTTGTTAATGATTAATTATAAGTCCGAAGTGGCAAGTCCGGTGTCCGTTTCCTTCGGACTATCTACTAAGGACTTCGGACTCTTATAATCCAAGCTCCTTCACTTTATGCACTAAACTCTTATTTCTTAAGGTTTGAATACACTGACGACGAGGTATAATTACAGATACTCCTTTATATTCGAGTTCCTCGCGCATAATCTCAACCATTTCATCCAGATTGGCAGCCGTTGGTTTAAAAACTCTGATATGCTCCGGTTCCACACCAATTCCTTTTATAATATTTTCGAGATGACCTAAAGCCTGAGAATCCTGACCACCTGTCATTCCGGTAGTGAAATTATCAGATATAATAACTGTAATCGATGTCTTTTCACTAACTGCATCAAGCAATCCGGTCATGCCGGAGTGCGTAAATGTTGAATCGCCAATCACCGCCACCGAAGGATGCAAACCGGCATCGGCAGCACCTTTGGCCATGGTAATGGATGCTCCCATATCTACACATGAATTGATGGCATTATATGGAGGCAAAGCACCTAACGTATAACAACCAATGTCGGCAAAAACCCTTCCCGGACCATATTCTTCCAAGGCTATATTCAAAGCCCTGTACGCATCAATATGTCCACAACCTTTGCACATAGCTGGCGGACGTGATTTAACCAAATCAGGAACCGGCGCTCCTTCTTCAACAGGTAAATTAAATGCTGCAGCAACAATATTTGGATTGAGTTCACCATCGCGAGGCAATGTACCATCTAGGCGACCATGAATAGGAGTTCCAGCTTCCTGATACCCTTTCAGCAATTCTTCTATAACTGGGTATCCATCTTCCAACACTAATATTTCATCACACTCCTCTATCAGATGATTGATATCGCGACGTGGCATTGGATATTGCGATAACTTTAAGACAGGATGATTCAAATCTCTATCCTGAAAATTCTCCATCAAATAATTATAAGCAATACCGCATGCTACAATCCCCAATGATTTATCATGACCATCCATCAACCAATTATAAGGTGATTCTGTTGATAGCATCTCCAAATCAGGACGTGTCGAAAGAAGGTGTTTATAGTTTCGGCGGGCAAAAGCAGGTAATAAAACAAACTGAGTGGGATCTTTAGGCAGCGAGCTTTTATTTTCATCCAACATTGGCTTACGAATCACTCCCGCCCTTGAATGCGCCAGACGTGTTGTTATTCGAATCATTACCGGTAAAGCATACTTCTCTGATAATTCAAAAGCATGATAAGCCATATCGTATGCTTCCTGCTGATTGTGAGGTTCCAGAATCGAAATCATGGCAAACTTACCATATACTCTACTATCTTGCTCATTCTGGCTCGAGTGCATCGACGGATCATCTGCCACCACAACCACCAAACCTCCATTCACACCAGTGATTGCGGCATTAATAAAAGCATCGGCAGCTACATTCAATCCCACATGTTTCATGCAGGTCATGGCTCGTTTACCCGCATAACTCATACCCAAAGCAGTTTCCATGGCCGTTTTTTCATTGGCCGACCATTTGCTATGGATATTTCGTTCGCGGGCAATCTTCGAACCTTGTATATATTCAGTAATTTCGGTAGAAGGCGTACCCGGATAAGCGTAAACACCCGATAATCCGGCATCAATCGCACCCTGAGCAATCGCCTCGTCTCCTAATAACAGTAACTTTTGCATTGCGCTGATTTAAGTTATAATTTATTACCTGATGTAATCCACTTACTAAGTAATAAAGTTACAACATCAATCACTATGATAAAAATCAGCGCTTACAAATTAAAACCCAATTACGAATAAATTGTAACAACCAATTTTCTTCGCCCTCCAAGGTTTCGAAATTCGCAAAGATAGATACCTTGCCAGGTTCCTAAATTTAATCTATGATTTGTAATTGGAATAGTAATAGTAGCTCCCATTAATGAACTTTTTATGTGAGCAGGCATATCGTCTTCTCCTTCCAAATCATGCGTATAATCAGGATGTCCTTCAGGAATCAGCTCATCAATTATTGTTTCAAAATCATCGCGAACCGTATAATCAGCATTCTCATTTAAAGTCAATCCTGCTGATGTATGCTTAATCAAAATATTCATCATTCCTTTTTCAGGAAGTGGGGGTAATTGCTTTAAAATATCCGTAGTTACTAAATGATAACCACGTTTGTACTCCCTCATTTCAATTTCATATTGATCTATCATGACATAAAGGTTTTATATAGGTTACAATTTATAATCTTTTTACTTAATTCACTCTATTTGGTGGCATTTCTCCATTGAAAAATGCTTTTATATTTTCTGCAACCAATGTCGACATTTCCTTTCGGGTTTCGTGAGTGGCTGTTCCTAAATGAGGGATCAACACCACATTATCCATTGCCAATAATTCGTCGGGCACTGTTGGTTCATTTTCATACACATCTAATCCTGCACCGGCAATTACATCAGTCTGCAAGGCCTTGATCAAAGCTGATTGATCAACCACAGGACCTCTTGCTGTATTTATTAAAAACGCAGAGGGCATCATTTGTTTCAATTCTGCTTCCCCAATCATATTTCTGGTCTCGGGTGTTAATGGCATATTTAACGATACAACATCGGAAGTTTTTAGTAAATCTTCAAGAGACAAATAAGTCGCATTTAAAGCGAATTCACTAGCTACATCAACCCTATTTCGATTATGATACACAACGTTCATACCCGAAGCAACTGCCCGTCTTGCCAAAGCTTTTCCTATGGCTCCCATCCCAATTATTCCAATTGTTTTTCCAACTAAAGTTGTACTCAGGTTACGCATCACGCCCCAGGTTACCTTCTTCTCACGCAGCTTGCGATCCATCTCAGCCATTCTTCGGGCAACGGAAATCATTAATCCCAATGCCAGTTCGGCGGTTGGTTCTGTTACCGGATCAGGACTATTAGTAACAACTATGCCTCTTGACGCAATATGTTTCAAATCAATATTATCGTATCCTGCTCCAAAATTGGCTATCATTTTCAGGTTAGTAGCTGCATCAATCACCTCATTGTCCAGTTTATGTCCATACACCGTAATTACAGCTTCACAATCCACCACTTTTTCCAGCAATTCTTCTTTACTAAATTTCTCCTTATCGGGATATATTAAGGTCCAATCCGGAAGTACCTTTTGAATTTCTTCTTTAGGTACAGCCAACATCACCAACACTTTTTTCTTCATTATCTTATATTGTTTTGAATAAACTAAAGGTAATAAGTATTCCTGAAAACCAAACAGAATACCCCTTATACCTCATTCTTTTTCTTGTTCTTCAAAGAAGGAAGGTCTAAAAACTAAATCATTATACTTGATATTTTCAAATATTGGATGTAATTTTCATATCCTTTCTAATAGTAACGTTATGGTGGTTATGCATTCGAGATATGATGTACCCGAAGAAAGGAACTCACACGAAGTTCTTCCAAATAAACTGGGCATAACCGATCTTAAATCCATGTACAAAGTTGAATTCGAAGGATTCCTGAAAGCCCAGTATTTACTTCTGGAGCAGCTTCAGACTAAAACCCTATTCAACACCAAATACATACAAAAAATACATCATTTGGCACTGCATGATGTTTATAGTTTTGCCGGACAATTACGACATGTGAATATGACCAAAGGAGGTTTTCTGTTTCCTACAGCAAAATTTCTGCCTTCGATTTTACATGATTTTGAAGAGAAAGTTTTATTGAAACTTCCTCCTATTTATTCCGATAAAGAAGAATTGATATATGATATTGCAAAAGTACATGCTGAACTTCTTTTTATTCATCCATTCCGCGAAGCAAATGGTCGTGTAGCAAGGGTTTTAGCCAACCTAATGGCTGTTAAACAAGGCTATGATTTTTTAGGATTTTATAAAATTACTCAAAGGCAATTTCAACAATATATTTTTGCAGTTCAATCGGCTGCAGAAGAAAATTACGAACCGATGTACAAACTAATAAAAGCTATTTTTTAGTTTGTTTAAGGTTTTTCAACTTTAGCTCTTCCTTAACCTTAGAAATCATTTCTTCTAGTTCTTTCTGGCTAAAATCGATTCCTTCTATCTGGAATGAAGACACAACTGAATCAACTGTTTTATTGAATCTTACATCTTCCTCTTTTAACTCTGGGTGGCTATCCATCACACTCTTCTTCATATACATAAAGTTACGAAAAAGCCTCCTATTTTCCTTACTTTGAGCAATACTTTTTATATCTAAACGTTGTTTTATTATATGGATTAACTTCCTATTTTTACACCAATGGAAAAACGTCTATTCTTAGCACTAATAGTTCTTCAACTATTTGTTAGTCATCATATAATTGCCCAGCAAAATCAAATTAAAATCAAAGGTACTATTACAGATTCCTTTGGTGATCCTGTGGCATTTGCCAATATTGTTATTACCAAAACAAGCGAAGGTATGGTAAGCGATGAAGAAGGAAACTTCTCTTTCCATACTTATACACAGCCTCCTTTTATTCTTAAATGCACCTCAATAGGATTTGTTGAAAAGGAAATAGAAATTAAAAACATTGATGCTCTTAGCAATCTGAAAATTATTCTGGATTCGAAAACCGAAGAAATTGGCCAGGTTGAAGTGGAAGGTAATATTAAAGATCAATCGTTTACCAAAATTGATCACAAATTAATTGATCGCTTACCCGATGCTTCGGGAGGTGGTGTTGAAGGATTGGTTAAAAACCAGATGGGTGTTTCGTCTAATAATGAATTGAGTTCGCAATACCGTGTACGCGGTGGAAACTACGACGAAAACCTGGTTTATGTAAATGACATAGAGATTTATCGTCCTTTCCTGATCAGATCAGGACAACAAGAAGGCTTAAGTTTTGTGAATCCTAAACTAATTTCTTCCTTAAAATTCTCGCCTGGTGGATTCGAAGCCCAATACGGCGATAAGATGTCATCAGTATTGGATGTTCAGTACAAACAACCAAAAGAATTACAGGGAAGTATGTCTGCTAGTTTATTGGGAGCTTCGGGACATATTGAAGGAAGTTCAAAAGACAATAAACTAACAGCAATTGCAGGAGTTAGATACAAAACCAACAAATATCTATTGGGTACATTAGATGTTAGTGGCGATTATAACCCTACGTTTTTTGATGCGCAAACCTTCTTAACCTATCAGTTAACAGACAAACTAAAACTGGAAGCTTTGGGATATTACGCGTCTAATGCTTATGATTTTATTCCGGTTGATAGAAACACGGTTTTTGGAACGATCAATGAAGCCAAAAGTCTTTATGTTGCATTTGAAGGTCAGGAGCATGATATTTTCCAAACAGGATTAGGTGCTCTTTCATTTAAATTTAACCCTGATATCTACAACCAGATAAAGGTTACAGCAATGGGGTATCGAACTTACGAAGAGGAAACCTATGATATTATTGGTCAATACAGATTAGATAAAATAGAAGGCATTGATGGTTCATCTCCAGGTCCAAATGATCCTGCTGAAAACGTTGGTATAGGCACCAACATTGAGCATGCCCGAAACGATTTATTAGGTATCATTCAGAATGTTGCCGTACAAGGGAAGCATCAATTAAATAATCACTTATTGTCGTGGGAAGCTAAATATCAGAATGAGCGATTTAAAGACCGAATAAACGAATGGGAAATGCGCGATTCGGCAGGTTATTCCATACCGGTTACCGATACTGAGTTGATTTTGAAATATGCATTAAATGCTAATTTGGAAACCAATACAAACAGAGTTACCGGATATTTGCAAGATGAATTTAAACTAGAAACAGATATAGGTGTTTTCATCATCAATGCAGGTGTTAGGGCCAGTTATTGGGATTTTAATAATGAGTTTCTGTTTAGTCCACGATTAAACACATTGTATCATCCTGCTAATAATAGTAAAACACGTTATCGTTTTGCTACAGGTGTTTATTATCAGTCGCCACTTTACCGCGAATTACGAACTCCCAAAGGCGAGTTGAATTACGATATCAAATCACAAAAATCGGTACAATTTGTTGCTGGATATGATAAGATTTTCGATGTAAACGATCGAAAATTCACCTTTACTTCTGAAGCATATTACAAACATCTTACAGATATTAATCCTTACCAAATTGATAATGTAAGAATACGATATGCGGGCGAAAACAATGCAAAAGGTTATGCAACCGGTATTGACTTTAAGATAAATGGTGAGTTTGTAAAAGGAATTGAGTCGTGGGCGAATCTTTCCTTTATGAAAACGGAAGAAGATATCCTGGATGATTCATATATCACCACAGATGATAATGGTGTTGAGCATGTGGTTTATCCAGGTTATATACCTCGCCCTTCGGACCAACGCGTAAATTTCTCGTTGTTTTTTCAGGATTATCTCCCCAATAATCCAACTTTTACAGTACATCTGAATGTATTATTCGGAACCGGTTTACCTTTTGGGCCTCCTCAATCGGAGAGATATAAAGCAATCAATAGAATGCCAAGTTATCGACGTGTTGATATTGGTTTTTCGAAGGATTTAATGAATATCTATCACAACATGACTCGTAGCAAAGCCATTAAAAATGCATTTTTAAGTCTTGAGATATTCAACCTGTTTAACATAGACAACACCATCTCATATACATGGGTAAACGATGTATACAATCGTCAGTATGCGGTTCCTAATTATTTGACGTCACGTAGGATTAATCTGAAGTTGGCCGTGGAGTTTTAGAAGATTGTTGAGTTGTTGAGTCGCACATTTGTTAAACTGTAATTTTTCAATTAAACAACTCCACGAATTAACAATTCAACAGGAATTACAGACAGCCCTTCAGGATTTGATTTACATTTTGCTTAAACCATAGCACTTACGTACTATGCTATTACAAACGTACCTACCGGGACTGCCTGTTGCAACATACACACATACAATATCATCAATTGATAATCGGCAGATCGACATAATCGGTAATTTACTTCCGTCTTCGGTCTCCTGTCTTCAGACAAGTTTAGAAATACAAATCCCTCTCTCCTTTTTTGATTCTGTCCAATCGCTCTATCAGCTTATCTTTAAAGTTTTCATCTTCGTAGGATGTAAGATTATCTTCTATGAGCTGATACCCCTTTTCTTTGGTTTGAGCTGGTGCATAATCTTCGAGATATTCGGCCAGAGTAAGCATTGCATTTGGTTGACAAAAACGTTTGATAAAACCAGGTACAGAGAATTCCATAAAATGCTCGCCGGTACGTTTTAAACGATAACAAGCAGTACAGAATGAAGGTATATATCCTTTACTCACCAAATCATCCATTATCTCATTCAACGAGCGGCTATCTCCAATTTCAAACTGCTCAAGATCCAGATCCTGTTGATCTTTTTTGGCGGTATATCCTTTCATCTCTATATTGGTACCGCCATCAATTTGCGACACGCCAAACTCCATTATCTCATCACGAATATGTCCCGGCTCGCGCGCAGTAAGAATCAACCCCGTATAAGGAACTGCCAATCGTAAAATGGCTACCAAACGCGTAAAATCTTCATCGCTAACATCGTATTTTTTATCTACATCAAAACCAGAGGCTGATTTAATACGGGGGAAAGAAATTGTATGAGGACCAACGTTATATACAGCTTCAAAATGATTAACATGACGCAATAAACTCAACACTTCAAAACGCCAATCGTACAACCCCAGTAAAGCACCAATACCCACATCATCAATTCCGGCTTCCTGAGCACGGTCTAATCCCGTAACACGCCAATCGTAATCGCGTTTCATTCCGGCTTTATGAACTTTAGCATAGGTCTCGCGATGATAAGTCTCCTGAAAAATCTGATACGTTCCAATACCTGCCTCTTTAACGGTTTTAAAACCTTCAACATCCAGTGGTGCAGCATTAATATTAACCCGCCGAATCTCTCCGTTTTCATGCTTCACACTATAAACAGTACGTACAGTATCAGCAATAAACTCCGCATTGTATTTCGGATGCTCTCCATATACCAATATCAAACGTTTATGACCATGATCTTCCAAAGCAACCACCTGATCTATCAAATCCTGATTAGTCAAAGTCATGCGCTCCTGGTTCTTATTAGAAGTTCGAAAACCACAATAAGTACAATCGTTTATACATAAATTACCGATGTACAACGGCGCAAACAACACAATACGTTTACCGTACACACGCTCTTTTAGTTCGCGCGCTGCCGCTTTTATTCTATCAACCATCTCAGGCTCTTTGGCATTTACCAAAATAGCTGTTTCTTCGAGCGTTAATCTGTTTTTATTCAGCGATCGTTGAATCACCTTTTCAACCTGCTCAATAGTTGGATTTTCATTTTTATTAATGAAGCTCCAAATCTCATCGCTATCGATAAAGTTTTCCATTGCCCTATCGGGTAATGCGTATTGCTGAGGATGGTATATTATAGACATGGCGTTGGTTTTATTAAATTGAAGTTGCTTTTATAAAGCACTACAAAATTAGGATTATTCTACTAATTCAGGCAATGTAATACTTATTTAATGGGTATTAAGATTGAATCAATTTAAGAATTAAAAAGATTAAACCCATCTTTGAACAAACTACTGGAACCAGGCCTTACAGTATCAATAAGAAATATTTTATGATCGACCAATCAATTTCAGATTTACAAAAGTGGTTTTTGAACCATCAACAAATAATGATTGCCTTATCGGGAGGTGTTGACTCTAGTCTGGTAGCTTATCTGGCACGTTTATTTAAAGCTAAAGACGAAGTATTGGCTGTTATTTCTGATTCAAGCAGTTTGAAACGGAAAGATTTACAGGAAGCCATTGAGTTTTGTGAATCGTACGATATACCTTACCATATTTTGAAATCGGATCCGATAGAGGATAGTAATTATGCATCCAACCCTAACAATCGCTGCTACTTCTGTAAAAGCTTTTTGTACGAGGCCATGATAGGACTTCGAAACGTAGAATATCCACAATTTACCATGGTGAATGGGAATAACGCAGACGACAAAGGTGATTATCGCCCCGGATTGGAAGCTGCCAAAGAAAATAATGCTCTCAGTCCGTTGATGGATTGTAAAATTAATAAAGAAGCCATCAGAGCCATAGCTCGTCATTATAATCTTAAAATTTGGGATAAACCTGCCTCTCCTTGTTTAAGCAGTCGTTTCCCATACGGAACAGCTATTACCATAAAAAAGCTGAACATGGTAGAAACTGGCGAAAATCTGCTGAATTCTTATGGCTTCTCCGATTGCAGAGTGCGCTATTTTAAAGGAGTTGCCAAACTGGAAGTTCGCCCAGAAGAAGTAGATAAGCTAATTTCATTAACCAATCAGATACATCCTGCTTTTATCGAAATAGGTTTTACCGATATTGAAATTGATAAAGAAGGCTTAATATCGGGAAAGCTCAACAGGGCTTTGGGTTTTAAGGTGGTGAGGGAATAGCTATTAACTATAGAGTAAATTGATAGTAATCTACCCTTCATTTGGAAACGAAGGGTAGGTATTAAGTTAGTACCTTTCATTGACCATTATGCAAGTATTTCATCTAAAAGTAAACTATTCTACTTCCTCAAACTTCTTAAGTACCTTATCCAGCATCTTTCGCAAAGGCGGATAACTAATCTGATACACTTCCTGCAGTTTAATAAGGTTACCCCTATATTTAAAATAATTGACAACCAACTCTTGTTCATCAATAGGCAATTGAAGAAGTATTGGGAATGAAAACTGCCCCTCAACACGGGTTTCGCAAGCGGGACAAATCATTTGCCTGACTTGAAGTATTTCTTTACAACTGGGACAATTAATGGGAACTGCATTTTTACTCATAACATTAATAATTTTAAAACATCATTAAGTTAATTATTAATATTATCTATTTCAACATTAATCATTTTGATATATTAATCATCTGCATTTTACTTAATTGCATCGCTATTTTACTTTTGACCATCACTCATCTACTTTCGACCATCGCTCATCAGCTTTTGACCATCGCTCATTGGGTTGCGATTATCGCTCAATGGGTTTTTATTAATATCAATAATAAAAGAGATATCAATAAAATTTACGAAGAAAAGGTATTGCTTACTTCAGAACAAATTGAAATGCTTGTAATGAGTGAAAAGGATATTGCTAATGGTGATATTATTTCAGAATCAGAGCTTGATAAAATGGATGATGAATGGCTAGGTTAGTAAATTAAAAAGCCGCTCCCCAAGCAAGAAAGCGGCTTTTCTGTTCTATTTTACAAAAGCTTGATCTAAGCCAAATAATCGATCAATCAACACATTGTCAATTGAATAATCGATATATTGGTAATCGCGTAATCAGCACATCGATAATTGAATCATCTACTGACTCCTGACTAAAAACTAACCAACTATAAATATTCTTCAATAATCCCTTTTACATCTTCGGGCGACACACGGCCATAAACACGCTCGCCAACCGTTACCACAGGGGCTAAACCACAGGCTCCTACACAACGCAAGCAACTAATCGAGAATTTACCATCGTCGGTAGTCTCTCCTACTTTTACATCCAGGTGCTTTTTAAACTCATCCAGCACCTTTTCGGCTCCCCGCACATAACAAGCCGTTCCCATACATACAGATATGGGATGCTTTCCTTTGGGAATCATCGAAAAAAATGAATAGAAAGTAACCACACCATAAACGTGAGCCACCGAAACATTTAATTCCTGGGCCACCAGTTCCTGCACCTCGGCAGGCAGGTAACCAAACATTTCCTGTGCTGCATGAAGTACATTAATCAGTTCTCCCCCATCGTTATCGAACTTTTTACACACTTCCTTGAGTTCATCAACTTTTGCAGCGGGTAATTTTATATTAGCCATGATATTTTTTTAGACATAAGATTAAAGTATCAAGTATCAAGACATTTTTTCATCCTGATACTTTGTACTTATATTAAATTTCAACCTTCTTTTTCTTGTCGTAATAATGCGTGTGCAGCAATTCATGCGATTTATGTCCGCAAGGCTCACCTAAAAATTCGGCATACAGTTTTTGTATAAACGGATTCTCGTGCGATTTACGCAAAGCTTTACCCTTATCCTCTTCGTAGATGGCTTTCTGACGTTTTTTCAGAATTTCCATATTACCATGATGATAAGGTTGACCGCCTCCACCAATACATCCACCGGGACAAGCCATTATTTCAATGGCATGAAACTGCGATTTACCAGCTTTGATGTCTTCGAGCAACTTACGCGCATTACCCAAACCGTGTGCAATACCAATATTAATTGGAAGACCATCGAAATCAATCGTAGCCGAACGAATGCCTTCCATTCCGCGCAACTCTTCAAAATCGAGTCGTTCCAGAGGCTTTTTAGTATGCACCTCGTAAGCGGTACGAACGGCCGCTTCGATCACCCCACCGGTTGTACCAAAAATAACTGCAGCTCCGGTCGATTCTCCCAATGGCTTATCGAAATCATCTTCCTCCAGCGCTTCAAAGTTAAGGTTAGCATTGCGTATCATCTGTGCCAACTCACGGGTTGAAATGGAAATATTCACATCAGGATCACCATTCACTGCAAATTCATCCCGCGAACACTCATATTTTTTAGCCAGACAAGGCATCACTGAAACCACCACTACATCTTCACGTTTTTCTTTAAGCTGATCAGCAAAATATGTTTTAGCAATGGCACCAAACATCTGCTGAGGCGATTTTGCCGTTGATGGTATGTCAATCATTTCAGGAAACTGATGCTCGAAGAAATTAACCCATCCCGGACAACAAGAAGTCAGAATTGGCAATTTCACCTCTTTATCTCCAGCCAGGTGTTTGCTTAAACGATCGAGCAATTCGGTGCCTTCTTCCATTATGGTAAGGTCGGCAGCAAAGTCGGTATCAAATACATAATCAAAACCCAGCTTTCGCAATGCTGAAACCATTTTACCGGTGACCAAAGTGCCGGGATCCATTCCAAATTCTTCACCTAAAGCAGCTCTTACTGCAGGTGCCGTTTGAACAATCACTTTCTTCTTCGGATTTACAATGGCATCCATCACTTTCGATGAACTGTCGCGCTCGGTTAACGCCCCGGTAGGACAAACCGCCACACATTGCCCGCAGAAAGTACAGATTGAATGATCGAGATCCATCTCGAAGGCCGGTGCTACAACCGATTCGAATCCCCGATTGATAGCTGATAACACACCCACAGTCTGAACTTCGTTACAAGCGGTTTCGCATCGGCGACACATAATACACTTATCCATATCGCGAATGATAGCCGGAGATTCATCACCTTTGTAGGTACTTTTAGCCCCTTGATATTTTATCTCACGAATACCTAGTTTCTGAGCCAGACTCTGCAACTCACAATCTCCCGATTTAGCACATACCAAACAATCGAAAGGGTGATCGGAAAGAATGAGTTCCATTACAGTTCGACGAGCATTTACTACTCTTACTGAGTGTGTATGTACCGCCATTCCTTCGGTACATTCCGTTTTACAGGCAGGTGCCAGGTTACGACGTCCTTCGACCTCAACAACACAAACACGGCAACCTCCCGGCTTATTTTCAAAATTGGTGTCTTCCAGCTTCATATAACAAAGCGAAGGAATATCAACCCCAATTGTTTTTGCTGCTTCTAAGAGGGTAGTACCTTTTTCGACTACTACCTTTTTATTATCTATGGTTAATTGAACGATATCCATTTCTTATCTTTTTCTGTTCACAAATACTGAAGTAAATTACTGGATGCTGATAGCTCCGAACTTACATTTTTCATAACACGCTCCACATTTAATACATGTTTGAGGGTTGATAACATGCGGTGCTTTTTTATCACCTGCAATGGCATCAACCGGACAAACACGTGAACATAGCGTACAGCCCACACATTTTTCTTCGTCAATAACATATTGCATCAACGATTTACATTGACCAGCCGGACATTTGTCATATTTAACGTGAGCTTCGTATTCATCCCAGAAATTATCCAGCGTAGATAAAACCGGATTAGGAGAAGTCTGTCCCAAACCACAAAGCGAAGTATCTTTTATTACATTACTCAAATTACGCAGGTTGGTTAAATCCTCTTCGGTGCCTTTGCCTTCGGTTATTTTATGAAGCATTTCGTACAATCGCTTATTGCCGATACGACAAGGAGCACATTTACCACACGATTCTTCCACCGTAAAGTCGAGATAGAATTTTGCCATGGACACCATACAATCGTCTTCGTCCATTACAATCATACCACCCGAACCCATCATCGAACCGCTTGCAATCAGGTTATCGTAATCGATAGGTATATCCAGATGTTTCTCGGTCAAACATCCACCTGACGGCCCACCTGTTTGAACCGCTTTAAATTTCTTACCATCCTTGATACCTCCGCCAATATCAAAAATAACTTCGCGAAGAGTAGTACCCATCGGTACTTCAATCAACCCAACATTATTAACCTTACCTGCCAAAGCAAATACCTTTGTTCCCTTACTTTTATCGGTTCCGATACTACTGAACCATTCAGCACCTTTTAAAAGGATGACAGGAATATTGGCATAAGTTTCAACGTTATTTACATTAGTAGGCTTGCCTTTATATCCGCTAACCGATGGAAAAGGAGGTTTAACAGTTGGTTCACCTCGTAAGCCTTCCATCGAGTGAATCAGTGATGTTTCTTCGCCACACACAAATGCTCCTGCACCGAAACGCAGTTCCACATCGAAATCAAAACCGGTACCAAAAATATCTTTCCCCAGCAATCCATATTCACGCGCCTGCTCAATAGCTATTTTAAGGCGCGATATGGCCAAGGGATATTCAGCCCGAATATATATCAAACCATGATTGGCACCTGTACAATAAGCGTTGATGGCCATGGCTTCTATCACCGAATGAGGATCGCCTTCTAAAATAGATCGATCCATAAAAGCCCCTGGGTCACCTTCATCGGCATTACAAACCACATATTTCTGATCAGCTTCCACTTTTCGGGTGATATCCCACTTTAATCCGGTTGGGAAACCTCCTCCTCCTCTGCCTCGCAAACCTGAATCCATGATGGTTTGAATCACTTCTTCGGGTTTCTTTTCGGTAAGAGCCATACCCAAAGCAGCATATCCATCGCGGGCAATGTATTCATCAATATTCTCGGGATTGATAAAACCACAGTTACGCAAGGCAATGCGAATCTGCTTTTTATAGAAGCCCATTTTTTTCGATTCGGTAACATGTTTCTTTGTTTCCGGATCGGTGTATAATAAACGTTCAACAGGGCGTCCCTTAACCAAATGCTCTTTAACTATTTCTTCTGCATCTTTGGGCGATACATGAACATAGAACGTGTTATCGGGAACCATTTTTACCACAGGACCTTTTTCGCAAAAGCCAAAACATCCTGTTCGTACTACCTGAACATCCTGATCCAAACCATTTTCTTCAATGAATCGGTTCAGGCTTTCAACTATTTCTTCTCCTTGTGATGCGCGACAACCAGTACCGCCACACACAAGCACATGATTCTTATATTTTGCCATAGTGTACTTTACCTAGTTGTTATCTTTGTTGTTTACTGTCTCGTAGTTTACGGGTATCACACCATCTACCAACTCACCCCGAATAATATATTTCGAGATTATTTCATTGGCCTTTTTCGTATCAACATAACCAAAAACAACAGGATTACTGTTTGGTAATTTAACCTCTATGGTTGGCTCGGCATAGCAATAGCCCATGCAACCCGTTTGAGTCACAACCGCATCAATAGCTTGTCGATCCAGTTCATCAATCATATAGCTCATTATTTCTTTGGCACCCGAAGCAATACCACAGGTTGCCATCGAAACTTTCACCTGAACAATTTTATCAGGATGATCGCTTTTTTCTCGCAGCTGGACTTTGTTTGCCATCTCTTCTTTCATTTTCCGAAGATCGGCCAGGGATTTTACTTTAGTCATAGCAATCGGATATTTCAATATTAGACTGTTAGATAAATAGATAATTAGAATTTAGACTAATTTACGAAGCGCTTAAAAGTATTCACTTTAAGTCACTCTTTTGAGGCTTAAAATCTAACCATCACAAAACCTGAACGAATCATTATATTTAGTTAACATGATTTATTTTAGCTCTTTAGCTAAAGGGATTTTATTAATAGCTTGCTTTTATTTCTTTTAGATTTTCGCCAATCATTTGTTTTAAAAAACTTGTTACCTGTGGCATACGGATATCCATATCACCCAGTATTTCTTTTACTTCTCTACTATCCAATTCAAATTTTTCTTCCTCGGTTTGATAGGTGAAGACCATATCTGTTTGAGGATTTCCGGTTATTAGCATTGCAATCGTTGAAGGTAAATCACCCATAGGTGGACGATCGATATGATTCAAACCAAAAACGGCTTTTACAACGGTTCCTTTGCCCAATTCTGATGTAACAGTAAGGCTTCCGCCTGTTAACTCAGCATTTTGTATAAACAGCGGTATGCCCAGTCCTACCTTGCGGGTGGTGCGAGATGTAAAAAATGGATCGGTTACTTTCTTAACGGTTTCAGCATCCATACCGGTGCCATTATCCTCAAAAGTAAACGTGAGCCATTCACCTTTCTCTTCAATGGAAAGATGAATCAAATTAGCCTGAGCCCTTACCGAGTTCTGAACAATATCGGTGATATGCATCGAAAGATCTCTCATACCAGCTCTTTTACTTTTCGTCCGTTAATGTGATGCAATGCCATTCTAACCTCCTGAAATGTACATTCCTCCATTTCCAGTACGGTATAGTGTTCTCCAATTGCCTCAGGAAAATGTGCATCGGAAGAACGAAGAATCGTGACCTCGTTTAATTCGGGATGACTCGCCAGCATTTGTTCCAAATTAGCTCTGAATGTCATTCCAACGGCATCAGGTTGTAAATCAAAAGGCATAAAACCCAGCTGACTAAATAAACCGAATCTACTTCTGTCGACATGTGCCGGAATAAACAAACCATCCAAGCTTCTAACTTTAGCTTCGACCTCATCAATACTTTGATTGATGGCATTTATGAGTAATCGGTTTTCCTCACCCAGAATATTCTCTTCTTCATCTACCCATACTTGATGACCAAACATCTCAGTGTCGTTAGAAATATCGGGAAGATGTTGACTTAGATATTGCTGAAAAGTTTCAAGTTTTTCAAATGTTTCAAAGAACGTAAGGCAGTGTACTTCTTCTTTAGTGGTGACTTCGGCTCCGCACAATACAGCGAGTCCCTTTTTATTGGCCAGTTTCATAACCTCCTTACACTGCAATGTTGAGTTATGATCGGTAATGCCAATTATATCCAATCCTTTCTCCAAAGCCTTCTCCACAATTACTTTCGGACTCATCTCCAAACTTCCGCAAGGAGAAAGAACCGTGTGAATATGCAGATCTGCTTTGAACAGTTTCATATCATGGATTCAATATTTTATACAATTGCCCCGATAATTCAAAGGTTTCCAAATCGGAACTTAACAGTGGAATGCCCTCATCGTTGCTTTGACTGATGGTACTTTCTTCGGCTTCCAATCCCTTAACAATAACCACAGCAGCCACTTCTTTAAGCGAAGCCACAGCCATTACATTACGATGGGTTTGCAAAGTAATCCATACCTGTCCTTCGTCGGCATTTCCCATCACATCACTTAATAAATCAGAAGTATACCCTCCTGTCACTTCGTTTTGCAAACCTTCTTCGCCCGCAATTACTTTCAGATTCAGTTTTTCAATTATATCAGATACCTTCATTTTTTGCTCCTTTTTTATAACAATCCTTATCCAGGCGATCTTTGCCCCAGGTTTTTTCAATTATGCGAAGCGAATGTTGCGGATCAAGCTTTTTACTTTTCTCCATCATTCGTTGCATGAAAACGCAATTTGAAAGATGAGCATCTTTCAATACAATATCCTGGGCCAGCCCTTCGCAACTCGGCGATCCGCATGCACCACAATCAATTCCGGGTAAAAAACACATAATACGACGCACACGTTCCATCTTTTTGATAGCTGTAGCCATATCCGAATCCAAGCCCATCATTGGACGTGGTTCAATTTTACCCACTCCAATTTTTTCTTTTATATAATTCTGATGATCAAAACTAATGTCATCAATCGTTATCTTTTTCTGTTCGACATGTTCAGCTCTGGTTTTCATGCGCTCCACCGTCAGAAATCGATTCTCACTCATCAAAACACCTCCAGCACAACTCTGATCGCAAGCACGTAATTCAATAAAATCAACATTTATAATTTCATCATTCTCAACCTTATTCAGAAATTTAATTACGTTATGAATCTCGTCAATAGCCAAACATCTCCCCTTCATATGAGCCGATTCTCCCTCGGTTAAACACCAGGTTAAAGCTTTAGGACTTACATGATCAATCACCTCATTATTAATCCGCTCTTCTGTTCGGCTTCTATTATTTAAAATATGAGATACCTTGTTGTACAAAAAGTCCATATTAATTACGCCATCAACCGAGGATTCGTCTTCGCCAACCGGCGACTTAACTGTAGCAATTTTAGAGGCGCAAGGGGTAACGTAGAATATTCCGATATCTTCGGGCAGTTTACCTTCATCAATGAGCTTTTTTCGATAGTAAATAGCTGTAGCATCCATTGGGGGCTTAATAGGTAAAATATTATTTACCAATCCTGGAAATTTCACCTGTATTAATCGAACAATGGACGGACAAAATGTACTAATGAAAGGTTTTTCCAAATCATCAGCATAAGCGTCCAGCATGGCCTCGTTAATTACATCAACAGTAGCCTCGGCAGGTACAACATGCGTAAATCCCAAACCATGCAGAATTTCAATAATTTCTTCGGCGCTAATTACTTTCGAAAACTGCCCAATAAACACCGATGGTAAGATGGCCACACGATATTTATAGCTTAATATGTCATCAAAATCATCCTGCTCGACATAAATCGCATCAACCGGACACACTTTCATACACTCGCCGCAATCGATACACCAATCTTTTCGGATGGTAGCCAAACCATCTCGTATACGTATAGCATCAGTTGGGCATTCATTCATACAATGAACGCAACCGAAGCACTTTTCGTGATCTACTTTTAGAGCATGATAAAACTGTTGTTCGCTCATACCAATTATTTATTTAGGCAAATGAGTAGTTAATTCCACTATCGTTCCTTTACCAACTGTACTTTTTATATTAATAGAGTCAGCGTTTCGTTTCATATTCGGAAGCCCCATACCAGCACCAAATCCCATCTCACGAACCATTGCCGAAGCGGTTGAATAACCAACCTGCATGGCCAGATCGATATCTGGTATACCAGGACCTTCATCACTTATTTCAATAAATATTCGCTCGGTATCAATATCCACTTTGATATTTCCTTTATAAGCATGCGCGACTACATTAACCTCTCCCTCGTACAAGGCAACCACTACTCGTTTAATCACCTTGGGATCAACATTTAATTGTTTCAGCACCTTTTTAACGCTACTTGCTGCATATCCCGCCTTAGCGAAATTTCCTCCTTCTACTTCGTAGTTAAATTCCATAACAATAATCAATAGACAGGATTTAAGCCTGCCTGAAATAACCTTCCTATTGCATTAAACATTGAATATTTACACTCGAGCAATACCATATCGTTTTCTTTCGCCAATTTCATCATGGCTTCGTTCACATGCTTATCGCGCACAAAAACAATACAATTTACATCCGCCATTTCGGCAGTACGGATCACCTGCATATTGGCTAAACCAGTAATCAACACCAATTGCTCTGAATCCAGGGTCAAAACATCGCTCATCAGGTCGCTGGCAAATGCGCAACGAATATCTTTGTCGATATCATCTTCGCCACAAACCACTTTAGCGTCTATTATTTCTGCAATCTCTTTTATTTTCATATTTGGATGAGTCATTTTAAATAATACTGAACCAACCTGACAGATTAATGAAAATTTTATGATTCATTAACAAATGAATACTTTTAAATTAAGAAAAAAAAGGACGATTCCTTCTTTTATGTTATATATATCAAATCTAAATTAACACTTCGTAAGATCATAGATTATTAGATCATTAGATAATAGATTACACTTTATATCGATCTATGATTCTAACTTCAAATTCTAATCTCATACTCCTGTTTATTCATCATTTAAAATCGAATATTGATTCATCCAACAATTGAAGCTACATATATTCTATATCTACTTCTTTCAGAAATTTTTCTTCGAGCAATCGTACTATACGTTTCACGACTGTTCTACGTATTTCCAGCTCAACCGGAAGGTTTGGATCCTGATGAGCCACATTAATGCGCGTACCATTGATGATATGTATCTTATCACTTTCGAAAAGCATTTTTATAATTTGATCAGCGGGTCCCTTTCCCAACCTCGAATCCATGTTGTATTGCTCGAGTAAACGGGCAACTTTTCCAAGAGTAAGAATACCTTCTGTTACCAGATTAATCTCCTGCATGAACGAAATAGGTGGGAGATCCGGATCATCTGATTCCAAACCAGCATCGAAACGCAAAGCCAACTCGCGCGAAATAACTTCAGCTGTTGTTCCGCCTGCAATTATTTTCTTGCCTTTAAAATGTTGCACTTTCAATGCAAAATCAAAATCCTTGTTATCCTCAAATGGAGGGCCGGTAACCAGTAGTAATTTACGCGGTTCTCTAAAATAAATCACTCCGCACGAAGAATCATCCTTGGGTTTATCTCCATCGTGTAAAAGAGCCATATTCAACACTTTTTGAGCCATTTTACCCGATGATGCAAAAGGTGTATAACGCACCAAACTTTTCACATAGTTTTGCATCGATTCTTCGCCCCACCCAAAAGGATAAGCTTTGGTGCCCATTCCCGATTGCATAATACCATCTGACCAAAAGAAAATACGATCTTCGCGCTTTGCTATAAACCTACAGATTCGGATTTTCTTGCCTTTGTTTTGCTCACTTTCTAACTCAATAAAATCCCAACCCGGATCAAACAAATCAGCACCTCTGGTAATTGTACATGTTGGATTATCATATTCAACGATGGTTGTTGTTCCATCATCCTCAATATCAATAATGGTGAACGTACTATAACTCACTTTTCTGACACTGCAAACCGGAAGCGTATTCATGATGATTTCAGCTGTTTTCCGAACTTCGCGATGTTCAACCGTAAAATTCAACGCCATTGATGCCGTTAAAGTAGCCAATACATTTGCTTTAACACCACTCCCCATACCATCGGATAATACAGCAATGGTGCGCCCTTCTTCCTTAATACGTTTTGATAGAAAGACATCGCCGCAGATTAATTCTCCAACATGGTTATTCTGACGACATTCAATATCGATGTAGAATTTATTGTCCTGATTCATCAGTTTCTCCCAGTTGCTGTGCTTGTATAATACTGTTCAGCGTTTTTTCAGTTTTTGATGCGCTTTCACCCAATAAAAAAGCAATTTGCTGAACTGTTTGCAAGTTTTCTTTTATAACATCACGAGCCCGTTTTATTACTTCTTCTTTCCGGACTTCGGGTGTAACCAAATCGCGTATAATACCGCCAACTACCTTATTTTTTTTGATGGTAAAAACCGAAACATTAAAGATTGATTTTCCATACGTCACATCTCTGTCAAGCACATCTTGCCCCGATTGTAAGACCGTTGTAAACACACGATGAAAATCAATCAATTTGGTTAATTCAGCTCCTTTTAATCCCGGAATCAACTCAGAAATGGAACGGGCATCTTCACCGAGCATCTCGATAAAACGACGATTAGCTTCAATCACTTTCAAATTCTCATCAACCATAACAACTCCCGCCCTTAACTTATTAAGCATTGCTGTGGTAGTTTCAGCCGCTTCGCGAGCTAATTGTTCTTCTTGTCGGGCTTTTTCCTCACTCTTCAGCAAGGCTTCTTGCGACTGCTTATATTTATCGTTCGAGGCATTTAACTTGCTTACATACGATCGAAGAGACTTTATGGAATAAGTATAGCATTGCTCAAAATTGGTTAATCCTTGCAGATGAGCGATGGCAAAATCACGACATGTTGGATAACCGCAAGCACCGCATCCAAGCTGATCTTCAATACGACCTTTCCCCATTTCAACCAAAACCCGATTCACTTCTTCTTCGCTAGGTTGATTGAGTCGTAAATCAACTCTCTTAAATGTGCGGGATAAGTCTAAAGGTTTAAACTCTTCAATATCTAATCGCCACTGATACACATCGATGGCTTTCATGCGTTTATCGACATATTCAATCACTTGCGAACGACGCGTGAATTTTTTATCACTTGGAGTCATTCCCGGAGCCATAGTACAACCTTTACAATAAAACAAATCAAGATGTTGATTCATTTCTTTTTCATCTCTGAATTCTTTTATTGATTGTAAAAAATTAGCTCTGCCTTCGGTAATCAGTATATTTCCTTCCAGCAATCCCTGGTTAATATCAACTGCCTGAAATAGTCCATGAGAAATTGGAAACAAACCACCTTTTCGTCCCAGGGGAGGATCAAATTCGCTGTATTCAACCGTGTTTTCACCAATTCTGTTTTTCCTGAATAACTTTCTTAATTCAACAAAAGTTAAAACCGCATCAATACCGCCATCTGTTCCGTGAAATCGTCGGGTATCATCCTTAGCAGCTGTACAAGCTGTTATGTATACAATTTTAGCATCGTCCCCATATCGTTTATGAACCACTTTACTCATGGCAATATACGGAGGAACAATCGCTGCCAAATTATCGACTAAATCAGGTTCGTGTCGCTCAATATATTTTACCGTAGCTGGGCACTTACTGGAAATAAAGTGCTTACCCTGAAAATGCTCAACTAAATCTTTGTATCGATAGGCAATTAAATCAACAGCAAACGACATTTCAGTAACCAAATCGAAGCCTAAAGCCCTAATCATAGCCACAAACTTCCGATAATCGGTTACATCACTAAATTCGCCGGATATAGCTGGATCGCAAATGGCAGCCACTTTCTTTTTCGAACCTAATAACTCCTGAACGACCGTTTGTTCATCACGATAACTAATAGCTTCCTGAGCACAAACGGTGACACAATGACCACAACCTATACAGCGATCGGCCAATATATGAGCATGTTTATCTGCAATTTTTATTGCTTTTGAAGGACATACACGAACGCACGTATAGCTTAAATTACATTTATCTTGATCTGCAACAATAAGTTGAGCCATAAATTAGTGTTTCTATACATTGTTGTTAATATCAAAATAGTTTCTTAAAATCTCGTACACATTATCAACACTAACCTTTGAATAAAATGTATCATCAATTTTAAGAACCGGACCTTCTTCACATTTTCCTCCACACAAATCTCCATGAAAAAACACATCTGCTTCTAGCTTATAATCAGCCAAAAACTTTTTTATTACAGGAAGAACTTCTTTATTTCCCCTTGAGAAGCAAGAACTTCCTAAACAAATTGTTATCTCACTTTTATGCTCCATGAAAAATTCCGTAATGAACTCTTAAATTAGATAATTATTTCTGTAATTCAGATGATCTCTCCTTTAATGAATACAATTTATATCAATCCTAAATAATTACAGGTTTCATAAAAGAATAGAAAAACCGGGAACCAGTCCCGGTTTAGGCGTAATTGCTTACCAAACAATTACATTTTGAAACGACCGAGGTATTAACCTGAGTTCGATTTAAATTTTGAGATTCAGATTATTAATAGCGATTTCTTTCGGTATAATGCGTATGCAATAATTCATGCGATTTTTTGCCCAATGGTTCCTTCAGAAATTCTTCATAAATATGAACTATTTCAGGATTTTCATGCGATTTCCGAATTGGCTTCAAACTATCCTCCCTGTAAATTGCTTCGCTACGTTTTTTGCGAATTGCCGGATTGGTTGGAATAGGTTGCCCTCCACCTCCAAGGCATCCTCCCGGACAAGCCATTATTTCAATAAAATGATATTGGGCAGTTCCTGCTTTCACAGCCTCCATCACTTTTTTAGCGTTACTTAAACCATGCGCCACGCAAGTTTTCAATTCAACTCCATCGAGAAAACTCCATTCTGGCAGAGGATTCTCAATTACTAAAGAAGCCTCTTTCACGCTTTCCATTCCCCTCACTGGTGTAATATTTAAGCCTTCAAAAGGAACTTCACGACCTGTAACAACTTCGTATGCCGTTCGAAGTGCAGCTTCCATAACACCACCAGAAGCGCCAAAAATGACTGCAGCACCAGATGACTCTCCCATAATACTATCATATTCATCTTCGGGCAATGACGGAAAATCGATTCCTGCCTGTTTAATCATCAATGCCAATTCGCGTGTTGTTAGTACAAAGTCAACATCTTTATATCCACTACTGCGCATTTCGGGGCGATCAGCTTCGTACTTTTTAGCTGTACATGGCATTACAGATACACTCACCATATCTTCGGGATCGACATTTATTTTTTTAGCGAAAAATGTTTTGGCCAAAGCCCCAAACATCTGCTGTGGTGATTTAGCTGTCGATACATTATCGAGATATTCAGGAAAAGTATGTTCGATGAACTTAATCCATCCAGGAGAACATGAAGTAGTCATTGGTATTTTTACAGAAGAATCACCATCAACCAACACTTTTTTTAAGCGCTGGAGCAATTCATTTCCTTCTTCAATAATGGTTAAATCTGCTGTAAAATCGGTATCTAAAACAGAATCAAAACCTAGCCTACGCAAAGCAGAAACCAATCGACCAGTAACAATTTCGCCAGCAGGCATTCCCAATGCCTCACCCAATGCGATACGCACAGCCGGTGCAGTTTGAACTACCACATGCTTTTTATCATTATTGAGGGCGGTCCATACCTGTTCTACATATGTTTTTTCGGTTAAGGCGCCTGTTGGGCAACGATTAACACATTGTCCACAATTAGTACAAACCACCTCATACATAGGCTTTTCATAGAAGGATGAAATCTTCATATCTTTCCCTTTATACGCCACTGTTAAGGCTCCAATATTTTGCAATTGATCACAGGTACGTACACACCGCTGACAACGAATACACTTGCTGTCATCCTTAATGATAGAAGGAGAAAAATTATCAATGGTTAGCACCTTTAATGGCACCAAATCTATAAAACCATCCTCTCCAATAATGTATTCTGATGACAATTCCTGCAATTCACACTTCCCATTTTTATAGCAACGTGTACAATCTGCACGATGTTCGCTTACCAGTAATTCAATAATCTGTTTGCGTGCTGAGCGAACTTTCAGACTATTGGTTTGAATCTCCATACCTTCGGAAACAGGCATGGCACATGATGGCAATAAACGATCAGAACCCACCTGTTCTACCATACAAACACGACAATTTCCTGCCACGCATAAATCTTCGTGATGGCATAAAGTTGGAATACGGATATTTACTCTTCGTGCGGCTTCAAGTATGGTTGTACCTTCCTCAACACTAACGGCTATATTATCTATTCGAAGATTAACTTTTTCAGACATAATAATTGGTTTTAGGGTTAGTAGATCATTTCTTCTTTGAAATTCTCAACGATTGATGAAAACGAGTTACCAACGGATTGTCCTAATCCGCATTTAGCAGTAACTCTCATCGTTTCGGCTAACTCCATTAATTTATCGAGATATGACGAAGGTTTTTCACCTCGTTTAACCGCCTCAATGCCTAACAGAAGTTGTTGAGTTCCTACCCTGCATGGAGTACATTGCCCACACGACTCTTCCACAAAGAAATCGAGATAGTTATGCAATACATTGTACATCGAGCGTGATGAATTAAAAATCATCATCGACCCTCCGGTTGGTAATGAAGTTCCTCTTAACTTTCCCTGATAACCAATTACTGTTTTATCAAACTTTTTGCGCGGCACACAAAAACCGGATGCTCCTCCAACCTGAACAGCTTTGGCATCTCCATCACCAAAATCGTCTACAAACTTTTGCAACGACATGCCAAATTCCAACTCATAAATTCCGGGTATTGGAGTATCACCAGAAACAGAAAACACCTTGGATCCACGCGAATCCTGAACACCTAAATCTTTGAATTTATCCGCTCCGTATTTAAATATTGAATACGTATGAGCTAATGTTTCCACATTATTAATAACGGTTGGCTTATTCTTATATCCATGCTGGGTTGGAAATGGAGGTTTATTACGAGGTTCACCCCGTTTGCCTTCCATGCTTTCGAACAAAGCACTCTCTTCGCCACATATATAGGCACCACTTCCTAAAAATATCTCTACTTTAAAATCAAAATTTATCTTTTTTAATAACTGATGAAATTCGTTGATTACCTCTAACAATTGAGGTTTTAGAAATACATATTCGCCACGTAGATAGATGAATCCTTGCTTGGCTCCAATAACGCGAGCACAAACAGCCATTCCTGCCAAAACTTTATGTGGAACCCGCGATAAAATTTCACGATCTTTAAAAGTTCCGGGTTCACCTTCATCGGCATTACAAATAATGTATTTCTCATCGGTTTCCTCTTCTGAAGCCAGTTTCCATTTTAATCCTGTAGGAAATCCGGCTCCTCCCCTACCTTTTAAACCTGAACTAATCAGATTATTAATAACTTCATCATTGTTTTTCTTAAATGTCTTAACTAAGATATCTTCTATATCGTGTTCGTTTTTGAAGATTAGATCTAAACGCTGCAGATGTTTTTTCATAACTGAAAGAGTAAATGGTTAATTAGCACGTGTTTCTTTATCACGATACATCATTATAATCTCTCTCACCTTTTCAGGAGTAAGCTCGGTGTAGGGTTTATCATTTATAAGCATAGCCGGACCTTTGTGGCACTGCCCTAAACAGTTTGTTTCCAATAAAGTGAATTTACCATCGTGGGTAGTCTCACCCAAATTTACTTTCAGAACAGTTTCCAGCTCTTTAATTATTTGATTTTTACCATGCATCATACAGGTGATGGTTTTACAAACACGGATAACATATTTCCCCAAAGGCTGAGTATTTAAGAAAGAGTAGAATGTGGCAGTTCCGTATACCTGAGCTGCTGAAATATTCAATTCTCTTGCTACTTCAATCATCGCATCTTCGGAGATGTGTTGCTCTTTGGTGACAATTCCTTGTAGAATCGGTAACAGACTTTCGTGGCTTCGTCCGAATTGATCAGCCAAGTCCTGAACCAGTTGTTTTACTTCTGTCATTGTTGCGGATTTAAAGGTGATCACTACTCTAATTTATTAGAGATATTTTTCAGTAATTTAATATTTTTTAAGGATTTTATCACCTGATAGATATGACTTTTTAAGCCTCAAATCATTATAAAGACTTATTCTTAATAACTATTTTTCAACACATTAAACAAACGTCAAACAGATAAATGCAAAATATCAGCCCAAATTCGCTCTTTTAATATTATTTCGTTGATGAGAAGTTTTTTGCGACCTTTGCGCAAAATAATTTTGAAGTGGAAGCGAAGGAACTTTTAAATATGATTGCCGAAGGCGAGCATCAAACGCAGGATTTTAAATTTGCGATTAACGATTCTAAAAAAATAGCTCGTTCATTATCGGCTTTTGCCAATACTGATGGTGGTAGACTCTTATTGGGGGTAAAAGACAATGGTAAAATAGCAGGTGTGGAATCTGATGAAGAATACTACATGATTGAAGCAGCAGCTAAAATTCACTGTAAACCCAACGTTCCCTTCGAAACCAGAAAATGGGAAGTAGAAGGTAAAACGGTTTTGGAGATCATCATTCCGAAAAGTAACAAACGTCCGCATTTTGCTCCAGATAAAGATGGTAAGTCAAAAGCCTATATTCGGTTAAAGGATCAGAATATTATGGCTAACCATATTATGATTGAGGTATGGAAGAAAGAGAAAGAAGGTGGCGGAGGAATGCTGAAAATTAAATATGCCGAAACCAAACTTCTAAAATACCTTGAATTAAATGGATATATTACCTTTTCGAGATTTTGTGGAATGGCACGTATAAGCCCACGAAAAGCAGAAAAGATTCTTATCAACCTGATTCATATGAAAGTATTGGTAATGGATATTACAGAGAAACAGATTTTCTATAAAATGAATCCAAATCCGGTTGAGCCTATAATGGGAGAACAGGAATTACCTGAAGGATTTTAATTCACTTGCTTTAAAGCATCGTAAAATACTTGCTGAATAGAAGGTCGAATATTCTTCTGATACAGTAGTCGGTTATCGCGCGTTGGATGTACCCGGTTTGATAAAAAGATATACAACATATTGTATTTCGGGTCCATCCACACAAACGTGCCGGTAAAACCACTGTGGCCAAAGCTTTCAGCGCTTACTCCCGGTGCCGGATACGATTGTTCAATTGTTAAAGTATCGTTACCAAACAAAGGCTTATCAAAACCAACTCCCCTCCTGTTTTCGTTCTCTCGAAATTGAACTTTACTACATTCTTCAACCACTTCCTCACTTAGATATCTTCGTCCTCCATATTCACCTTTTTGAAGATACATCTGCATTAATTTAGCCAAATCATCAGCCGAGGCAAATAACCCTGCGTTTCCTGAAACACCACCCATTACAGCTGCAGCTTCATCATGTACCCATCCTTTAATTAGTTTGTGACGATAATTATTATCTATCTCCGTGGGAACTATTCGCATAGTATCAATTGTTTGTAGCGGTTTATACCCCAAAGATGAAGCACCTAACGGCTTGTAAAACCATTTATTCAAAGATACCTCATAATCCTGATGATAAAGATTACTTAAGAGTTCTGGATAAATCATAAACGATAAGCCACTGTATTTATATGTATGCTCATCTAATAAAGGTGATTTACGAATTGCTTTATAGATTTTCTTTTTAAACGATGTTTTTAAGTACAGATGATCGTCTATTTGCAACGAATATTTTGCAGAAAAATGATCGTCGAAATACTTCTTTTTATAGTCTCCATCCTTTAGTGTAATAGGATAATAATTGATGTAAGGTGTTAAAGCTGCCTGATGTGTTAGTACCTCTCTAAAACTCAAATTCTCTTTGTTGGAGGAATGAAAAAGCTTCTTTTTCCAGTCGGGCCAATAAACAGAAAAAGGCTGATCTAAATCCATCAAACCTTCATCCATTCCTTTCATTATCAGTGGTAGTGGACCTGATATTTTTGTGACCGATGCTAAATCGTATACATCATCAAGTTGAACAGGTTCAATACTATCATAAGTATGATAACCGTAACATTTATTGAAGATTACCTTTCCATCAATGGCTACAAACACCCTGCATCCGGGAAAGGCTTTCATAAGCAATCCTGCATTTACAACTGAATCAACTTTTGCATAAATAAAATTTGAATTGAGATGTAACGCTTCCGGTTGAGTATATCTCAAACGCCCCAATGATTGCACATCTATTCCATAACCTACTTTATAAAACTCATTTATTGAAACAGGTAATTTACCTGTTGCAGAAATAGCTCCAAAAATGAATTGAGATGCCCAATCGCGTGTAATGGTATTATTTTCGTATGTCAGAATAATACTCTTAGCACGATCAAAATTTTCAATATCGTTTAATTTGTATGGATTTCCCTGAAAAACCAGAACACAATTATCAGACAATAAATATTTGTCAATCTGAATCTGATACTTTTTGTATGTTTTAAAATCGGGCAATAATAAAATCTTTGTCGATAAATCTTTATTAATGGAAGATTCCTTGGTTCCATTAACTATTTTAACATCTAAATACCTGCGAAAGTTTGTATTCCATTCTTCCTGATTATCAAAACAAACCACTGATAAATTGATTTTATCAAGATCATGGAAAGGCAACTCAGCTTCATTTTTAATAAGCGTTATAGCTTCTTTATATAATTGCTTTTTTAAGTATTCTGCTTTAGCTAAATCAATATCAGAACTTTTGTCTTCATTGTTATTCAGAACATTTTCATACTTTGCCAGTAAAGCCTTTTTACATTTCTCTTCCAGTAGTTTTCGTGGTAATTTTCCTGACAAGAGTGCTTGCTTTACAACCACAATTGATTTTTCAATATTTGGGCTAAACTCAATAATATCATTACCTGCTAAAAGTGCCTGTAACTCATTTTGACCAACACCAGCGTAATTTGAAACACCTTTCATATTCATTGCATCAGTAATTACCAATCCTTGAAAACCAAGCTGATCTTTTAGCAGGTTTGTAACAATATTATTTGATAAGCTTGATGGTAAATCACTCTTTTCTTCCAATGAAGTAACTGCTAAATGAGCAGTCATCACCCCTTTTATTCCTTTATCAATTACATATTGAAAAGGAACCAATTCAATGCTGTCCAATCTCTCTTTGCTATGAGAGATAACCGGTAAAGTAAGATGTGAATCTTTATTGGTATCACCATGTCCAGGGAAATGTTTTGCTACGGCAATTATTCCAGCATCCTGTAATCCATTGGCATAAGCCCACGATTTTTTCGCCACGTTTTGAGGATATTCACCAAAAGAACGCTTCCCGATTACCGGATTATTAGGGTTGTAATTAACATCTACAACAGGTGCCATATTAACATCAATCCCTAATTTTTTCATCTGGCTACCAATCTCATATCCCATCTTATACAAAAGGCTATCATTCTGGATTGCGCCCAACGTCATTTGATAAGGAAACGACAGACCATCTTTAATGCGCATGCCCAGTCCCCATTCTCCATCAATAGCCACCATCAATGGAATGGAAGAAACACCCTGAAATCGATGGATCAGATCACGAACTTCAGCCTGTGTACTTTTAAAAAATAAAACACCTCCGGGTTGAACACGACTAATTAAATCCTCATTGTTAGCCTGTACTTTTGAATTATCAGTGTTTTCAATAGCAATCCAAAATAGCTGAGCGATTCGCTGATTATCAGACAAACTCTGATAAACACTATCTACCCATAATTGAGACTGCTTTGAATTATTAAATGGAGAATTGCTTTGCGCCGATGTTCCCAAGGCAAGCATCAACACATAAACCAATAAAATATATTTCATAAATTATCTTCTTAAGGATATAATAAGTATTTCTGCCTCATCTGGGCATAATCATTCAATTCCTTCTGCCAGCTTTGCTTAATACGATCTTCTGTCCATCCTGCTCTAATTTTCTTTAGAAGTGTATCATTTCCTGCCAACAGATTAAACCACTTCTCTCTATCAATTAATGACTCTGCAGGAATACACTTATCCATAAAATCGATGAAATACTGCAATGTAAATCGATGTGATAAATCTTCATTTCTTAAATCAACACCATAACAAAGCTGATTTTGCTGCGGGGGATATTTCGACATCCCTTCTATGGAAACAGGTGTAAAAGTAAAATTACCCATGCAAGAATCGGGATAACCAATTACCTGAAACGGCATGTAAGTTCCACGACCTATACTAATGGTAGTTGCTTCGAAAAAGCAAAGCGAAGGATACAAACGGATAGAAATATCATTTGGCAAATTAGGTGATGGTTTGACAGGCAAAGAATAGGTAGTTTGATGTGTATAGTGTTTCATTGGTATCACTGTCAGGTCTACCTTTACACCATCTTTCAACCAATGTTCCTGGTTGATCATCTGAACCAACTCTCCAACTGTACATCCATGCACAACCGGGATGGGATGCATTCCAACAAATGATTTAAACTCTTTTTGCAGAACTGGTCCATCGAAATAATCTCCATTCGGATTAGGTCGATCCAGAACAATAAATTTTACATTATTCTCGGCACAAGCTTCCATCATATAGTGCATCGATGAGATATATGTATAAAACCGACAACCTACATCCTGAATATCAAAAACAACCACATCAATATCTTGCAACGATTCTGCTGAGGGCTTTTTACTTTTTCCATACATCGAAACAATGTGAATACCTGTTTTGATATCTACATTACTTTTTATCAGCTCTCCCGCATCTGCCTTTCCTCTGAAACCATGCTCAGGAGCAAATACCTTTTGTACATCAATATTAAATGCCAAAAGCGTATCCAGCAAATGTGTTTGACCAACCTGTGAAGTATGATTTACCAGTAAAGCAACTTTCTTATCTTTTAAAAGAGGTAGATAAGAATCAAACTGTTCTGCTCCAAGTACAATATCTTCTTTTTTTGTTTGAGCAGAAGAACATGAAACATTCAGAAGTAAGAAAATCCAGAATAATAATCGAATGGGCATTTATTTTTTTCATAAAAATAAAAAAAACGGAGCAAATTGCCCCGTTTTATCTTTATGCTTGTCCGGTTGGACCAAAATTCATTGGCATTACAGGTCCTCCATCGGGGCCTTGTGGTGCAGAATTCTTGATAGGTCCATGTATAGATTCATATCGTTTGATGTTATCCATCAAAGCATTCATTAAACGTTTAGCATGCTCTGGTGTAATAATAACACGTGATTTAACCTGAGCTTTAGGTACACCAGGCATTACACGAACAAAGTCTAAAACGAACTCAGAAGGAGAATGAGTAATAACAGCCAGGTTTGAGTAAACACCTTGTGCAACATCTTCTTTCAGCTCGATATTCAATTGGTTTTGATTTTTCTTGTCTTCCATTGTTATATTTTTTCGAAAAAGGGGAAGTCACTTACGTGCTCCCCCTCATTCCTTATCTCAAAATTAATTGTTTTTCATTAATTCTCTTCAACCACTTCTTTACCTACTAAGCGGTCAAATTCTTCTTTGGAACCTACAACTACTTTGTTGAAAGTACGCACACCTGTACCGGCAGGAATTAGGTGACCACAGATCACATTTTCCTTCAATCCTTCTAATCTATCGATTTTCCCTTGGATTGCAGCTTCATTCAACACTTTAGTTGTTTCCTGGAAGGATGCAGCTGACATAAAGCTCTTAGTTTGAAGTGCGGCACGGGTAATACCCTGTAGTACCTGACTTGATGTAGCAGGAATTGCTTCACGAGCAGTTACCACTTTCAAGTCACGACGCTTCAACTGAGAGTTTTCATCACGCAAACGACGGGCAGTAATGATCATACCAGGTTTTAATGATTGTGAATCGCCGGCATCTTCAACTACTTTTTTGCTCCAGATATTGTCGTTCTCTTCCATGAACTCAATCTTATCAACGATTTGTTTTTCCAGGAATTTAGTATCTCCCGGATCAGCAATATCAACTTTACGCATCATCTGACGCACAATAATTTCGAAGTGCTTATCGTTAATTTTCACCCCTTGTAGACGGTATACATCCTGAACTTCATTCACAATATATTCCTGTACAGCTGTAGGACCTTTAATGCTCAAGATATCGTTTGGTGTAGTAGCACCATCAGAAAGAGGTGTACCCGCACGTACATAATCATTCTCTTGAACAAGGATCTGTTTAGAAAGTGATACAAGATACTTCTTAACTTCACCAATTTTAGAGGTTACCATAATTTCGCGATTACCACGTTTGATTTTACCAAACGTTACCTCTCCATCAACCTCTGAAACTACAGCAGGGTTACTTGGGTTACGTGCCTCAAATAACTCGGTAACACGTGGAAGACCCCCTGTGATATCACCTGCTTTACCAACTGCACGTGGAATTTTAGCAAGGATCTGACCCATTTTAACAGCCTCACCTTCTTCAACAGCAATGTGAGCACCTACAGGTAAGTTGTATGTTTTAAGAATTTCTCCATCATCGCTTAATACACGTAATGAAGGATTCTTCGTTTTATCACGAGATTCAGTAATTACTTTTTCTTTAAAACCAGTTTGTTCATCTGATTCTTCTTTATAAGTAATACCGTCAATCATATTTTCAAAAGAAACCTTACCGGTTTTTTCAGTAATGATCAAAGCATTATATGGGTCCCATTCACAAATTACATCACCTTTCTTAATATCGGCTCCGTTTTTAATGTGAAGTTTAGCACCATAAGGAATTGGGTGAGTTGTTAAAGAAATATTAGTATTCTTATCAACGATACGTAACTCAGCCAAACGACCAATTACAACATCTACATCATCACCTTCTTCAGTTGTTGTTGGAACGCTACGTAATTCATCAATCTCAACAACACCATCATATTTAGCTTTGATACTATTTTCAGAAGTAATGTTACCTGCAGTACCCCCTACGTGGAAGGTACGTAGTGTAAGCTGTGTTCCCGGCTCACCAATTGACTGAGCAGCAATAACACCAACTGATTCACCCATTTGAACCATGCGTCCTGTTGCAAGGTTACGCCCGTAACATTTAGCACAAACACCTTGTTTTGACTCACATGTTAATACTGAACGAATCTCTACACGCTCGATTGGTGATTCTTCGATCATTCTAGCTTGATCTTCAACAATCTCTTCACCTGCACTTACTAATTTTTCACCAGTACTTGGGTGATAAATATCGTGTACAGATACACGTCCAAGAATACGTTCATAAAGTGAAGCAACTACTTCTTCATTATTCTTAATATCAGTTGCAGTCAAACCTCTTAAAGTGCCACAATCATCCTCAAGGATAACCACATCCTGAGATACGTCAACCAAACGACGAGTAAGGTATCCCGCATCCGCAGTTTTAAGAGCGGTATCCGCCAAACCTTTACGAGCACCGTGAGTAGAGATAAAGTACTCTAATACCGACAGTCCTTCTTTAAAGTTCGAAAGAATTGGGTTTTCAATAATCTGACCACCTTCAGCACCTGATTTCTGAGGTTTAGCCATCAGCCCCCTCATACCTGATAACTGACGAATCTGTTCTTTAGAACCCCTCGCACCAGAATCAAGCATCATATATACTGAGTTAAAACCTTGTCTGTCTGAACTAATTTGGTTCATCAAAGTTTGAGTCAATCGAGCGTTAACATGCGTCCAGATATCGATAATCTGGTTGTAACGTTCGTTGTTGGTAATGAAACCCATATTATAGTTATTCATTACTTCCTCAACTTCGTCATATCCTTCCTGAACCAAAGTTTCCTTTTCAGCAGGAATAATAACGTCACCTAAGTTAAACGACAGTCCACCTTCGAATGCCATACGGTATCCAAGGTTTTTAATATCATCAAGGAAAGCTGCTGTACGTGGAGTACCACATACTTTATGTACGTTACCAATAATATCACGCAAAGCTTTTTTGGTCAATACAGTATTGATATAACCAGCTTTTGCAGGAACAAATTCGTTAAATAAAATACGTCCTACAGTCGTTTCAATTATTGTTTCGTAAATTTCGCCTTCTTCATTAACATCGTTAGTTAAAACTTTAACGATTGCATGAAGATCAACACTCTTCTCATTGAAAGCAATCTTAGTTTCCGCTGGTGAATAGAATGTTAATCCTTCACCTTTGGCACCTTCACGAGGTTTGGTCATATAGTAAAGACCCAAAACCATATCCTGAGAAGGAACTGTAATAGGAGCACCGTTAGCAGGGTTCAAGATGTTTTGAGAACCCAACATTAACATTTGAGCTTCCAAAATTGCAGCATTACCTAATGGTAAGTGAACCGCCATCTGGTCACCGTCAAAGTCGGCGTTAAATGCCGAACATGCCAATGGGTGTAACTGAATAGCTTTACCTTCAATCATTTTTGGCTGGAAAGCCTGAATACCCAAACGGTGAAGCGTTGGGGCACGGTTTAACAGCACTGGGTGTCCCTTCATTACGTTTTCCAGAATATCCCAAACTACAGGATCTTTTCGGTCAACAATTTTTTTAGCAGATTTTACTGTTTTAACCACACCTCGCTCTATAAGCTTACGGATTACAAATGGTTTAAACAGCTCAGCAGCCATATCTTTAGGAATACCACACTCATGCATGTTAAGCTCAGGACCTACTACAATTACAGAACGAGCAGAGTAGTCAACACGCTTACCTAACAAGTTCTGACGGAAACGTCCTTGCTTACCTTTCAAACTATCACTTAATGATTTTAAAGGACGGTTTGAATCAGTTTTAACAGCATTTGATTTACGTGAATTATCGAACAACGAATCAACAGCTTCTTGTAACATACGTTTTTCGTTACGTAAGATTACTTCAGGAGCTTTAATTTCAATTAATCGCTTCAAACGATTGTTACGGATAATTACACGACGATATAAGTCATTAAGGTCAGAAGTAGCAAAACGACCACCATCCAATGGTACCAATGGACGCAATTCTGGTGGAATTACTGGTACTACTTTTACAATCATCCATTCAGGACGGTTGATTCCTTGTGACTCACGGAACGATTCAACAACCTGAAGACGCTTTAAAGCTTCATTCTTACGTTGTTGAGACGTTTCGGTATTTGCTTTGTGTCTTAAGTCGTATGATAAAGAGTCCAAATCGATACGGTTCAATAGCATATGTAATGCATCTGCACCCATTTTAGCAATGAACTTGTTTGGATCGTCATCATCCAAGTGTTGATTATCTTTTGGAAGAGTTTCAAGAATATCTAAATATTCCTCTTCTGTTAAGAAATCCATTTTGTTAATACCATCTTCAGCTTTTATACCAGCGTTAATAACAACATAACGTTCGTAATAAATGATAGTATCTAATTTTTTTGTAGGCAACCCAAGTAAATAACCAATTTTGTTAGGTAATGACTTGAAGTACCAGATATGCGCAACTGGAACAACCAATGAAATGTGTCCCATTCTCTCGCGACGTACCTTCTTCTCAGTAACTTCCACACCACAACGGTCGCAGACGATACCACGATATCTAATACGCTTATATTTACCACAGTGACATTCGTAATCCTTTACAGGACCGAAAATTCTTTCACAGAATAATCCGTCGCGTTCCGGTTTATATGTACGGTAGTTGATAGTTTCAGGTTTAAGCACTTCCCCACTCGACATTTCCAGAATCTCTTCTGGTGAAGCCAAGCCAATAGTGATTTTATTGAAACTAGTCTTTGTTTTCTGATCTCTTCTAAATGCCATATAGCGTAGAGTATTTGAAAATTATAAATATGGATATCAAGAGAATGATGCAAACATCATCCTCTTCGATCAGACTTTTAATCTAAGTTAACACTTAGCCCAAGACCACGCATTTCATGCAGCAATACGTTTAACGATTCTGGAATACCAGCTTGTGGCAGACCATCTCCTTTAACAATTGCTTCGTAAGCCTTAGCACGTCCGATTACATCATCCGACTTAACAGTTAAGATCTCTTGCAGGATATTAGCCGCACCGAAGGCTTCTAATGCCCATACTTCCATCTCACCAAAACGCTGACCACCAAACTGTGCTTTACCACCTAATGGTTGCTGCGTAATTAATGAGTATGGACCAATCGATCTGGCATGCATCTTATCTTCTACCATATGACCCAGTTTCAGCATGTAAATAACACCTACTGTTGCTGGCTGGTGGAAGCGCTCACCTGTACCACCATCATACAAATATGTACGACCATAACGTGGTATCTCTGCTTTATCAGTCCAACTGTTCAAATCTTCCATTTTGGCACCGTCGAAGATAGGAGTAGCAAACTTAACTCCAAGGTTTTTACCGGCCCAACCTAATACAGTTTCATATATCTGTCCAAGGTTCATCCTTGAAGGTACACCTAATGGGTTCAATACAATATCAACGGGCGTTCCGTCTTCTAAGAAAGGCATATCCTCTGCACGTACAATACGAGAAACGATACCTTTATTACCGTGACGTCCTGCCATTTTATCACCTACCGTAATCTTACGTTTTTTAGCAATGTAAACTTTTGCTAATTGTATAATACCTGCAGGAAGCTCATCACCAATGGTCACATTGTATTTCTGACGTTTTTCAACAGCTTCAAGCTCTTTGTATTTCATACGGAAATTATGAATGACCTTAGATATAAGTTCATTCTTGTCCTTATCAGTTGTCCAATCGTTAGGATTAACGTTTAGGTAATCAATGTCGTTAAGAATTTTTTGAGTAAATTTTGTTCCTTTTGAAATAACATCCACTTCTAAATAATCCCTAACTCCCTGAGAAGTTTTTCCGTTCAATTGAGTGAATAATTTATCAATCAATCTTCCTTTTAATTCCTCAGCTGATCTTTCGAAATCCTCATCAATTTTAGCAATCATGCTCTTCTCAGAAGAACGTGATTTACGATCTTTGACGTTACGTGAAAACAACTTTTTGTCAATTACAACACCTTTCAATGATGGAGAAGCTTTTAAAGATGCATCTTTTACATCACCCGCTTTTTCACCAAAGATTGCACGTAATAATTTTTCTTCTGGAGTTGGATCACTTTCACCTTTAGGGGTAATCTTACCAATTAAGATATCACCAGGTTTAACGTGAGCACCAATACGAATCAAGCCATTTTCATCCAAATCTTTTGTAGCCTCTTCGCTAACATTTGGAATATCTGATGTTAATTCTTCTAAACCACGTTTTGTATCACGTACTTCCAAAGAGTATTCATCTATATGAACCGATGTAAATACATCGTCGCGAACAACTTTTTCGGAAATTACGATTGCATCCTCAAAGTTATACCCTTGCCAAGGCATAAAAGCAACTTTAAGGTTACGTCCTAATCCAAGTTCACCTTTTTCGGTTGAATAACCATCGGTTAATATCTGACCATTAGTTACTCTTTGACCTTTAACAACTAATGGTTTAATATCTATACTCGTACTTTGGTTTGTTTTTTGATACTTTAAGATACGGTAACGTTTAGTATCACCTTCGAAACTAACAAAACGCTGATCATCAGTTTGATCATAGCGAATAACTATTTCGTCAGCATCTACATATTCAACAACACCTTCACCTTCAGCAACAACCTGAGTACGAGAATCCTGAATTAATTTACCTTCTAATCCGGTTCCAACAATTGGTGATTCAGGACGTAACAATGGTACAGCCTGACGCATCATATTGGATCCCATCAAAGCACGGTTCGCATCATCATGCTCTAAGAAAGGAATTAACGATGCCGCAACCGAAGCAATTTGGTTAGGAGCAACGTCCATCATGTGAACTTCGTTTGGTTCTACAACCGGGAAGTCACCTTCTTCACGAGCTTTTACTCTTTCATTAACGAAATTACCGTCATCATCCAAAGGAGCATTTGCCTGAGCAATAATTTTCTCCTCCTCTTCTTCAGCTGTTAGGTAAGAATAACCTGTCGCACTTAGATCTACTTTTCCACTCTCAACCTTACGGTAAGGAGTTTCAATAAATCCAAGATCATTAATCTTAGCATATACACATAAAGAAGAAATCAAACCAATGTTTGGACCTTCTGGTGTTTCAATAGGACACAAACGACCATAGTGAGTATAGTGTACATCTCGAACCTCGAAACCTGCACGCTCACGAGAAAGACCACCAGGACCTAAAGCTGATAGACGACGTTTGTGAGTGATTTCAGCCAATGGGTTTGTTTGGTCCATAAACTGAGAAAGAGCGTTTGTTCCAAAGAAACTGTTGATAACAGAAGAAAGAGTCTTACTGTTAATCAAGTCAATTGGAGTAAACACTTCATTATCGCGTACATTCATACGCTCACGGATGGTACGAGCCATACGTGCTAAACCAACACCGAATTGATTTGACATTTGTTCACCTACGGTTCTAACACGACGGTTACTTAAGTGGTCAATATCATCCACGTCAGTTTTTGAGTTAATCAACTGAATTAAATGCTTGATAATCGCAATGATATCTTCGCGAGTAAGCACTTTATTTTCCCAGTCGGTACTCAAATTTAATTTTTTATTTAATCGATAACGTCCAACATCCCCTAAGTCATAACGCTTATCAGAGAAGAACAATTTATCAATTACATCACGAGCTGTTGCCTCATCAGGTGGCTCAGCATTTCTTAATTGTCGATAGATATGGACTACAGCCTCTTTTTCAGAGTTACAAGGGTCTTTCTGAAGAGTATTGTAGATAATTGCAAAATCGGAAAGGTTTTGGTTTTCCTTGTGCAATAGAATTGTTTTAGTACCAGAGTCAATAATTTCCTCTACGTGCTCTTCTTCAATGACAGTTTCACGATCGATAATAACTTCGTTACGCTCGATTGATACAACTTCACCGGTATCTTCATCTACGAAATCCTCAATCCATGATTTAAGAACACGGGCAGCCAATTTTCGGCCAACAACTTTCTTAAGGCTTGATTTATTGACTTTAATTTCATCAGCAAGATCGAAAATTTCAAGAATATTCTTGTCACCTTCGTATCCAATTGCTCTTAACAACGTTGTAACCGGAAGTTTTTTCTTACGGTCGATGTATGCATACATCACGCTGTTTATATCGGTAGCAAATTCAATCCATGAACCTTTGAACGGAATAATACGAGCTGAGTAAAGTTTTGTACCATTAGCGTGAACACTTTGGCCAAAGAATACACCAGGAGAACGGTGTAACTGACTTACAACAACACGCTCCGCTCCATTAATGATAAAGCTGCCTTTATCGGTCATGTAAGGAATTGTGCCCAAATAAACATCTTGTACCACCGTATCAAAATCCTCGTGCTCGGGATCGGTACAGTACAACTTTAATTTGGCTTTTAGAGGCACACTAAATGTTAAACCTCTTTCTATGCACTCTGAGATGCTATATCGTGGTGGATCGATAGAGAAATCAAGAAACTCCAGAACGAAGTTATTTCTTGTATCCGTAATGGGGAAATTCTCATTGAAAACCTGATATAACCCCTCCAATTTCCGCTCTTCAGGGGTAGAACCCATTTGAAAAAATTCGCGGAAAGATTTTAATTGCACTTCCAGTAAGTCAGGGTATTCTAACTTATTCTTAATGGAAGCAAAACTAATCCTTTCGGTAGTATTTGGAGTCATCTATCAACTATTTATTGAACCTAAAATATTAAAGCACAAAAAGGTTTAGGAGCCCCGCGGCGCGGGATTCCTAAACCGTAATCCTTATATAGGAATTAAATTACTTAAGTTCAACTTCTGCTCCTGCCTCTTCTAATTGAGATTTTAATGCTTCAGCTTCTTCTTTAGTTACTTTTTCCTTCAATGGAGCTGGTGCTTTGTCCACTAATTCTTTAGCTTCTTTCAAACCTACTCCAGTCATTTCTTTAACCAACTTAACGATAGCTAATTTAGAACCACCTGCTGATTTTAAGATTACGTCAAACTCAGTTTGTTCAGCAGCAGCAGCGTCGCCACCAGCAGCAGGACCAGCTACAGCTACAGCAGCAGCTGCAGGTTCGATACCGTACTCTTCTTTTAATACTTCAGCTAGTTCGTTAACTTCTTTAACAGTCAAATTTACTAATTCTTCTGCAAGCTTTTTGATATCAGCCATTTCTCTATTTATTAAATATTGTTTTTACTTTAATTATTCTTTTTCTCCTAGTGTTTTTAATAATCCGTGAATAGTCGATCCGCCTGATTGAAGCGCAGAAACAACGTTTTTCATCGGAGACTGTAGTAATCCAATAACATCGCCCAAAAGCTCGTCTTTAGATTTGATACTACATAATGCTTCAAGTTGATTTTCACCAATATAAAGTGATTGCTCTACGTAAGCACTTTTTAATGTTGGTTTATCATTTGCTTTAGCAAATTCTTTGATCAACTTAGCTGGAACATTACCTGTGTTGGAGAATAAAACAGCAGTTGTTCCTTTAAATGTTGCGTACATTTCTTCGAAATCACCTTCTATTTGTTCCAAAGCTTTTTGCAAAAGAGTGTTTTTAACCAACACCATTTTAACATCATTTTTGAAACACTCGCGACGCAAGTTACTACTTTTTTCAGCATTTAAACCTGCAGCCTCAGTTACATAAAAGTGACTATAGTCATTAATATTCGCAACTAAATCATTGACAACCGTATTTTTATCTTCTTTTCTCATGATTCCTTCTTCTTTTTAAAGATTAAACATTAAGCATCAACCGATTTAGGTTCAATGCGAAGACCAGGACTCATGGTGCTAGAAAGACCAATACTTTTAACGTAAGTACCTTTAGCCGCGCTAGGCTTAAGTTTCATGATAGTACTCATGAATTCTTTTACGTTATCAACGATTTTATCTTCACTAAACGAAACCTTACCCACAGATGTATGAACGATACCGTAACGATCAACTTTAAAGTCAATTTTACCAGCTTTTACTTCATTTACTGCTTTTGCAATGTCCATAGTTACAGTACCACTCTTAGGATTCGGCATTAAGCCACGAGGACCTAAAATACGACCTAAAGCACCTACTTTAGCCATTACACTTGGCATGGTTATAATTACGTCTACATCAGTCCAACCGCCTTTGATTTTCTCAATGTATTCGTCTAGTCCAACATAATCGGCGCCTGCTGCCTTTGCTTCCTCTTCTTTGTCAGGAGTACATAACACTAATACACGTGTTACTTTTCCTGTTCCGTGAGGCAAAGTTACAACACCCCTTACCATCTGATTCGCTTTACGTGGATCAACACCTAAGCGAACATCGATATCTACTGAGGCATCGAATTTGGTAGTGGTTACTTCCTTAACCAATTTCGCTGCTTCCTCAACAGTGTAAAGTTTTGAGGCATCGATTTTTTCTAACGCTAACTTTTTATTTTTTGTTAGTTTTGTCATTTTCGCAAAAAGGTGTTAATTGTTACTACCAGGGAATTCACCCGATACGGTTACTCCCATACTTCTGGCGGTACCGGCGATCATCCTCATTGCAGATTCAACTGTAAAACAATTCAAGTCAGCCATTTTATCTTCGGCAATTGCTTTCACCTGTTCCCAGGTTACAGAACCAACTTTCTTACGGTTAGGTTCTGGTGAACCTCCCTTAAGTTTTGCCGCCTCCATAATTTGAACAGCTGCCGGTGGTGTTTTAATAACAAATTCAAATGATTTGTCTTTATACACCGAGATAACAACAGGTAAAACTTTACCAGCTTTTTCCTGAGTTCTGGCATTGAATTGCTTGCAGAATTCCATAATGTTCACTCCTTTGGCACCTAATGCGGGACCAACTGGAGGTGAAGGATTAGCTGCACCACCTTTTATCTGAAGTTTGATAAAAGCTTCTACTTCTTTAGCCATTGTAGCAATTCGTGTTTATTAATTAAAATATAAAGATTATTACTTGTAGTATGCAAACAAAATGTTTACATGGAAGCTTGTTTCTACTAAGTAACTATTCTTTTTCTACTTGCATGAAACTTAATTCTAATGGTGTTTTTCTTCCAAATATTTTCACCATTACTTTTAGCTTCTTCTTCTCTTCGTTTACCTCTTCAATCAATCCATTGAAGCCGCTAAAAGGTCCATCAACTACCTTAACTGTCTCACCAACAAAATATGGTATATTGATTTCTTCTTCAGTTTCATTTAATTCATCTACTTTACCTAAGATACGATTAACTTCTGACTGACGCAACGGTACAGGATTTGAATCATTATCTCCAAGAAAACCAATTACATTAGGTATGTTTCTTAAGATATGAGGTATTTCACCTACCATTGCAGCTTCAACCAAAACATAACCTGGTAAATAAGGTCGTTCCTTACTTACTTTTTTTCCGTTACGTATCTGATATACTTTTTCGGTAGGTATCAGAACCTGACTAACGTAATCAGTAAGCTTTAAGCCAGCAATCTCGCTCTCCACGTATTCTTTAACCTTTTTTTCTTTTCCTCCGATTGCACGCAGAACGTACCATTTCTTTTGAACTTCAGCCATTTATTAAAGTCCTCTATTAGTAAAGTTGGTTGTAAATTTCAGTAATACCCCAATCAAAAGCTGAGTCCATTCCGAAGATTACTGCAGCAATGATTAATGAAGCTACCATAACAACAATAGCACTATTTGTTAGTTCCGACCAAGTAGGCCAAGACGTCTTATTAATCAATTCATTATGAACGTCTTTAAAATATGCTGTTAATTTACTCATAATTATATTTCATTATTGTTCCGGTTTTATCACTCTTGCTTTAAAACCGGCTTTTTATGCACGGGAGGAGCGACTCGAACGCCCGACACCTGGTTTTGGAGACCAGTGCTCTACCAACTGAGCTACACCCGTAAAAGAACCGGAAACTTTCGCTTCCGGTTTTATATACTAATCAATGATTAGTCAAGAATTTCAGTTACCTGACCAGCACCAACTGTACGTCCACCTTCGCGAATAGCGAAACGAAGACCTTGGTTCAATGCTACTGGGTAGATCAAGTCTACAGTGATAGTTACGTTATCACCAGGCATTACCATTTCAGTTCCTTCTGGAAGAGTAATCTCACCAGTTACGTCTAATGTACGTAAGTAGAATTGAGGACGGTATTTATTGTGGAATGGAGTGTGACGTCCACCTTCTTCTTTTTTCAATACGTAGATCTCACCTTTAAATTTAGAGTGAGGAGTAATTGATCCTGGCTTAGCCAATACCATACCACGTTTGATTTCTTGTTTGTCAATACCACGCATTAACAAACCAACGTTATCACCAGCTTCACCTGTATCCAAAATTTTACGGAACATTTCTACACCAGTACAAACAGTCTTTTTACCTTCTGCACCAAGACCAATGATTTGCATTTCTTCACCAGTTTTGATAACACCAGTTTCAATACGACCAGTTGCTACAGTACCACGACCTGTGATTGAGAATACGTCCTCAACAGGCATCAAGAATGGTTTTTCAACATCACGTTGAGGAAGTGGAATCCACTCATCAACAGCAGCCATCAAATCCATTACTTTAGCAACCCATTCTGGCTCACCATTTAATGCACCTAATGCAGAACCCATGATTACTGGAGAATCATCACCTTCGAACTCATAGAAGCTCAATAGGTCACGTACTTCCATCTCAACAAGCTCTAATAATTCTTCATCGTCAACCATGTCAACTTTATTCAAGAAAACAACGATTTTAGGAACGTTTACCTGACGACAAAGTAGGATGTGCTCGCGAGTTTGAGGCATAGGACCATCAGTAGCAGCACATACAAGAATAGCTCCGTCCATTTGAGCAGCACCAGTAACCATGTTCTTTACGTAGTCGGCGTGACCTGGACAGTCAACGTGAGCGTAGTGACGGTTTTCTGTTTGGTACTCAACGTGAGCAGTGTTAATAGTAATACCCCTTTCTTTCTCTTCAGGAGCGTTATCAATTTGGTCGAAGTCTTTTGCTTCACTTAAACCTGCATCAGCTAAAACTTTAGTGATTGCTGCAGTCAAAGTAGTTTTACCGTGGTCAACGTGACCAATGGTACCGATATTAACGTGAGGCTTCGTCCTTTGAAATGTTTCTTTAGCCATAACTCGAAATATTAGACAATTAGATATAAATTGAATCTTAAACTAACTCTATTTTTTTGCATTGTCAATTTTTTAACTTTCAATACAAAACGGAATTACATTCTCATCACTATAGTGAGCGGAAGACGGGGCTCAAACCCGCGACCCTCAGCTTGGAAGGCTGATGCTCTATCAACTGAGCTACTTCCGCAAAAAAGAAATTAATCCCTTAATTAGTGGGGAGAGCAGGATTCGAACCTACGAAGTCGTAAGACAGCGGAGTTACAGTCCGCCCCAGTTGGCCACTTTGGTATCTCCCCAACATATATTATCATTATTTTTTCTGTTCCAAAACCACGTTTGGTTTCTTTTTTTCAGTTCAATAGGCCGATCACCTTAGTCAATCAGCCTATTAAGCTCATTTTCAAGCAGCACAAGATGTACTATCCTAAAAACGGTGTGCAAATGTATAATTTATTTTCAACAACACAAAAAAAACGCTTTTTTTTTTGGCTATTTAGCACGCACCTTTTCCTTCCATTTTATCAACTGTTTGCGTAAAGCGTCAACACATAAGTCCACACCCTCTTCAAAACTTTTTGTTTGCTTCTTAGCAAACAAATCTCCACCAGGGACATTTAAACTTATTTCCGATACTTTATTCTCAGTCGAATCTGATTTATCCAATTTCAAAATCACTTCGGCAGATACTATACCATCAAAAAACTGATCCAACTTATTTACTTTTTGTTGGATGAACTCTTCCAATTGTTCGGAAGCGGTAAAGCGTACAGATTGAATTGTAACATTCATATGCAATCCTCCTTCTTTTAGGCTCTCGGGTGAGCCTGTTTATAAATCGAATTTAACTTCTCGTAGGAATTGTGAGTATAAACCTCTGTGGCCGCTAAATTAGCATGCCCCAACAACTCCTTTATCGCATTTAAATCAGCACCATTATTAAGCAAAGCTGTTGCAAATGAATGCCTAATAACATGCGGACTCTTTTTTGTGACCGTAGACACTTGACTAAGATAGCGATTTACTACTCGATATACCAACTTTTGATACACCGGATTTCCTTTATCTGTAAGAAAAACGACTTTATTTTTCACTTCTGGAAAACTTTGATTTCGCTTACTAATATAACTAACAAGCGACATCTTTAGTTCTCTGGTAATTGGAACAATTCTCTCTTTATTTCTCTTACCCAAAACCTTTATTACACCATTGGAAAAATCGAGTTGCGACATTTTTAATTCAACCAATTCAGATAAACGCATTCCTGTGCAATAAAATAACTCAATTATAGTTTTATTCCTCACACCTGAATAGTCTGAACCAAAATCAACATGATCTAACAACAAATCCATTTCGGTTTCTTTAACAAAAACCGGTAATCGTTTTGGTATTTTTGGAGTAGTAACTTTATCGGTCGGGTTACTTTCCAACACTTCTTCTCGAATAAGAAATCGAAATAAGACTTTTAGTGTTGAAATTTTTCGAGTAACCGTTCTGGCCGTGACGCCCTCATTGAGCATATCAATCATCCACTGGCGAATGATTTTTGAAGTAACTTTTTGCCAATTGTCGATTTCTTGCATTGCAAGATAATCACAAAACTGACTTACATCATTTCTGTACGCAGTTAGAGTATGTATCGAACTACGCTTTTCAAATTCCAGATATTTATAAAATGAATTAATATTTTGCATCAACAGAGGGAGCCTTTTTACGCTCTAACGAATATACGAAAAAATCAGCAATAAACCGACACCCTCTTCCGCAAAAATATTTATTCAGCCTCGCGCTGCAATTGCTCAATATATGCAGCTTTCTTAACCTCTTCTCTTCTAATAACAGAAGGCTTAGTAAATGCTTGACGAGATCTTAACTCACGCATTGTACCTGTTTTTTCAAATTTTCTTTTGAACTTCTTTAAGGCTCTTTCAATGTTTTCGCCTTCTTTGATTGGAATAACTATCATAACGCTTTCTTTAATTTTTTATTTTAGGCTGCAAAAGTACCTATTAAATTGCAAAAAATCAATCTTCTCGGAAGCATTTACTATACACCTTGAAATTTTGCAGGTGCAAAGAAAAGGAAGTTTAATGATTACAACAAATTTTACAACCCTTTTTTAGCAGTTTTTAATACACTTTTATTCTTTATCGATAAAATACCTTCTAATCCTGTTCATATCAGCATCACGGAATGATTCAAATTCAATAATTTCACTTAAACTAACTTCCGACTTCTTCCTGTTTTCATAAATATCTTTAGCCTGATAAAAATTCATATAGGGATGATTTTTCATTCGCCTTAAACTAGACCTATTAATATTAATTTTTTGCACCAACAGTGTATCTATAATAATATACGACTTATTATCAGCAAGAACAATAGGCGAAATACCTTCTACTTCGTTAAGCTGATTAAGATCATAAAATCCACCTAATCGATTTCGATAATACACAATTCGCCTTGACAACACCTTCCCCACTCCTTTCAACAAAGCCAACTCAGCCGTATCGGCGGAATTCAATTCAATCTGAAATTCATCCGCCACTACCCGATTCGTTTGCTTTTTAAACAACAATGTATCTTTTATCCCATTCCATCGCTCCCAATCGCAACCTCGCAACAAATCAACATCTACCCTTTGATTAAAATAGTACGATCTTTTCAAATCTATAATATCTTCAACTACTGCTTGATTTATTTTTAACTTCATCAACTGAGCAGAATCCTTCATATTAAGATCAATCCTATACTTAAATCCAGTATTTGTTTCTACTGGTTGATATCTCTTTTGATTATTTGAAGGATAAACTATATATGGTTTGATCTTTTGAAGATGATTGGAATCCATACCATAAACCTGAGAGAGTTTTTCAAAGCTTCGAATTACTCCTCCAGCATTTCGATACTTTAATAAGTTACCCGCAGCATATTTCGAAAATCCCAAACTCAATAGTTCATCTTCCGAAACTGAATTAGGATTGAAAGTGAAGAATTCTATATCGGAATTCTTCTTGGAGTTAATACTCGTGTTTTGCACTATACTATCAACCCAAGCTTGTAAATCAGCATTTGCTTCGTGCTTAACAAAAGTAGGTTTTATAAACAAAAACACTATCAATAATAACAAAAGAAGGAACAGACTAAACATGCTAGTCTGTTCCTTTTTGCTTAATGTAAGAAAATCTCGCCACATAGAACAGTTATTAAAGCCTCACTTTCACCGTTCATCCCTACATGGCTTATTTATATAATACCTACGCCATTTAAAAATACTAATCCAATAGCAATAGGTGCAACAAATTTCAAAATCACAATTAATAAGCCAGTCATACGAACTTTACCTCCATGAGCCGACAATTCATCCTTAACAGTTAGTTTACCTAATACCCAACCTACGAAAATAGAAATTAAAATTCCACCTAATGGCAATAAAATATTAGATGAAGTTTTATCAAAGAAGTTAAACATATCTGAACTATACACTGCCAATAGGCCAAACACAGTAATGGAAATAGTCGCAACAATGGTTGCTACACTGCGTTTCATACCTAATTCTTCGGCAAAATAAGCAACCACAACTTCAAGCAAAGAAACAGAAGATGTTAATGCAGCAATAACTAATAATATAAAGAAGGCTACCGAAAAGAAATAACCGCCTGCCATATTTGCAAACACTCTTGGCAAAGTTTCAAAAACTAAACCTGGTCCAGCTGTTGGATCAATACCAAAAGCAAAAACAGCAGGAAAAATAGCTACCCCAGCCAATACAGCAATTAACGTATCAGCCATAGAAACAGAAACTGAAGTTTCAAATAAGTTCTCTTTTTTCTGAATATATGAGCCATAGGTAGCAATAACTCCCATTCCTATACTTAATGAGAAAAAAGCCTGACCAAGTGCTTCTAAAATTACTTTACCTGTTACTTTTGAAAAATCAGGCTTAAACAAAAAGGCAAAACCTTCGCTGGCACCATCTAAAGATGCTGATTTAACACATAATACAACTATTATAACAAATAAAATAGGCATTAAAATTTTAGTATATCGTTCAATACCCTTTTTTACTCCACCTATTACAATTGCTCCGGTTAAAAACATAAAAATAACCATCCAAATAACAGGACCTGTACTCGACTCAGAAAACTCTTTAAAGAAAGAAGATAATTTTTCGGGAGACATACTCAATAAATTATTACCCACAGCTAGATAGGTATACTCCAATGTCCATCCAGCCACTACCGAGTAAAAAGCAAGGATCATAAAGGCTGCCGCCACTCCCATTATTCCAACAATTATAAAAAATGGTTGTTTAGGTGCTAAGGCTTTAAAAGCACCAAAAACATTTTTTTGAGCTCTTCGTCCAATAAGTAGTTCTGATAGCATCACCGGTATTCCAATAGCCAGGATGAATAATATATAAACTAACAAAAAGGCTCCTCCTCCATTTTCACCTACTACGTATGGAAACCTCCAAATATTACCCAATCCAACAGCCGAACCTGCCGCTGCAGCGATCACACCAAACTTCCCAGTAAAGCTATCTCTTGTATCGATACTCATCTTATTATAATGTTAGAATTTAAAAAACGACAATAAAAAAGAGGCACAAGATACAAAACCCGTGCCTCTTTCATGTATAAGTTTCTTAAAATATTATAAACGATCTATACAGTTAAGATCTTCAAAAGCAACTTTTAAACGATCAACTAAAGTAACCTGTCCTGCACGTAACCAAACGCGAGGGTCATAATATTTTTTATTTGGTTTATCCTCTCCATCAGGATTACCAATTTGTCCTTGAAGGTAATCGTGGTTTTCAGCTTCGAATTTACGAACACCTTCCCAAGTTGCCCATTGAGTATCGGTATCGATGTTCATTTTAATTACACCGTAGCTAATTGCTTCACGAATTTCTTCTAATGTAGAACCTGATCCACCGTGGAATACAAAGTTAACTGGCTTTTCAGCTGTTTTGTATTTGTCTTGGATGAATTTTTGAGAAGCATCTAAGATAGATGGCTTCAATACTACGTTACCTGGTTTGTAAACACCGTGTACGTTACCAAATGAAGCAGCAATAGTGAAGTTTGGAGAAATTTTCAACAACTCTTCGTATGCAAAAGCAACTTCTTCTGGTTGAGTGTAAAGTAATGCATTGTCAACATCTGAGTTATCTACACCATCTTCTTCACCACCAGTGATACCTAATTCAATCTCTAAAGTCATACCCATTTTACTCATACGAGTTAAGTACTTTTTACAGATTTCGATATTTTCTTCCAATGGTTCTTCAGAAAGATCTAACATGTGAGAGCTGAATAAAGGCTTACCTGTTTCAGCAAAATGTTTTTCACTTGCATCTAACAATCCGTCAATCCAAGGTAATAATTTTTTAGCAGCGTGGTCGGTGTGCAAAATAACAGGTACACCGTAAGCTTCTGCTAAAGTATGAACGTGTTTTGCGGCTGAAATAGCACCTAAAACCTGAGCTTCTTGCCCATCAAGTTTTAATCCTTTACCAGCAAAGAAAGCAGCACCACCATTAGATAACTGAATCATCACTGGTGAATTGACCACTTTTGCAGCTTCTAATATACCATTAACAGAATCAGTTCCTACAACATTAACTGCAGGCATTGCAAATCCTTCAGCTTTTGCTACTGCAAACAATTTACTTACGTCGTCGCCAGTTACTACACCTGGTTTTACCACGTCTAAAACTTTTCCCATAATTCAAATATTGAAATTAGAATAAATAATTAATCACAAATTTAAAGTTTATCTTTCATCATTTCATTAAAAATGACTCAAGATTTCCTTAAGAATATTGAACCGGTAAAGTTACTAAATGTTTATCGCTAATCAGAATTTCTTACCTCTTTATTTAGAATGAAGAAAAATATCTTTAAATAATATAAAATACAACAAACTGAGCTTTCAAGAATTGGATAACATAATAGGAATGTTTACTTTTGCCGCCTCAAACTTACACTCAAACAACAAATGTAGTCACCTTGATTACAATTCAAAACTAAACAAGGTGTTTTTATTTTAAATTTATTAATCACAATTTATAAATTCAGACAAATGGCAATTAATTACAAAGAACTAGGGCTTTCAAGTACGCCTGAATTGTTCAAAAAAGCAGTTGCTGGCGGATATGCTATTCCTGCCTACAATTTCAACAACCTTGAGCAAATGCAAGCAATCATCCAGGCTTGTGTTGAAACAAAATCACCAGTTATCTTACAAGTTTCTGCAGGAGCAAGAAAATATGCTAATGCAACCTTGTTAAGAAACATGGCTAAAGGTGCTGTTGAGTATGCTAAAGAATTGGGTTACGAAATTCCTGTTGTTCTTCACCTTGATCATGGTGATACTTTCGAACTTTGTAAAGATTGTATCGACAATGGTTTCTCTTCTGTAATGATTGATGGATCGCACCACTCATACGAGGAAAATGTTACTTTAACGAAAAAGGTGGTTGAATACGCACACGCTCATGGCGTTGCTGTTGAAGGCGAATTAGGTGTATTAGCAGGTGTTGAAGATGATGTTGTTGCTGAAGAATCAACTTACACAAGACCTGAAGAGGTAGAAGATTTTGTTAAGAGAACTGGTGTTGATTCATTAGCTATCTCTATTGGTACGTCTCACGGAGCTCACAAATTTACTCCTGAGCAATGTACTAAAAATGAAGACGGAGTTTTAGTTCCTCCTCCATTGAAATTCGATATCTTAGAAGAAATCGAAAAAAGAATTCCTGGATTCCCTATCGTTCTTCATGGTTCTTCATCAGTACCACAAGAGCACGTTGCTACTATCAACGAGTTTGGTGGAGCATTAAAAGCTGCTATTGGTATTCCTGAAGAGCAATTACGTAAAGCTGCAAAATCAGCTGTATGTAAAATTAACATCGACTCAGATGGTCGTTTAGCAATGACAGCTGCTATTCGTAAAGTATTAGCAGAAAATCCAGCTGAATTCGACCCTCGTAAATACATCGGTCCTGCTCGTGATTTATTAAAAGATCTTTACATGCAGAAAAACATCAACGTATTAGGTTCGGCTGACAAAGCTTAATCAAGTTGAAAAAAATTAAAAGGAGGCTCTGTAAAGGCCTCCTTTTTTTATCTTCAATTTTAGAACGGATATCCAATAGCAAAATTAAATGCTGTATCATCCCAGGTAAGAGCTCTTCTACCTATAATCCATCTTTGGCCCGATGGTAGCGAAGGATCTCTTCCTTTAACACCCATATCTAAACGAAATACGAAGTAGTTAAAATCCAAACGTACTCCTGTGCCCACTCCTACAGCCAGTTGCTTATAAAACTGGTTAAAATGAAACAAACCATTTGCATCCCTTGCTTCATCTCCTGTACTGGTAATGTCCCAAATATTACCTACATCCATAAATAAAGCTCCTTCGAGCAACCAAAACAATTTAAATCGATACTCAGCATTGAATTCCAGCTTTATATCGGCTGTCATATTGTAATAATTAATCACTTCTTCTTTATGCGAACCGGGCCCCAAGCCTCTAACAGGCCATGCTCTGATACTATTAGCACCTCCTGCAAAATACTGTTTAACAAATGGCATTGTTTGCGAGTTTCCATAAGGACAAGCAACGCCTGCAAAAAACCGATAAGCAAAAGAGTTTATCCTATTCACGTTAAAATGGTAACGCAAATCAACATCTGTTTTAACATATTGAGCATATCTGATTCCCAATAATTCTTTATACTCTTTATCACTTTCGAAATTAAAGAGATTGGTTAATCCGTTAAGCACATTACCTGCGACTTCAACATTGGTTTGAAAATACCAGTTATGTCTTTCTCCCGGCACAATCTGATCGTTATAGATATAAGAATACGAAGTACTACTTATCAACTGATCCTGATAACTATACAATAAATAAGTATCTTTTATTCGATCGTAAAATGTTGAATTGATAAAAGGTACATTAATTAAACTTAGCTCAAATGGAGATAAAAAATGAGTAACCATCGGGTTTGATCTCCAATTATATCCTAATCGACCATTTATAATAATACGCGTATAATCAGGGCGACGCTGATAGTTATAAGCTGCAGAAATACTTGTACGTGGGTTGTATCTCTTTCTGAAACTCTCAATTTTAAACGGCACCACAAATTTTGGAATAGATAACGAAACATCAGTACCTATTTCAAAGGTATTAAAGCGTCCGCCTTCAACCTGCGTTTGTGTTTCGGTGGCTGTTCTGATTCCAAAATCGAGCACTTCGCCACCACGGGCAATGTTCTTATGTTTATATTTAAAACTTCCTGCAGCCCCTAGATTACCCGATGAGTTGGTTCCTTCAATTTCGAAGGTATAACTCTGTATTTTCGATGCCGATAACTGAATAAGACAATCGAGCAATTGATTTCCATCTTCATCCATTTCTTCTTCGGCTACTCTAAAACGAATATTTATAAAACGAAATAGCTGAATATCGGACAAAAGATTCTGAGTTTTACTTACCAATTCTTCGTTATAAAACTGGCCCGGAAATATATAATTCGAGTTTATTAAAACATCGGCTCTAAAATGCAAATCCTTATTAAATAAAATATGGCAACCTTCGTACGTTAAGGTATCGAACTGCTGAAAATAGGTTTCCTTCTCCTCCAAAGCCGCCTGTGCATCGTACCCCACAATAAAAAACACATCTTTTATCTTTGATTTTCGATGATTAAAAGTGGTATCTCTATCATTATCGATGGCATATCGGTTGTTGGTAATAATCAATGAATCGTTAACACTGTAATTATTTAAAGTACTATCAGCCCAATAATAAATGTAATCTTTTCTAAAATCGTAATATCCTTCTTTACGAATCTTTCGGGTAATTCGCTCACGCTCTTTATCGTGCATGGTAGCATCAAATGGTTTACCTTTTTTTAGCAAACTTTTGGTAGTATCAGCATAAACCAACTCTCGTAAGTTGGGATCATCAATACGATACGAAACATTGTTTAAGCTATATCTTTGGCCCGGATCGATGCTATACCGCACCCTCACTTTTTTATCAGATGTTTGAATAACCGTGTCTGTAACCTGCGCATTAAAATATCCCTTGTTCCTGAGATAAAGACCTAACTGTTCGTTCGATTTTAATTTTAAAACCTCATCGTACAAAACAGGCTCTTCTCCAATACGACGCAACCACTTATTGAATCCTTTGTTTCCATCGCGTCCCGAAAGATTATACAATCCCAGGTGAAATCGCCAAAATCCCAGTATTTTAATATTTCCCTTCTGACGTAAATATCCTTTTAATTCTTCTTGCGATAAATCTTTAGCTGAATTATCTATTTCAACTTTATTTAGCAGGTAAGAACCTTCGGGAACATATTTAGTTGTGCTACACCCCCAGATAAAAATCAGGAAGATAAAAACACCGAGCTTATATATTTTATATCCGGCTTTTGCTGCCGGCGTTAAATATTTCATTAACACTCTTCTCAATTCTATTATAATAGGTGATATCCCACTAAAAAGTGGATGATTGAAACAAACTTTGGATAAAGATATTTAATTCGGTTGATAAGCTCTAACTTTACGGCCAACATTCATCAATTTTAGTTATGCTGAGTAAGAATAAGCAAAAATTAATAAGCTCGCTAAGTCGAAAAAAAACACGTGACCAGGAAAAGTTATTTATTGCCGAAGGACATAAACTGGTATCTGATTTATTAAACACTCCTCTTCATTGTCGTTTTTTGGTGGCTACCGATGAATGGATTAGTCAAAACAGCTCATTAATAAAAGTAACCGAGGTTATCTCAGCAACCGAAAACGAACTTAAAAAAGTATCATCATTAAAAAGCACACCACCTGTACTGGCTCTATTTGAACAAAGCCAAACAGAGGTAAATTATACACAACTATCATCACAGCTAGTTTTGTTTTTAGATGATGTGCAAGATCCCGGCAATTTAGGAACCATAGTTAGAATGGCCGATTGGTTTGGTATCGAAAATGTTTTTTGCACTCGTGGAAGCGCTGACATTTACAATTCCAAAACGGTGCAGTCTACCATGGGTGCCATTGCGCGGGTTAAGATTCATTATGTTGATGTGGATGAGTTTTTTGACTCGATAGGTTCGATGGAAGTTTACGGTACTTTTTTGGAAGGAAGTAATTTATACGAAACCAACTTACAAACCAACGGCATTATTATAATGGGTAACGAAGGCCAGGGCATTAGCTCCAACGTAGAAAAGTACGTAACTTGCAAGGTGAATATTCCCAACTACCCCCCTCAATCAGTAACCAGCGAATCGTTAAATGTTGCAGTTGCAACCGCCATTACTTGTGCTGAGTTCAGAAGACGGAGCACTTACTAAACTAGCCCCATACTATTATTTATATATATTTTAAAATGATGCGCATCTGAGGAGTTTTAGATACGCATCTAATTTTTGTTTGATAAAATATTACCTAAAAATCACCATTTATACCATACAAAACGCATAGACTAAGCTTTCATCAAAGCATTCTACAAATGGTATAAAGATGATTTGACAAACCGTATTTGGTCGCGCTTACAAGCTATTCGCCCAATGTTTTACCTGTTATAAACTCAAATGCTTTTTCGGCACAGCGCTCACCATCTATGGCCGAAGATGCAATACCTCCAGCATATCCGGCTCCTTCGCCACATGGATACAAGCCACTAATTTGTACATGTTGAAAAGTAGTACGATCTCGTGGAATACGCACCGGTGATGAAGTCCGACTTTCTACACCTAAAATCATTGCTTCGTTGGTTACAAAACCTTTGGCTCTTTTCCCAAAATAAGCGAATCCATCCTGCAGACGTTTACCAATATGCTCGGGCAACCAAAAATGCATTGGCGAAGCTACCGTACCCGGAACATATGAACACTCAGGTAAATCAAACGAAAGTTTACCGGCCACAAAATCGGCTAGCCCCTGAGCTGGTGCAACAACTCCGTTTCCTCCATTTACATATGCCAAACGTTCCAATTCTTGTTGAAACTCTAATCCACCCAGTACTCCCTTGTTTTTATACTCGCCAATATCTTCGGGACGAATTTCTACCACAATACCACTATTGGCAAAAGGTGAATCGCGGCGCGAAGGCGACATACCATTCACCACCATTTCATTATCGTCGGTCATTGCAGGTACAATAAATCCTCCCGGACACATACAGAAAGAATAGACCCCTCTTTCCTGAATTTGACACGATAAACTGTACGAAGCAGCCGGCAGGTAATTTCCTCTTCCTGTTGGGGAATGGTATTGTATTTCATCGATCAACTCCTGAGGATGCTCAACCCTAACGCCCATTGCCCATGTTTTGGCTTCGAGCTGAATTGCTCTGTCGTGCAGAAAATAGTAAACATCTCGTGCAGAATGACCTGTTGCCAAAATAACTGCCCTTGCCATTATTTTATCACCAGCTTCGGTTTCTACACCGGTAACCCGGGTATCTTCTACCAATAAATCGGTTACTTTAGTATTAAATAAAACCTGCCCACCAGCTTTAATAATCGACTCTCGCATCCCCTTAATGACACGGGGTAATTTATCGGTTCCAATATGTGGATGCGCTTCTATTAAAATTTCGTCGCTTGCTCCATGATAGGCAAACACTTCGAGTATTTTATTAAAATCGCCCCTTTTAGTACTGCGGGTATAAAGCTTTCCATCCGAAAAAGTACCAGCTCCCCCCTCACCAAATGCGTAGTTCGAGTCAGTATCAACCTGAACATTCCGGTTAAGTAAAGCCAAATCCTTTTTACGTTCGCTAACTCCCTTGCCTCGCTCAAGTACAATAGGTTTTAAACCCAACTCTATCAACCTCAAAGCTGCAAAGTAACCACCCGGACCTGCCCCTACTACAATAACCTCATCGGCCTTGCTAACATCAGGGTATTCAAAAGAAATTTCCTTAGGCATTGGAGGCTTGGAATTGGCATATGCCTCAATATGTAGCTGCACTACAACCGGCCTCTTACGAGCATCGATCGATCGCTTCACTACTTTTATAAAGGTAAGTTTATCAGGGGCTACTTTTAATTTTTTAGCCACATGCGGTCGATAATATTTTTCATCAGATGCCTCCTTGGGAGACAGACGTAGTACAATTTCGCGTTTCATCTGCAACAAATAATTCTTCAGAGCCCTTTTAATTTAATCGGGCAATTTATTCATTGCACAAAAATAGTTGAATTATTCGAAATAAAAGGTAAGATGAAAAATACGCGATTTTAATCCACTCAATGCATCGGTGTATTTTTGATCGTTGACATTCCCCGTTCCGGCAGGGTTTAGAATATTGGCAAATCCAATGGATGTTTTAAGCTCAACCGATAAACGGAAAAATGTCATATAAAAATCAAAACCGGCACCCGCTTCTAAATATCCATCCATCGAAGTTAACAACAAGCCATCCTGTACATTTTTAGCCAAATCATAACGAGCATTAACTCCACCTATTAAATAAGGCTTTGCATTGTGCATTCGAAGTGCACTGTATTTTACCAATAAAGGAAACTCAAGAAATGTTGACTTAATTTGTAAAGGTCGCGATTCAATCTTTTCCTTTTCATCATCGGGATAATTCTCAGCAAAATATACCAAATCGCGCTGCCCGAAACTAATACCTGGCAGAAATCGCAGATGCAAGTTGGGGCGTAAACGATAACTCGAAACAATACCAATATTAATTCCTGGCTTTAGGTTAACAACATCGGCACGCAAGGTTTCTCCATTAGCGCCTAATGCTTCTCCGGTATTATAGACACGAAAATCCATGGTATTAAAACCAATTAAAAACCCGAAGTGAAGAGGATCTTCATCAAATCCTCTGAGATTAGGAATTTTCTTATTGGTTTGTCCCGATATGGACATACATAGAAATAAAGCAACTAAGAGTAATCCAGAAATTTTCAATGCCAAGTTGTTTTGATATATTCTTTCTAAACTTAATAATTGCAAATTTATTGTTGCTTCTCTGACAAATAAATGGTAGCAATACCCAATGTTTGCTTATAACGCTTTATTGGCGTCATTCCGGCTAGTCTTAACTCATTATCAAAATTCTCACCATCCGGAAAACTTAAAACCGATTCGGGCAAATAAGTATAGGCTGCTTTGTCTTTAGAGATAACTCCCCCCAACCAAGGCAATATATATTTAAAATAAAACAAGTAAAGTTGTTTAAACGGAAAATAAACTGGTTTTGAAAACTCAAGAACAACCATTTTACCACCAGGTTTTAGTACCCGGCACATTTCCGCCAATCCTTTATCCAGGTTTTCGAAATTACGCACTCCAAAAGCAACCATCACTGCATCATAAGTATTGGTTTCGAAAGGTAAGTTCTCCGAATCACCTTCTTGCACTGATATCCGATCGGTTAATCCTCTCTTCTCTAATTTTTCTTGCGCCACCTTTAACATTTCAACCGAAATATCAACTCCGGTTACTTTACAATCCAACCTTTTATTGGCTTCAATTGCTAAGTCTCCGGTTCCGGTAGCCACATCCAAAATAAGAGGATCCGGAATAGATTTTAGAAGGTTAATAGCTTTCTTTCGCCAAATTTTATCAATACCCATTGATAGAAAGTGGTTCAGAAAATCATATTTCGATGCAATATTATTGAACATGCCGGCAACCTGGCTTTTTTTCGAGCCAGTTTCCGATTTATATGGCTTTACAGTCATTGATTACATTTATTTTTGGCAAAAATACAATTGTTAATGAAATATGTAACAGTAATCGCATTTCAATGTTCGGATATTAAAAAACAAAAAGGGAGTAAAACTCTTTGGCCTTACTCCCTTCTGCTTGATATCTACTCATTTATTTTAATTGCTCTTTAAGAACAGCTTTTAACTTATTAAATTCTTTTTCGTTATACCCCACCGAACTGTAGATTATATTTCCTTTCTTATCGATCACATAATTTCGAGGAATACTTTGTTTAGCAAATTTAGCAAATACGGCTCTTTCAGGATCTGGATAAAAAGGTAGATTCAATTCTTTACTACTAGCAAACTTATCTAAATCTGCCTGAGAATGCTCTCTACCAACAACTAACAATACAAAATCTTTATTGTCTTTGTATTTATTCCAAATATCATTTTGTAAGTGGGGTAACTCTTTTACACAAGGAGGACACCATGTTGCGAAAAAATTGATTAAAACGACCTTTCCTTCTAAATTCGCAGTTGATATATCTGAGCTAACAGATTGCAATTCAAATGTAGGAACCTTATCTCCTACTTTTACAAAATCATCACCATCGGTGTACCAACTAATAGATACATATCCTGCTAAAACAATGGCAAAAGCCACAAGCCCTTTTAATACAATTTTCATCTTTTATATAACTCTATATTATTTACTCTTCAACCCAGATACCTAATCTTTTTTCAAAGGTTTCTTTTAATTCTTCAATAAAACCAAATGATTCATCATCAATTCTAACCTCACCTTTTGTAACGTGGCCCAAAATAGAAAAAGGAACGCCTGCTTCAATCATGAAATCAACAAAATCATCTTGTTTTTCCTGCGAAACAGAAACAACTACTCTACTTTGCGCCTCTCCAAACAAGAATGCCTCTTTACGAATTTCTGCATCAGAGGTAATATCAAAACCAAATTCCAACGGTATTCCACATTCTAATAAAGTAAAAAACAACCCTCCGTTTGAAACATCATGAACCGACCGAACTAATCCTTTTCTAATCATTCCCGAAACAGCAGTTTGTAACTCTTTTTCTTCTTCCACATCATAAAATGGCGGAACCGATTGCTTGATATTAAGTATAGAAGTCGCAAATTCAGATGAATTAACATCATTCTTCGATTTTCCTACTAAAAATATCATATCACCTTTGTGACGGAACGATAAAGTAGTATGATTATGCTTACTTTCAAGCAAACCAACCATGCCTACTACGGGTGTTGGCGTAATAGGTTTCAATTGCCCTTCTTCTGATCGCTGATTAAAAAAGCTCACATTACCACTAAGTACTGGAACATCAAAATCTTTACATGCTTTTGATATACCTTTAATACTATTAATAAATGTTCCATAAATATTTTTATCATTAGGATTTCCGAAGTTTAAACAATCTGAGACCCCAAGCGGAATACCTCCGCCACAAACAATATTGCGGCAAGCTTCAGCAACAGCAATCTGAGCCCCTATAAATGGATCACTTGTCATATAACCAGAGTTACAATCGATACTTATCGTTAACGCCTGATCTTTCCCTTCTAAATCGACATACATGGCATCTGAAGGGTATTTAAAATAATCACCATCCGAACTAAGCGATTGATCAAACTTATCGGTCATCCATCTTTTTGAAACCACATTTAAATTTTGCATCATTACTTTTACCACATCAGGATAATGATCCGGCTCGTCAAACTGATCTAATTTAATGTCAGTCGCCTCCAGACTATCAGATACATATTCAGGATCATAAACGGGAGCACCTCCTGCTAACCCAACAAAATTATATGGTATCGACGCTTTTAATTCATCTTTAAAATAACATTCTACATCGTCACTTTCAATCACTTCTCCAATAACCCCAACCGCTAAGGAATAAGCATTTGCTATTTCTTTAATTCGTTCTATATCATTTTGCTTAGCACAAACCAGCATTCTCGACCACGTTTGGGCCATCATTGCATCTCGCACAGTTAATTCATCATCTCGATTGGGTACTTGATCAAGATGTAGTTTAATTCCAGATTTACCACGAGCTGCCATTTCGCAAGTAGCTCCTATGATACCCTGAGCGGCTATATTCTCTGCACCTACCAATAAACCTTCATCATTAAGCTGATAAATAGCTTTTTGCAATTGTTTTTCGTAAGAAACATCCATTAACAATTTAATTGAAACAGGCTTGGTGTCAACTTTTACCATAGGATCGGGGGTGAAAATATCTTCATCAACTCCATCTTTTCCAGTAGGTGCACCCAACACCAAAATAACATTACCCCTTCCTTTTGCTAAACCTTTAAGAATTTTACCACTATCAACTACTCCAACTGCAAAATTGTTAACTACCGGACTTGAGTTATATCCCTTAGAAAAATAAGTTTCTCCTCCGATAATAGGCACTTTATACCCCTGCTCAAATTCACACATACCTTTGGATATTTCGCTAAAAAGCCAACGGGCTGTATCTCTTTTACCATCTCCTAATCGCAAGGAATTTAAAATAGCTACAGGTTTGGCTCCCATCGATGCCACATCACGTGTTACTATACGTAGGCCTGTATGAGCACCTAAACGTGGTTGAATAGCACACGGATGGTTATGCGATTCCATTTTTACAACACAAGCTAAACCATTACCTATGTCAATAGCACCGGAACTTTCTTTACCGGCTTCAACTATAACCTTAGATCCTTCTGTTGGTAATGTTTGCAACCAATGCAGGGAGTTTTTATAACTAGCATGCTCCGACCAAAGCAATGAAAACACTTCGAGTTCCAATGCATTAGGCGTTCGCTTTAATATTTCTTTTATTCGATCAAATTCTTTGGATGTGAGATTTAATTTTTCAGCTTCAGCTAATGTAGGGATAGATGTTTCCATAATTGTTAATTTTGAATTCTTTCAATCAAAGTAATACTTAATCTTTGGTGTATCAAACTGGGGCTTTGGTTATCATGAAAGTAACTAAAATAACACACATTGCCAACAAAACACTTAATTTTAGACCTCGAATTCAGTTATTATTACAAAACAGTAACCACTCATTTTTTTTAACGATTGAATTCGTTTGTTTGAAAAGAATAAAATCATTTTGTATCTATAATACTTTAAAGGATGAAAACAGCATTAATAACAGGAGCTACCTCTGGAATAGGTGAATCGACTTCCAAAAAACTTGCCAAATTGGCTTATAACATCATAATTACAGGAAGAAGATTAGAAAAGCTTGAAAAATTAAAAGATACTATTGAGAGCAATTATTCAGTAAAAGTTCACATTTTATGCTTTGATATTAGAGAGAAGCAAGCAACTGACAAAGCTATTCAATCTTTACCTAACGAATGGAAAGATATAGATGTATTAATTAACAATGCAGGCCTGGCTGCAGGAGCCGATCCAATAAATGAAGGCGATTGGAATGATTGGGAACAAATGATTGACACCAATATCAAAGGTCTCTTGAATATGTCGAGATTAATTATACCTGGTATGATTGAGAAAAGAAGTGGACATATCATTAACGTTACATCCATCGCTGGTAAAGAAGTTTATGCTAATGGCAATGTGTACTGCTCAACTAAACATGCTGTTGATGCTTTAACCAAAGGTATGCGCATCGATTTATTACCCTATAACATAAAAGTTGGATCCGTTGCTCCAGGAATGGTTGAAACAGAATTTTCAATAGTTCGTTACCATGGCGACCAAAAGAAAGCTGATGATGTATACAAGGGATTAACTCCATTACTTGCTGATGACATTGCCGATACCATTGAATTTATGGTAACGCGTCCTTCTCATGTAAACATCAACGATGTATTAATAATGCCAACCGCTCAGGCAAGTGCTGTTTATAATCATCGTAAATAAAAAAATAAAAGCGCGAATACAATTTCTGCATTCGCGCCTTATTTTGTACGATCCTTCTATAATAGTTTACATTCCAATTTCTGTTTTATAAATAACAGTTGCATTCACAACTACTTTTAGCTCCACGTCAACTACACCTCCCTGAGGACTCACTTCACCGCTAACTTTGAATGACACATCTCTTTGTCCCAAACCTTTTGCAATTGCATTAATTTGATCTTTCAACTCGGCAACTCCATTCTCCTTTAACTTATCTAAGAACAGCACCTTACCTTTTTTTATATCAAATGTAAGATCATCCAAAACAGGAATATACTCATCTGAATCCCATGATTTTATATCAAAATCAAGAGTTATTGATTTATCAGATGTATCTTCTTTTGGTGTTAGCTCAAACCACAAACCTTCAATAACAACTCTTTCTATAGATTCATTATCTTCTACTGCATCATTAACAGCCTCCGAAATAACAGACGCATCAATAGTCGCCGCATATTCAAAACTTTCAGTTTTAATATTAAAAACAGCACTCTCTTGAAAACTAGGATACAGTGAAACCTCTTTTTCTTCACAGGCATTTAGCCCCAAAATAATTACCCCCAGTAATATCACTCTTTTAATCATGATTTGAATTTTTAGTTTACTTTTCGTTAATACCAATACCTAATCCAACTGCAAATGTATTTTGCTTAGCAAGATTATAATCTCCATGTAACTTCACTGGTCCTAAATTAAAAGTTAATCCAACCGTGAAGCGCATGGTATTAGCCCCTTCCATATTAAATTCTACTTTATCGCCAGATTCAAGAAGTTCATTTACATCAGAGCCTTCATAAGTATATTGAACATCAACATTACTATTTTCGTAACCTAATCCACCATAAAAAGTAATTACTGGAACAGAATAGCTAGCCTGAAGATTAATAACATTGGTTTTAGCATCCATATAATCTCCCACCTTAAAGGTTTGATGATAGTACCCCAATGCTAAATCGAGAGGTATTACAGATAAATATTGATCTATACTATGTCTCAAGCCCCAACCAAAAACTTTTACTTTACCTGCATCTTCAATATCGACCGAAGCAAAACGAGCTGTAATATCAGTTCCATAAACCGAACCTAAGGTTATTTGTGGCATGGCTAAAGGCACATAATCAATATCAAAACCTGCTGGAAAGGTATATTCCAATAAACCACCACTAGCGTCAATGGGCACTACTTTTCCTTCGGTGGAGCCAAAAACAGTAGGAACTTCGTATGGTCCTTGTGGATCAAATAAATCACTCTCGGTATAAGCCATAAAAGATTTTGCACTAGATGGAATGACAGCCACCTGGCTAACAATACCAATGTATAGTTGAAATCCCATTTTATGAATTCTGGCATTATGAAATAAACCACTGTTAAAATCAGCAGAAAAAGCATCGGCAAACGGTTGAAGATACATTTTACCGTTTTCTTGTGTATACTTTGATAAATAATCCTCTAACGATTGTGCATTAACACTACCTACAATTATAAACACGAAAAGTACTGCTGTAATTTTTCTCATCTAGTTATTTTTTTAAAACTCTAATACAGAAACATACAACAGCAAGATAAAACGGAGGTTTACCAAAGGCAACAATTAATTGACCAACGTTATAAAAAGAAAGGCAAACATTGAGAAATGCCTGCCTTATCTATAATTTTAATTAAATTCTTTATTGGATGAATCCCTGCTTTTTTAAAACATCCATTAATACAGAACTAAAATGTTCATTATCTGCTTTCTTATATCTCACATCAGTAAAAACCTGAGCTAAGGTTTGTTTATTGTTTTCATTAACAAATGCAATATTTTCAGCTAATTCTTCTTTAGTTTTGTATAAGCTCCTTATAGAATCTTCAGTATAATCTTTATAAGTCTCGCTATGAACTACTGCTTCTAAAGGCAGACGATCAACCTGAGCCGGCTTTTCATCGGGATAACCCAACGTTACAGTAGTTAGAGGCACTACTCCTGATGGCAGGTTCAACACATCTATAATTTTATCAGCGGTATAAGTAGTTGTTCCCAGATAACAAATACCTAAACCTTTTGCTTCTGCTGCAATACAAACAGTTTGCGCAACTAACAATGCATCAATGGCAGCAGTTGTAAACGAAAGAAAATTATCATATCCTGGCTCAGCATTGCTTAATTTACACCACTTATTGAATCGATTAAAATCGGCACAAAAAGTAAGTGTAACAGGTGCATTTTTTATCATTGGTTGATTGAAATGACAGGGTGATAGTTCTTCTTTCTTTTTTGAATCGCGCGTTACAATAATACTATACACCTGCATATTTCCGGTTGTGGATGCACGTGTACCCGCTTCCAGTATTTCGTTTAAAAGATTTGGATCAATGTCCTGATCTGTATATTTTCTGATTGAACGACGTTGAGTTAAAGTATCCAGTAAATTCATTTTGATGAGATTTGTATTTTAACAAACATCAAAATTAAAAAAATGATATATTCAAAGAATAAATTTTAAATGAATTAATTTCAATGAAGAGTCTCAAATTAATAAGTAAAACTATTGGAGTTCTAATTTTGATTGTATTTATGATATTATTAACAACCTTCTTTTTTGTCACCCCAAAATTTTCAGTGGCAAAAACAGTCGCTCAAGATAATACAATACCTCATATTACAATTGACTCAACCATTTTCCATTCCGAATCGTTTGGCCCTGATACAGCCCAAGTAGTGATTGCTATTCATGGAGGCCCGGGCCAGGATTACCGTTCTTTACTTCCGCTTAAGGCCCTAGGCGACTCTTTCAAAATTGTTTTTTACGATCAACGAGGAACCGGCTTGTCGCCCCGTGTTGCCACTAATGAATTAACACTTGAATCGTCCATTAGCGATTTAGATGCCATTATTGATTATTACAGTCCTAACCGATCGGTATATCTTATAGGCCATAGCTGGGGAGCAATGCTGGCTTCGGGATATATTGCTCAACATCCGGATAAAGTAAATAAGGCAGTACTAGCAGAGCCAGGTTTTCTCACCTCTGAAACTGCAAAAACGTTTATGGAACGTAGCAAAGGAATGATGCCACCTATGACAATTTCTACCGTTTGGCGAATGATCAAAGCCTTTATGGAATCACTTAAAGTTGACGGACCAGATGAAGAGGCTGGTATGGATTATCTAATGGCCCGAATTATTGGGATGACAGACATTAAAGACCATCCTATGGCTAGGTATTACTGTAATCAACAAGCACAGCCAAACGATAAAATGTTTTGGCGTTTAAGTATGCAAGCATCTCAGGCAATCCGGAAAACAGGGATGAATAGTAATGGTAATTTCGAAATTGATTTAGTGAGTGGATTGCAGAAATTCAACCACGAAGTTCTATTTCTCACCAGCGAATGCAACCAACTAATTGGCAAAGATATTCAAGAGATTCATATGTCGTACTTTCCTATTGCTTCCATGAAGATCGTTCCTAATTCGGGGCATGATATGATTTACGAACAACCCAATGAGAGCCTTCGGATAATCAGACAATATTTCGCTAAATAGAAATTACCAAACAAAAAAAGGACTCCTTACGAAGCCCTCATATTACAACACTAAAAAATAATTACATTATATGATTTCGAGTCTTTTCATCTCATCTAATAACAATTGCTTGTTAGCTTCTTCCATGCTGCACATTGGCAAACGGAACTCTTCGTCCAATAGGCTCATAGCAGCTAATGCCGTTTTAACCGGAATTGGATTTGATTCGATAAATAACAAATCCATTAATGCGCGATACTTATAAAACAACTCATTGCTTAGTTTCACATCACCGCTCATTGATGCCTTCATTAATTGAGCAAAATCTTTAGGGATAATATTAGCAGCAACCGAAATACAACCATCTGCACCCAACAAGTTAGCCGAAGCTGATAAAAAATCATCACCACTATATATCTTAAACCCTGCAGGACGTTTAGCAACTAATTCTGCAATCAAAGACAGATCACCTGAAGCTTCTTTTATACCAACAATATTATCAAAATCGTTAGCCAGCTTAATTGCATTATCTACTGAAATTTTTGAGCCTGTACGCGATGGAACATTATACAAAATAATAGGTATATCAATTGAATCGGCTACGGCTGCAAAATGCTGATACATCCCTTTTTCTGTAGGTTTATTATAATAGGGTCCTACAACCAAAACAGCATCAACTCCAATTGCCTCAGCTTTACGGCTATATTTAATACACTCATGAGTTGAGTTACTTCCTGACCCGGCTATAACCGGAATTTTCCCTCCCACTTTTTTAACAGTACGCTCAATCAAAAACGCATCCTCATCTCCTGTTAATGCAGGAGTTTCACCTGTTGTACCGCAAACAACAATACCATCCGTTCCCTTTTCAAGGTGATAATCGATAAGTTTATCAAACGAATCAACATCAATTTCACCATTAGGCATAAACGGAGTGGCTATGGCCACAATTGAACCTGTTAAATTAAAGTTTTGCATAATTTCTAATAATATTTCACATCAAAATTAGGAAAAGAAAAATCGATCCTAAAATTTTTACACAAAAAAAACTTCTTTATAACACTATGTTAATAATTTAACTTTACTATATTTGCCGTATACAATGGTAAAACAGGTGTAATAAGCCCGAATAATTTTATACATTATGAAAACAGTTAGTCAAGCAGTTGAATCGGTTATAAAAGTAAAACCTTTTGTTATTGAAGCCCTGTGCGAAGGCCTTATTAATATTTCGTCTTTGGCTCGTCAGATTCAGCCCATGGTTGAAAAACTAACTGAAAAACCTGTTAAACAAGGAGCTGTAGTGATGGCTTTAAACCGCCTAACTCCCCAGTTAGATTATTCATTAAATAAAAATCTTCAGAAACTACTTGAATCGCTTGGCGATATTATTGTTCGATCAAATCTAACTGATTTTACCTTTAGAAACAGTAATACCATATTTAACAGTCATACCAAGGTAATGCAGGAAATTGGCCCGCATCAAGATGTTTTTTATACTTTGGTACGTGGAGTTTTTGAATCTAACTTAGTGGTTAGTTCAGCCTATGAAGATTTAGTTGAAAAGTACTTCGTTAATGAAGAATGTCTGCTTCGCCAAGGAGAATTATCTGCAATTACATTAAAGCTTCCTGCATCGAATGTTGCTGTTACTGGTTTTTATTATCACATTTTAAAAGCCATTGCATGGGAAGGCGTAAATATTAAGGAAGTGATTTCGACCACTAACGAGTTTACCATTATTGTAAACGACGAAGACGTTGATAGAGGTTTTACCATTTTGAAGAACCTAAAAACAGCATATAAACAAAAATAAGATATACTGCTGAATTAATTGACGGATTAACAATATATACAAACGCTAAATTGTATTGCTATCTAAATGTTCAATCTCTGCATTGACAATACAACACACAAAGCTTTTTAATAACCTTCTATGTTGTAAACCAAATTTACATAGAAGGTTATACTTCTGACAAGCTACTATCTTTCCTATACTGTCAAAAGATTCTTTACGTCTGTTTCTTTGGATTGTTTAGGTATCAGAATGTAATTAACATCGAAACGACTTCATTCCAAATACAGTTATAAATCATAGTTAATTCTTATTTTAGTCATAATAAAGTCGATTAAAATCGAATTTAATATGAATTTACTTCGAGTTTAATATGTGTTTATTATGACTTTACTTCTATGCAAACACGATTGCTTACCGATGTTGAGCAAAATTATGTACGGAAGTATTACAAATAACAGTTCCATAAGTACTATATAAAAAGTAGAACTATGAAAGTAAAATATAAAGAATGCACAAATATCGAAAAGTAAAAATCGAAACATACAACGAAAAAAAATTCCCCAAAGATACCCTTGGGGAACATTAAGAATGTTATTATTTTAATCGTATAACCTAAAAGAATTATTCGGATCTAATCAAATTCTACTGGAACTACCATTGTACATGCAATAGGCTTACCCCTTTGTTTACCTGGAATCCAATTATTTAAACCGGCAACAATCTTTTCTGCTACTTCAGCTTCATTTCCCTTCTTCCCGATTGCGTTTACGTCAACTACATCGCCTTTTGCATTTATCACAAACTTAACTTTTACAACTCCTTTTAATTCTTGTTTTTCTTTGGCCTGAGTTATACTACTATACAAATTTGCAGCATATATTTCTATACCACCGTTATATTTTGGTAAATCCTCAACAATAAAAAATACAGGCTCATCATCTTCTGTTGGAGGAGGTGGTGGTGGAGCTAGTTCCTTTTTCTTACTTTTAGGAGCTGGTGGTGGCGGTGGTGGCAATAATTTGCCTTTATACTTCTCTCTAAAAGGACTTGGATCAATAGCATAAGAAGCCGGTTGTAATGCTACAGTAATTTCTTTTCCTTCTTCCACCTTTCTTTCCTCAGTTTTAAATCCAACAAAAGAAAAAACAAGCACATCTCCCTTGCTAACTTCCAGTTTAAACTCTCCATTACTATCGGCAATTGCTCCCTTGGTAGTCCCTTTAATTACAACACTAGTTCCGTGTAATGGAGAAGCTGCTTCTACAATTCGTTCAACAAACTGCATGGTGTTCGGATCTCGCACCATCATAGTATCTGATACTCCAACATAACCATTAATTACAAATGATTTACTATCATTTTGCACATTCGTTTTTCCATATTGACTTTGAGTTCCATTTATTTTATAAACAGGTTCACTAAAAGCCCATAAAAAGCCTCCTATCAGAGGTAATGTCAACAGCAGTTTGAGCTGTCTCCATTTGGATTTTCTAACATTTTTCATCATTTTTAGTCGTCGTTTATTTTGGGAGAACCGGAAGTGATTGGCTAGCACTGACGCTTCCGCTCCCATTGTTACACAAATTATTGATTGTATGTATTTTTCGATTGAATAACCTTGACGTAAAACTCCGCGATCCGCTAAAAATTCAAGATTTTGCTTAACTAAGCGTCCATAATACCAAGATAAAGGATTGAACCACTGAACAATGATTAAAATCTCACTCAACATAACATCAATCCAATGATTTTGCTTTAGATGAATATTTTCGTGTGCTAAAATTTCAGAGTTGATCTCATCAAAATAAGACTCATCATCTAAGAATATAAAATGTCCAAAAGTGAATGGTTCGTTTATTTGCTTACTTACATAATGACTTACACCTTTAATTACTATTCTATCACTAATTCTTATCAAGCGTAAAATTCTAATTACACCCCAAATCATTCGCCCTCCCATAACTCCAACTCCAATCAGGTAAACAACAGAAAGTAAAGCCATCCAGTTAAAAGAGGATTGATGTTCTACCATTGCTGATGAAACTGTAATAACTGGCTCTGCAACTTCTTTATAAACATGATCATTACCCATAGATTGAATTACAACAGTATAACTTATCTCAATCAAAGGAAGAAAAAGAGTAGAAACCAATCCTGCAAAGAGGAATATCCGGTATAGGGTAAAATGTCCGTCTTTACGAAAAGCTAACAAATACAATAAAACAAAAGCCAGCAGGATACTGATTGAGCGGGTAAAATAGCTTAGTAAATCCATCGTTTACACTTTAGGTTTATTATCTGATTTACTCTCTTTTAAAAGATACTCCAACTCATCCAAATCGATATTATTATCCTTTGCAAAAAAAGTAGCGAATCGCTTAAAACTTCCTCCAAAATAATTATTTAAAAGATGCTTCATCTGGTACGACGAATAATCTTCTTTACTTACCAAGGGTACATATATATAAGTATTACCCACAGCTTTATTATCAACTACTTCTTTCTTCTTAAGTACTTTTAAAACAGTAGCTACTGTAGTATAGGCTGGTTGTTTCTCAATAAATCCTTCCAAAATATCCTTAACAGTACCTTCTCCTATTTTCCAAAGTATTTGCATTACTTCTTCTTCGGCCTTTGTTAATTGTTTTATCTCCATATAATCTAACTCATTAATTAACTACTACAAATATAGTACTATTTTTATAGTATAAAACCTATTTATGTAGTATTTCAATACAAATTGCCCATTAAGCTTAGTTACAAACTATAAACAAGTTCAAAAAATCTCTTTTATCAACCTTAATACAAATAATTACAAGTCTATAACATATTGCAATAATGATTTTAAGAATAACACAATAAAGAATTAAAAAACTATTATTTAACATTTTAATTCCTCATCATAAATAAAGTGTGATTTTTTTTGTTTTACATTAGATATTATTCTTCTGGTTTTCTATATTTACCGTGTAAATCATTAATACTTTTTAAATTAAAAATGACAACAAAAGCCATCTTGCCGTTCATAGGATTCGGCAGCATTAAATTTGGAATGGAAGAACACGAAGTTTCCAGCAACATTGGTGATCCTGATGAAACAGAAGTTCAAAACTATGGCGAAGGAGGAAAAGCAACCGTATTATATTACGACGAGCTTGGTCTTTCTATGTCTTTTGACAGTGAAGAAGATTACCGATTGGTAGAAATTTCGTTTGAAAACGAAAATTTTATCCTGCATAAAGTAATTAAGCCGGGTATGTCAAAAGAAGATTTTTTAGCCGCTTTAGAAAACCTTGACATGGGTGAATATGAAGTTGAGGATATTGATGAAGAAGGACTTGAAGATATGCAGCAATATATCTTTGAGAAAGAAAATATAAACATCTGGTTCGAAGAGGGTACATTGACAACCATTCAGATTGGACCTGAATTTGTGGATGATGATACCATCAAATGGCCCCAACGAGCCAGCTCAGATGATGAATAATATTAAGCCCGTTTAACGGGCTTTTTTATTGCATTGTATTTTCGTTCATCGAACAATTAAAGCCTTTCGCACCCCAAAATCTTACATTACCCAAGTTGTTTAAAAAAAATGAAACTTAACGCGAATACTTGCGTTTTACACAAATAGATTAAAGATTTTGGAGTTCATTAATATTCTCCTATTTTTACAGACAAGTAAAAGATATAAAAGATGAAAAAGATTTTGTTATTTGCCGCTGTTATATTTGTTGCAACCATTGGAATGAGTTCTTGCAGAAGTACACAAGATTGCCCAGCATACAGCCAAGCACCTACTGAACAACCTGCCGAAAGAGCTTAATCTTTTCATACAGGTAAAAACATTATAAGAGCAATATAATAAAGTGCATTCAACTTTATTATGTTGCTTTTTTGTGTTTAAAATTCAGACATCAAGCCTCATCACACTTTTATTCACTCTTTAAGCTTTCTTAAAACATATTTAAAAAATTCATTTTCATATTTCTTGAAGAATTGATAATGAATTCTTACTTTTGCATTGCATTTTTGAAGACCTTATTAAAACAATTCTTAAAAAAGCAATAAAATGTCAAAAATCAAGATTGGTATTAACGGTTTCGGCCGTATCGGACGTTTCGTTTTCCGTCAAGCTGTAGCTAAAGGAACTATTCAAGTTGTTGCTATCAACGATTTGATCGATGTAGATTACATGGCTTACATGTTGAAATATGATTCAACTCACGGCCGATTCGACGGTACTGTTGAAGTAAAAGACGGTAAATTAATCGTTAACGGTGACGAAATCCGTGTTACTGCTGAAAGAAACCCTGCTGACATTAACTGGGGTGCTGTAAGCGCTGAGTATGTAGTTGAGTCAACTGGTTTGTTCTTAACTAAAGAAAAAGCTCAAGGTCACTTAGACGCTGGTGCTAAAAAAGTTGTAATGTCTGCTCCTTCTAAAGACGATACTCCAATGTTCGTTATGGGTGTAAACAATTCATCTTACACTAACGACATGAACTTCGTTTCTAACGCTTCATGTACTACAAACTGTTTAGCTCCTATCGCTAAAGTATTAAACGATAACTTCGGTATTGTTGACGGTTTGATGACTACTGTTCACGCTACTACTGCAACTCAAAAAACTGTTGACGGTCCTTCTATGAAAGACTGGAGAGGTGGACGTGGTGCTAGCCAAAACATTATTCCTTCATCTACTGGTGCTGCTAAAGCTGTAGGTAAAGTAATTCCTGAATTGAATGGTAAATTAACTGGTATGGCTTTCCGTGTACCAACTCCAGACGTTTCAGTTGTTGACCTTACTGTAAACTTAGCTAAAGCTGCTTCTTACGATGATATCAAAGCTGCAATGAAAGCTGCTTCTGAAAACGAATTGAAAGGTATTTTAGGATACACTGAAGATGCTGTTGTTTCTAACGACTTCTTAGGTGACACTAGAACTTCTATCTTCGACGCTGAAGCTGGTATCGCTTTAACTGATACTTTCGTAAAAGTTGTATCTTGGTATGACAACGAAATGGGTTATTCAGCTAAAGTATGTGAATTAATTCAATACATGGATTCAGTAAAATAATTGAAATTCCATATATATTAAAAAGCCTCCCAAACGGGAGGCTTTTTTTTGCAATTAAAATAAGCTGTAAATACAATTGCATAAATCATACACCCACTAAAATAATGGCCATTCACAGTTAAATAATAGGCGCAACAATCAAATAACAATGCATCAAAGCCAAATAACAGGTTGATACATATAAATAATGTCAGGTTACATTCAAATAATAAATGGTTACAATGCCATAATGGCAGATTACATTCAAATAATGAACATTAGAGGGCAAATAATCAAGAGTTACAGTAAAATATATGGATTGGAAAAGGAAATTAAGCACTCAGGCAATGGGAAACGTTTTATTGAATGCTAAAAATACCTGATAGAGCGCATGGCACCTCCATCCTCATCCAGCTTCTTTCTCTTCTTCCGAAACATTCTGTCCCGATTTCTTCTCAGCATTTTATTTGAATCAAAACTTAATGTAATCTCATGGCTTCCTTTGGAAATACCCTCAGGAGCGGTTGATAAATCGTATGAATAATGCATACTTACATAATCACTTATACGAAAGCCCCCAACAAATGCAACAGCAGTATTAATTCTATAGGATACTCCAACGGAGAAAAGCTCTTTATACAACAATTGTACATTGGCATCAATACTATACATGCCATTTTCGATAAAACGTGCCAAGGTCGATGGTTTTAAATAGAACTCTTTATTAATGGAAAAACCATATCCGGTTGAGATATAATAATGACGTTTAACTTCTGAAATGATTTGATCAGAATCTTTACTTTTAAAATACGAATCGATTACCTGAGGTACCGAAAATCCGAAATAAAAATTAGGAGTATATAAAAACGCTCCAGCTCCCACATTTGGCTTAAAACTATTTTGCGAAGCCCCCACGAAATTAGGATCTTCAGGATCAATCACCTTCCAATCATCCCCTTTAAAACCATAATGATTGGCGATGGCAGTAACCCCCATCGACAAAAACATATTATAGCGTAGACGCACCAAATAGGAATAATAAAAATTAAACCTATTATTTTGAACAGGCCCCACCTGATAAGAATTTAATGCACCACCTAACGAAACCATTGATTTATTTAATGGAGAGTGAATGGATACATTATAATTTACCGGTGCCCCGTCTAAGCCCATCCACTGATGCCGCGCCATTAAATTAACCGAAAATGCATTTCGAACCCCGGCATAACCCGGATTAATCATTAATTGCGAATGCATATATTGGGTAGACAAAGGCTCGAGTTGAGCCATCACTTTCGCCGAAAGAATACAAAGCAGAAATAGTATGTATGTTTTTTTACTCATTTATCTGCTTAAATAGATGTATCCGGTTAATGGCTTACTAATGCCTGAAATAGTAAATACATAATAATAGGTGCCACTTGGAACAGGCTTTCCTTTTAATGAACCCGTATTAGCTGCTCCATCCCAATTATTTTGATAATTACTGTTACTATATACTGTTTGTCCCCACTCGTTAAAAACAGTTAATTGCATATTGGTAAACATACGAAAGTCGGGAACATAAAACGTATCGTTGAAACCATCTCCATTAGGCGAAAAGCCATTGGGTATATAAAAATCAGATTCTCCATCATACTGGACATCGATAAACACCCAGGCTTCATCGCAATCATTATCAGCATCACAAAGAGAATATTGTAAAGAATCTATTCCTCCAAAATTACGAGGAAAAACAGGCACTAATTCATTATTTTCGTTTAAATAGGATTCACCTTCGGTAAAATCCTGCATAATAGATACAGTAAATGGAAAGTCGCCAATAATAGTATCATTTTCGAGAATATTATAAACAGGATCTGTACCGTGTTTATATACCACTGTATCGTTAACGGCAACTGGAACATAATCTACATCTTCAATACGCACGTCAACACGAGCTACATCACACGACCCATTTGTATTACAAACTTGATAAATAAATTGATCGGTACCATGGTATCCTGGCTCCGGAGTATACTGGATAGTATTATCTTCATTGACGCTAACTATACCATGTTGCGGTTCTGTATCGATAGCTAATGAACCAACGCCATTGTTTAATCCCAGATCATTATTCAGAACGTTAACACTTACTGTCTGACTTTCATTTACAATGGCAAAATCGTTGTAGGCAACAACAGTATAGTCTGCTAATGTGCTTACATTCAGATTTTCTTCATCATTATTTTGTGCAGACAATGATAGCCCAAAAATAAAAAAGACAATTAATAAGAGATGTATTTTAATGTGCCCCTTCACAAGATAGTTTAAGTGTTTTGTACAACAAACATAATATTTCAGCCTATCTTCACAAAATATTTGTTGAATAAGCTGAAGCTTTATCTTTTTATGAATTGGGCAAGTGTCAGTTCTCTAATAACCTATAAACTGATAATTTGATTTTTTATTGTGTCGGATTTTAGAACAAGGGATAGCCCCTTTACTTTTATCACGACAAATACGATAACTGAGTATTAATTGATAATTACTACCATAATCGAGCTGTGCAGTAGTTAACCCAAGCTGATACTCTAAACCAAGACTAAACTGCTGATAAACGACTCCACCTGTAACAGCTGCTCCTAAACTCTTACCAAACTGACTGTCGACCGTATGCCTGTATGCCACTAATCCCCAAATAGCCCAATCGGGATTGGGTGTTGGCAGGTATGCTTTTAAGTTTAAGTCTAATCTACTATCATTTAATATGTTTTTACGAAGCATAAAAGTTGGTTCCAAGTACATATCTCTGTCTGCCACTTTAAAACTTCCACCTGCATGCAAGTTATAATCCAAAACCCTTTTGGGTTCGTATATTGAATTATACATTGGATTATTTTCCGGCAATAGATTAGTCATTGCAAAACCAATGTGCATTTCATTGTATTTTAAGACTACTCCCGTACTGGCATTTACACCAAAACCATTTTCGCCTGCTCCGGTTATAATAGGATCAAAAACACCTCCATCTACCAGATTTGACATATCAAGTGAAGTTTGTTCCAATAGAAATGATAATCCGAAAGAAAGCGTCATCACCTTTTTTCGCTTTTTTAGTAATAATATCTCATATGAGAAAGCCTGATTTAGTCCCATCTCTTTATAATTACCATTCCTGTCATTATAAACATAGGTTCCTGAGCCCATTTGACCTGTTACAGGCATTTGAAAACTCAATATTTGAGTAGTAGGAGCTAATTCTGTTCCAAACCACTGTTTCTGATAGAAACCATTTATAGTAATGCAATTCTTCTGAAAAGCAGCTGCTGATGGATTCACCTGAAACAGATCATATATATACTGATTTGTCAGATAGTATTTTTGTGCATTAACCACAGTTAGGGTAATGGTAAGGCCTAATACTATTGAGAGTAGTTTCTTCATCGTTTTAAGGTTAAATTACCTTTAATATATTTCCCCGTTGGGTGTAATTCAATCACATACCAATAGTCATCTGATTTCATTGGTTTACCTAGATATTTACCATCCCAACCCGGATCAGAGGCTTTGTATTTTATTAGTAATTTTCCATATCTATCATAAATTCGGATTTCGCTATCCGGAAGTCGATCTAAACCTTCAATAACCCAAGTATCATTATATCCATCATCATTAGGAGTAAAAAACTTAGGAATATCAATATCGAGATAGTTATAAATATTAACGGTATCCAACGACATACATCCATTAGCATCTTCAACACATAAAATATGTTCACCATTAGCGAGATTGCTAAACACATTGGATTCACCCAAAGAACCATTGTTTATTGCATACAGATAAGGTTGAGTACCGCCGTTGGCATACAATACTACTTGGGCATAAATACTGGTATCTAAGCTAGCAACAACAGGTGTTGGATACACTTCGAGCTGCATGGTGTCTTTAATAATATGGCAACCATCAGAAACACTAACCCAATACTCTCCGGCATTTTTCAACCATATTTCAGCTTCATGCTGTCCTGTGCTCCATTCAAGAACATATAAATCATGGTCAACTCCTATTAGTAAAGAATCGAAGTTACAAACCATGCTATCGTTTAGTAACTCCAGCTTAGGTTCGGCAAATTGTTTAACTAACTTGGTATCATATCCTGTACATCCAAATTCATCTGTTACCACTACCCAATTAACTGTATCTACCAGATTTGCTTCGATGGATGGAGTTGTTTGTTGATTATGCCATAAATAACTTTGAAAAGGACCTCCCTCTGCAGTTATTATCGGCATTCCATCCAGAGGGCATATAAACTCATCAACACCCAAAGAAACATTTGGAGACCTTCGCCAACGAACTGACGCCTGAACAGTTGTATCACATCCATTGCCTGACGATACTGTTGCAGAATAAATTCCCTCTCTATCAGCACTAATGAAGTTGTTTGTTTCGCCTGTTGACCACAGATATGAATAAGTGCCCCCATTTAAATTATCAACTTGCAGATCCACGATTTCAAAAGGACAAACCCATTCATCCTGGATACTAACCTTAGGTCGATGATTCACTATTATATTAATCTCATCCTGAGCAGAACAACCAAAAGAATTAGTTACCTGAAGTTTATAGTTTCCACTTGCATCGAGGTATAACTTATTAGTATTTAATAATGGATTGTCATTCCACCTATAAATTGCATAATCAGAACTGGTTGCAACTTCGATGTATTCTCCAATGCATATTTGCTGATCGGGCCCTAAATCAAGAGTTGGTTCCGGATGAACCGTTACTACAACATTACCGGTAGCATCACAACCGTTTTTATCCGTTATATTTAATTTATAGGTACCTGATTTTAATGCTAAATAATCAGCATCGGTGGATTTAACCTCTTCCCCATCAGCACTTAAATAATTCCAGGTATACCCCTGTGCTGTCGAAACCGGATTCTGCAATAGAACACCCGTACTTTTACATTCTTCATATGGACCGCCTAAATTAATTTCTGTTGGTTGATAATAGGTAATGGTAACATCATCTTTTGCAACACATCCTAATGCATCAACAGCTGTGACACTATAGATTCCCGCTGAACTAACTATGAACTGAGCTGTTGTCCAATCACTATAACGCTGATTATTTGCATCATTCCAATATAAATAATCAAACACATTTTCAGGGACTGATTGGAGGTAGTTTTGAATAGTCAGAACTTCTTGTCCTTCTTCGCACATAGAGTTCAGATCGGATAACTTTATTTGAGGAGCTAAATATTCATCTACTGTAATCTCATTAAACTTAACGCAACCTTTATATTCAGCCTCTACAATATATAATCCGCCATCACTTACCTGAATTATATTCTGATCGGATGGCAACTGACTTAATGAAGTACCATCATGAGACCAACTATAACTATCATAACCCGAGGATGCAATAATTTCAATTTCTTGTCCTTCACATAGATTCTGAGTGGTGTATAATACAGGAGGATCCGTATCATAGAAATCAATCTTTACTTCGTCTTCAACCTCACAACCATTCATATCTATTACTTGCAAATGGTACACTCCACTATTCGACACCTTTCCTTCTTCAATTTTTAATTCATATTCAGGCGTTGGATTTAAATTGTGTACTGTTGAGCCATCATCCCAAGTCCACTCATAATTAGAATAATCAGAACTATTACTAATGCTTAAGGTAATACCAGCACACTCTGCCCTATCCGGACCTAAATCGATTGGAACCGGCATAACAAATTGCAAAGAGGCATCATCAGAAGCTATACAACCATTGTCATCGGTAACTTGTAAGCTATAAATTCCATCATTTGTTACAGACAAACTACTACCGTTTGAACCATTATTCCACAAGTAGGAATAACCATTGCCTGTTGGACCTTCAAAAGTATAATCGTTGCCTGAACAAACAACCGCATCTTCTAATTCAAAAACCGGTAAATCATTTACGGTAATTTGGAATGTTTCAGAAACTGAACACCCATCAAGAGTCCAGGCGGTTAACGTGTAACTACCAGAAGCTTCCGGAATAATATAGTTCTGCGATGGATCGGTATTTAACACTCCTCCATTAAGAACCCATTCATAACGATCGAAATCGCTTGTATTAACCACAGAAGCTCCTATACATACAGTAGTTGTATTAAGAGTAATCTCAGGAACTACAAAAGACTCCACTATTGCTTCATCATTAGCTAAACAGCCAATATTATCGCTTACTTCTACTGAAATTGCAATGGTAGAACCTTCTGAGGCTGTTACCTGAGTAGACGATCCAGTTGCACCATTACTCCACGCATACGAAGAAAAACCAGAACCAGCATCAAAGGTTACCGTTTCGCCCGGGCAAACGATTGTATCATTACCTAAATCAATTTCAGGTGCATTAAAATCAACTACAATACTATCTGTTTGAGTACAACCAGCATATTTTACTTCTGCTTCTACCCAATAAGTACCTGACTCACTAACATAAAAAGTTGGATCTTCTGAAAGGATATCACTGCCGGTAGCCAGCGAATACCATTTATAATTTTCCATATCAGTTCTTGCACTTAAGGCAACCTTTTCACCATAACATGCTTGAGAAGGACCATCAACCCAGAAATTATTAAAAGATGAAAAATAACCATAGCTTACACTTCCTGCCCCTGTGCTTGGATCGTTCTCATCAAGAATACTTAAATGAAACAAACCATCAACATTATCGGGTAATTCAATCGTATACACTTCAGATGTATTCAACATATCGAAATTAGCAGCGATGGTTTTCCATTTCTCATTAATCCCTTGCATATTAACCACATTCCACATATTATTAGCAACAAGAGGTGTAGTTGATGTAATATCATTCCCATCTTTATCTCTAACTATTAAAGCTTTAGCCACATCTTCTTCGGCCACAATATTAATCCAAAAATCACGAGTATAATTTCTGGTAAACGAAACACTTCGGGATCCGGTACAATCAATAGAAGGTAAAATAGCACTACCAAACTCATTTCCTTTATTATTAGCATCGGCATTAACCAATCCTGCTACCTGATATACATAAATGGGTTTAGGAGAAGTTATATAAGCATTCTGACTTGATAAATCGAAACTATATAATTCTCCTGCATCAATGGTTGTTGCCACTTGAACGGTGTTATTGACAAATACATGTGTATTGTCTTCCACGGCCATGATGAAAATTTTATTAATATTGTTTTGATGATTATTTGAATTTGGAGCTTTACTGGTATTTACCACCACATAAGAATATCCAATCACACTAATAGGTATCAACTGGTCTCCAATTAAATCTCGCGGATGATCATATTTTTCTAGTTCATATATGGAATCATCAGAAATTGTAACCGCAATTCTTTTATTCGCATTAATTTTTGTGCCTGCCAGAGAACCTCCAGGTGAAATATCACGACATTCGATACAATATGTTTGAGCTCGGTTTAATGTTATTGTATATTCTTCGCCGGCTTTATGTCCGGTAATATCTACTGAAGGAATAATAGAAATCTCGGTATTATCTTCAGTTGCAACTATATCTGCTTTTTCATTTGCATCATTATTAGCATATGGCCAGTTAGCGAATAAATTTTGTGATGGCACCATAAAATCTAACCCCAAAGCGTTATAGCCCTTAAGGGTAAATTTATCAGGGTTACCATCATCAGCCACCTCATAGTAAACCGAAATATCTTCTGTTGAAGTAATTAATATACCTTTATTATTAATTGCATCGGCTGGATAATTTTCAACGTCATGTTTATTAAGTACATAATTATCGTGGGTATACTTACCGTAATTCAATACCACATCTGAGAAACCTGAATTTGAGGGCATTGAAATAGTTATGGTTGCAGGATTTGCAAAAGTAGTAAAACGTAATACCACAGGTTCGTCGCCATGCTGATCAGTTACTTCCGGAGCTACAAACCAAAACTCCTTACCAACTTGTGCATTTACGATTAAGCTCATGCTAAATAACAAAGAGCTCAAATAACTAATGAGTAGAAGTCTTTTCATAAGCTAAAATATAAACATACTACATTACAGCACTGCCTATAAAGACAATGTCAAATTCAGTTAATATTTACTTGCAAATATGTTTACCTTCCCACTCTCAAACTTAAACTAACATATCGGCAGTTGGATGTGTTATAGTTTAATACGGGGCCTGGATAGAAAAGTTTTTGCTTTAGTTACATTTTTTAAAAACTTTTTACGATAAATAGGCTTATCCCATGATTAAAAAGAAGATATCATGAATATTTTTTCAAGCTTAGATAAGTGCGTGAATACTAGTAGCCCAGGAATTTGTAGTTATACTTTTTACTATTGCGAATTTTTGAACAAGGTATTGCTTTAGCCTTTTTATTACGGCAAATTCTATAACTACATACTAATTGATAATTGCTTCCATAATCGAGTTGTGCCTGTGTTAAACCCAATTGATATTCTAAACCAATACTAAACTGCTGATAAACGACTCCTCCTGTAACAGCCATACCTAAACTTTTTCCCAATTCGCTATCGGCAGTGTGTCTGTATGCCAATAATCCCCAAACAGACCAATCGGGATTAGGAGTTGGCATATATATTTTAACATTCATATCCATTCTGCTATCCGTCAATGTGTTTTTCCGAAACATAAAGAGAGGTTCAAGATATAAGTCTCGATCTGCAACCTTAAAACTACCCCCTGCATGAAACTGCATATCTGCAACTCTGGAAGGCTCATAAACAGATTGATACAAAGGATTATTTTCAGGAAGAATATCTGTTATAGCAAATCCAACATGAATATCGTTATATTTTAACAATACTCCAGTACTGGCATTAAATCCAAATCCATTCTCACCAGCACCAGGAATAGCCGGATCATAGATACCATCACCAACAAAATCTCGTTGATCAACCGATGACTGCTCTAAAACAAATGCTAAACCAAAAGAAAGAGTCATCACCTTTTTTCTTTTTTTGAGTAATAATATTTCGTAAGAAAATGCCTGATTTAGACCAAACTCGCGATGATATCCATTCTGGTCATTATAAACATATGTACCAGAACCCAATTGACCTGTTACAGGTGCTTGAAAACTTACAATTTGAGTTGATGGAGACATATCGGTTCCAAACCATTGTTTCTGATAAAAACCATTTATGGTTATACAATTTTTTTGAAAAGCAGCAGCAGATGGATTCATCTGAAACAAATCATATACATACTGATTAGTCAGATAATATTTTTGCGCTGATGCTCCCCAAAAAGTCAACATCAGTATTACTAATAATGACACCCAATACTTCATCGAACTATACTTACATTTCCTTTCAATAATTTATTTACGGGTATCAATTCTATTACATACCAATAATCATCTGATCGGACCGGTTTGCCCAAATATTTACCATCCCATCCCGGGTCGCTCGCAAGGTATTTGATTAGCAATTTTCCGTAACGATCATATATTCGTATCTCACTATCGGGTAACCTATCCAAACCTTCAATCTCCCAGGTATCGTTATATCCATCTCCATTAGGAGTAAAAAACTTAGGAATATTAATATCCAGGTAATTATTGATATTCACCGTATCGGTTGCCATGCAACCATTAACATCAATTACATTTAGTATATGCTCTCCGTCTGCAAGATCTGAAAATACATTCTTCTCTTGGTAACTCTCATCATTGATTGAATATTCATAAGGTTCTGTGCCACCTTCGACATACAATACAACCTGCGCATAAATACTGGTGTCTAAACTTGCAACCATTGGAGTTGGCACCACCACCATTTGCATAGTATCAGCCATTATAAAACAACCATCATCGGCATTTACCCAATATTCACCTGCTTCTTTTATCCATATTTCGGGGTAGTGTTCTCCGGTACTCCAAACTATATTATTTAAATCCCAGTCTACTTCCAACATCAAAGAATCAGAACTACATATAGATGTGTCGTTTAATAACTCCAAGTCTTCACTTTCCAGATATCTGACCACTTTGGTATCAAATCCTCTACATCCATTTTCATCAATTACCGATACTACATTAACAGTATCAGCCATTTCAGCCATTATAGAACGCGTTTGCAAACCATTTTGCCATTGATATGTACTAAATTCGCCAGCATCTAATTCTATTGAACCTTCAACAGGACAGATATATTCGTCTTCTCCTAAGTCAACCACCGGAGAAGCATAATAATTAACATTAATAGTATCGATACTACTACAACCATTAGCATCTGTTACTTTTAGATTATGTGAGCCTCCTGCAAGCAAAACAGTTTGATCAACTGATCCATTTGACCATAGATAAGATTCAAATCCAGCAGGTGCAACTACGGTATGCATTACTCCAGGACATTCTGAAACATCAGGACCTAAATCAAGGTGTGGCAATTCCAATACAGTAATATTTGTAGAGTCAGCATCCACACAACCATATACATTAGCTACCTCCACTTTGTACTTACCAGCAGATGTCACTTTTAATTGATTGGTATTTAAAGATGCATCATCATTCCATTTATAACTCACATAATTATCTCCTGGTGTGATGAATAAATAATCCTGATCACACATCATTCTATCATCACCCAAATCAACATCTGGTGATGGATTAAGGATTACAACAGTAGTAGCATCTTTGACACATCCGTGCTCATCGGTAAGTGTTAATCGATAACTACCTGCCTCTTCTACCAAATAATCTTCATCTGTCGCTAATTGAGTATCATCTTGATAAGTAAGTTTACTCCAAGTGTAAGTTCTGTAATTTACTTCTTCAACCGAAAGTAACTGGCCTGCATTATCACAATTTGTAAAAGTCTCTGGCAAGGTAAGTGGAGTAACTTCATGCTCGGTAATTGAAATATCATCTGTTGCCACACACCCTAAGGTATCAACCACTGTAACGGAATAATCACCAATACCGGGAACCTGACATCGGGCAGTTTGCCACGATCCATAGCGCTGATTACTTTCATTATTCCAGTATAGATAATCAAATACATTCTCCTCACTCCCTTTAGTATAGCTATCTATTCCGAAAGAAGATGGTGAACCAGGGCATATAGCAAAATCATCAGGTAATTTTACACTTGGTAAAGCATACTTTTCAATATCAAGTGTATTTGATTTACTACAACCATACAATTCAACTTCAACCGTGTATGCACCTCCTTCGGTAACTGAAATGGTTGACATATTATCAAACTGTCCCATTGATACTCCGTCTTTGCTCCAACTAAACTGGTCAAAACCAAGCGAAGCATTAAGGTCAACAGATTCTCCGGAACATAAATATTTAGATGCACTCAATTCAGGTACTGGAATATCATGAACTAATACATCAACCTCATCTTCCACTGGACAACCATTAAGATCATTAGCAATAGCTTTATAAGTACCAATGTTGCCAAGTTGCACATTCGATACTGTAAATATACTTTCTACCGAAGGTGTAGATTCTGTTTGATTATTAAAATACCACGAATAATTAGTATGAGCATTACTAGCTTGTAGAACTAATTCATCTCCGGCGCATAACTCTTTATCATCACCTAAATCAAATGCTACAGGACTATAATTTGTTAAGGTAAATTCCGTCATTCCAACACACCCGTTATTATCGGTAACTGTAAGTGAATACTGACCAGGAACACTCGTTGTAAAAGTAGATGCATTAGATCCTTCACTCCATAAATATTGATATGGCTGATCTGTAGGTCCATTAAACAACCCTGAATTACCAGGACAAACAGTATTATCTGCCACTGTAATTTCGGGAGCCATATTGATATTTACATCAGTAGAACCTTGGCTATCACAACCATTTTTATCTTCCACATAAATCTTGTACTTACCTTGAATAGTTGCAAGATAATCTTCATCATTGCCAACATTTACTTCATCAGTGCCATCAGACCAATACCAAGAATATGACAAGGCATCAATAATTGGATTTTGTAATGTTATTCCAATATTATTACAGGCAGTAAACGGTCCTTTTAAATCTGGTGTTTCTACGGTATGTTCTGTAATCTCAATGTCATCCGTTGCTTTACATCCAACCTGATCAACAACTGTTACACTATAGATACCAGGTGCTGTTGCTTGATAAGTTGCTGTTGCCCAATCGGCCGATCGAATATTCTCATCATTGTTCCAATATAAATAATCAAAGCCATTACCATCAGCTGATTGTGAATACGATACTCCTGATATAGTGGTTTCTGCCCCCGGACAGATTGCATAATCTGATGGCAGAGTAACCGATGGCAGACCATGTTTATCAACATCTGTATGAGTTATTTTTATACAACCTCCAAATTGTGCTTTTACAGAATATCGTCCTTCAGCATCAACATCTTTCAAAATTCGATCCGTTGCTCCACTAATTTCAACACCGTTAAATGACCATTGGTAGCTAGAATAGGTATTAGATGCAATTAAATCAATTGTCTCGCCCTTACATAGATTCTCAGTCATCGTAACATCCAAAGGATTGGTATTAAGAAAGGTAACCTCCACCTGACCACTACTTGGACAACCATTTACATCAATAGCTTCAGCTAAATATGTTCCGGAGTCACTTACCTTTGAATCAGAAATTATATAAATATTTTCAATTGCTGGTGTAGTAAGACCAATTTCACCGCTTCCATCATCAAATTTCCAACTATAGGAAGTAAATTTACTATCTCCTTCAATACTAAAATCAATACCTGCACACTGCTCTCCACCTTGTCCTAAATCAATTGGTTGCACAGTGTAATTAATTAATCTAGCTGATTTCGTTTCAGTACATCCTTTGTCATCAGTAACAACTAAGGTATGTTGACCTGTAATGGATGTGGTAAGAGAAGCACTTGCTGATCCATCGCTCCATTGATAATTAGTGATATTACCTACCACATTTTGAGGCGCAAAAGTATGATCATCACCCGGACAAACTACCCCATCATTTAGATCAAACGAAGGGTTCTGATTGATGGTAATATTAACATCATTGGTGTTTTGACAACCATTTACATCAACAATTTCAAGTTTATAAGTTCCGGTTTGAGTGGCTAAGAAATCTTTATTACTAGCAATTTCAAACTCAGTACCTCCCACTATTCTATACCATTTATAACTATTTACCGGACTTACAGGATTCTGCAATAGGAAACCATCTGCACTACAAGCTTCATCATCAACCAAAGGAATTTGTGTTGGAGTATACTCTGCCACATCCATTTGATCTGTAGCAATACATCCATATTCATCAACTACTGTAACCGTATAAGTGCCGGCAGTATTTACATTTAGAGAAGCAGTTGTCCAATCATTCTGTTTATTACCAGAATCTGTTCCCCAATACATATAATCAAAATCCCCACCATCAACAGATGGTGTATATGAAGCAACTGTTAATACAGCCTCGTCTCCCGGACAAAATGCCATATCAGATGGCAATGCAACAGAAGGAGTACCATATTGATGTATGGTTACACTGTTACTGGTAACACATTTATCGTAATTAACCTCAACAGTATATGTACCTGGTTGGCTAATTTCAATTGATCGCTGCCCATTAAATTGACTTTGTATGGATCCATTGTAATACCATCTGTAATTACTATAACCAACAGAGGCTGTAATAATAGTAGTCGCTCCCGCACATAAACTATCCTGAACAGTTAGTTGAGGAGGATCGAAAAATAGGAAACTAACATTTACCGAATCTTTTGTAGCACAACCATTAATATCTAATCCTTCGACCTTATACAAGCCTTCGTTAGAACCATCTGTTTTAGCTACCAAATATTGATATTCGTTTGGAGTACCTGTTATACCGGTTTCGGTTCCTCCTTTAATAAAAGTCCATTTGTAATCACTAAAATCTGCATAATTGGCAACTGTAAGTAAAGCATCATCACAATCTTCTCTATCGGCACCTAAATCCATTGGAATAGGCAAATTATAATTTAAATAAGCAGAATCTTTTGCAGAGCAGCCTTCGGCATCGGTAACAATTAACCAATATTTTCCTTCATCTTTTAAATCAATGTATGATTGAGTACTACCATCATTCCACTGGTACGTATAACCATTGCCTGTAGGTCCATAGATTCTTTTGCTTTCACCAATACAAGTTACCTCATCTTGTAAATCGATGGTAATTGGATTAATTATGTCAATTTGAAATGTTTTAGTTGCTTCACATCCATCTTCTGTCCAACCTGTAATTGTATACTGTCCGGATACAGTTGGCTTCAAATAATTTTGTAATGGATCTGTATTTAAAACCTCTCCATTCAAGCTCCATTCGTAACGAGCAAAAGTATTGGTAACATTTACTGCTTGTCCCAGGCAAACCTGAGTTTTATCTAAATTAATTTCAGGAACACTAAAGGCCTGAATATTTACAGTGTCTTTATTAGAACACCCTTCAGCATCAGTAACCAATACTGATAAATCCTGATTATAATTAGCCGTAACATTAACACTTGTTTGCGATCCGGTAGTTCCATCACTCCATAAATAAGTATAAGAAGTATCATAACCCGAAAAGTCTATTGTTGAAGGTGCACACACGATAGTATCCGGCCCTAGCTCAATCTCAGGGCGATTAAAAACAACATCAATACTATCCTGAAGTTCACATTCTCCTAACTCCAAAGTTGCCCTAACCCAGTATTTTCCACCTTCGGTAACATACAAATCTCTTTCAGTAGATAAAATGGTATCACCTTTACTTAGCGAATACCATTTATATGTATCCATGGGTACATCGGTTGTTAAACGAAGTGTATTTCCATAACACACATCAGTAAGCCCACTGATTTTAAGATTACTATATGAAGAAAAATACCCATAACTAGCACTTGTATTATTCTGCTCCAACACACTTAGGTGAAACATACCAACAGAATTGGAAATTGTTACTGGAGAACCCGTACCCATATCTGTACTTAGGTTTACATTGGTAGTATACCAGGCTTCATCACCTGTGCCTGTGCCAGGTACAATAACCCAATCGGCACTTGCAAGGAAATTACCAATTGCATTACCTGAAGAATTCTTACCTTCCACGCTAAAGCTATTACGTGCATTACCTTTTACCAGTACCTGCATATATAATTTGTAGGTAAAAATTCGGGTAAAACTTACTGATGTTGAACCAGTACATTCCACATGGGGTAATAAAGCACTACCTAACTCATCTCCATTGGCAAAATTTAAGCTTGATAGTTGATACACATAAACAGGATTGCTCGCTTGAATAAACATATTATCGCCTGTAATATCTATACACTTTTGCTCTCCTTTATTTAAAACAGCTTCTAAGCTCGAATTTCCATTAATTCTTATTTGCGTATTATCTTGTGTAGCTAATACAAATACTTTATTGATAGGATAAATGACGTTACCACTCCAGTCTTTTTTCAGCTCATTTTCGTCAGGCTGTGTATTAACTGCAACATATTCGTATCCAATAACATTGGTAGGAATTAATTGATCACCAATTAAATCCCAGGCTCCATTCCCACTCCATGTTGGATTTACCGAATCATCTGATATAGTTATAGCAACTTGTTTATTGGATGACAAATAAGTACCGGCCATTGATGACTCTTTAGTTTCATCAGAATTTACAATAGAGTATGTTTCCCCCCGATTCAATGTAATTTCAACTTCTTGTCCTTTACTCCACGACCCTACTGCAATAGAAGGAATAACTTTCACAACCGTCCCATCTTCAGTAGCAACAATATCAATTTTTTCTGTCGCAGGAGTACTGTAATGGTTATTCATATAGATATTTTGAGAAGGAACCCAAAATTCAGTGCCTAAGGCATTATTCCCTTTTAAGGTAAATTTATCAGGATTATTTGCATGAACCACTTCATAATAAACACTAATATCCTTATCCGAAGTAATTAATATACCTTTATTATTGATTTGAAATTCAGGTCGATTTTCTAAATCATTTGGCGAATAACCACTAACAGTGTAAAGAGTATTAGGTGCAATATATACGTTTGTTGTACTAAAACTACCATTTGCCGGGCTTGAAATGGTAACATTAGCACCTTCATCAAAAGTAGTAATCCTAAAAACCACAGGACTATCTCCGTGATTATTGGTCACTTCCGGAGCAACAAACCAGAATTCTTTTCCAACTTGGGCTTTTAATTCAACGAAGACACTTAGCAAAATAATGCTAATAGTTAAGGTTAAGTATTTCATCTTTCCGTCATTAAAACAAATTGCCTAATAATCTTTAGGTCACACTTGTAATTTTTAACTATAAAAAAAATTGTGTCTCCGCCTTTACTTCAATTAAAGAGACACAATACAAGTTGTTTTGTCTTAGATACGGATCTACTGAACAAAAGGTTATAACATTTTGTCAAAAAATTTAAGATTTATTCATAATCTTTCGTTAAAAAAACAATTCGAATTTCAATAATTCCTTATTCTTTCAAATCTGAGGCTACAATTAAATAACTTGTCCAACACCAGTCATTATCCTTATTTTTAGTTGTAAAGGTAATTAAATTTCGTCTTCGTTTTAATGGTGCTTTAACATTAATATGAATGCTATCATCTTTGAATTGTACATTATTAAAACTACTTCCATTAACAAAACAATTAAATCTAGTTATATAAATATGTTTATTAAAAGAAAGGTCTAAAATTGCTTGCTGCTTACTATTTATAACAAGAGGAATATTTTGCTTAACTACCATCCTAAGAGGTTTCATTAACATTTTTGAAGTAAAGGAATCAATATCTATACTGCCAGACATAGGAAAACGAGGAATGGCAAAAAAGTCAGATGTTTCATTCCACACTCCAGAGTTTTGGGCAAATGCCAACTTATAACCTTTATGCTTGATCAGAGCTTTCATTTCCTGATCAAATTCACCATAAGGATAAGCGTATGTTCTAGGCTTTGCCCCCAAATACTTTTTAAAAAGCTTTTCCGACAAACCAAGATCTGATTCAAAATATATTAATCTTTCTTCTTTGTTCTTATTTAAAAAATAATCGTGCGAATGCGAATGACTTCCAATTTCAATTCCTTCTTTTTGTAACTCCTTTAAATCATCCCATGTTAGATAATCTCCCCAACCAACACTTTGTGTATTTACAAAAACAGTTGCCTTCATTCCATATTTTTTCAACAAGGGCATTCCATTTTCTTTAAACGATTTATATCCATCATCAACGGTAATACACACATATTTCTTTTCGTCTTTATCTGTCAGCATAGCAACTTCTGATGCCATAACGCTTATATAATCATTCTGTTTCAACCATCTTAACTGTTCTTCAAAGCTAGATTTAGTTGTATTGGTTGAAGGATATCTTGCATCACCGAAACGATGATACACTAGGGTTGTAACCTGCCACTGATTACTTTGAGTAACTTTAGCAATTGCAAGCTGCCATGCCTGCAAAGAGCCAATAAAAAACAAGCTGGTAAAAAAGATAACGCCTGCCCACTTAAAGATTTTTCCAGAAAGGATTGTTTTCATCAAAATGAATAAGTTTATAATGATCGTATTGTGTAAAGTTGTTATGATTGATTACCGAGCGTAAAATATTGACATATTCCTCTCTGAGTTCCGAATAATTGACCAAATACGGAATTAATTTATGCGGATCTTTGGTTTCTAAACGTGCTTTTCGGAATTGCTTATAAGCGGGAGCACGCGCTACAGTAATCAGATAATCATAAACTGATCCGTACAAATTGTCATATCTTCGAAGGTATACAGTATTAGTCTCCCGAGATTGCGAAGCAGCTATCCGATCTTCAAATGCATTGTACGACCATATTCCAAAAACATTATTAGCTTCCAGAAAAAAACGCGAAGTTCCCCAACCACTCTCTATAGCAGCTTGTGCTAAAATGATACTTACGGGCTGCACTTCCAGAGCTTCAACCACCTGAAGAAGATTCTTACATTTAAAATAAGTAACTAGAGAATCAACCAACATACTATCCTGTGGTAATAAATTACCTTGTTCACTCTGCCGATGCAGATTCTGATATTTATTTCTCTCGTGTTCCACTTTTTTTCGGGCAATCATAATGGAAGGTAGCATAAGATTAATGAATAATTCTTTCCGTTCATTACCTTTTACAAGCCGTAGATTAGGATTACCATGATATACAATAGGTTCGATCAATGAATCCTTTTGAATAATAATTGAATCCAGATTGTCGACATACACTTCTTTTACAGGATAATACTCAGGTACAGATTCTACCCTAAACCAAAGAAACAAGGCTATTAATAAAGCCAATACAACTCCTAATCCTAGAACTAATTTAGTACTTCTTAATTTTGCCATATAAAGCTCGAATTACATTCTGTAAAGATACTATTCATAACGTAACGATTCTATCGGATCTAAACGCGATGCTTTCAACGCTGGCATTAAGCCCGAGATTAAGCCAACTAATAAACAAATAAAAACACCCAAAGTTATCCAGTTCCAGGGCACAACAAATGGAGCTTCTAAAGCCATTGACACGCCATTACCAATAATAATTCCTAAAACAATTCCCAAAGCTCCACCAACCTGACCAATAATAATAGATTCGAAGAGAAACTGATTTCGAATATCTTTTGTATTAGCACCGATGGCTTTGCGAATCCCGATTTCTCGGGTACGTTCAGCAACCGCAACCAACATTATATTCATTAACCCAATAGCTGCCCCCAATAAAGTTATCAAGCCTATAATAGCAGCTATAAAAGTTACAGTTCCTGTACTTTCTATTAACATACGCGCCAGATTATCACTTTTATTGATATTAAAATTATTTTCATCATGAACGGTTAACCGACGAATAATCCTGAACAAACCAGTAGCTTCACTAATCGCACTTTCTATTTGCTGACTATCCATAGCCTGCACGGCAATGTTATACGACATTTGGGGCATACTAAATTTCTGACGAACATTAGTAACCGGTAACAACAACACATTATCGGATTGACTTCCAAAACCCGATCCTTTTTCCTTCAATACTCCAATTACTAAATATTTTGCTCCACCAACACTAATTATCTGATTAATGGGATTTTGTTTATTCGGAAAGATTTTACTCGCCAAAGCACTTCCAATAACTGCCACATACCTATTATCCTGCACTTCTTGTTCTCCAAAAAAACGTCCATCCTTCAATGTGTAACCTTCTACCAGCATAAAATTCTCATCAACTCCATAAACCGTAACATTTGGATTCGATTTATTTTCGCCAGCCTTTACTGTTGCACCCGAAGTTGCAACATGAGATATTGAAACAGTAGCCGGATAATCAAACTGTTCTTTAAAGCTTATAGCCTCTTTATACGAGATGTAACCATAGTTTTTTTGTCGCATCGAACTGTTATTCACATGTACATTGGTTCCCTTGTTCTCAATAGTAAATGAGTTGGCTCCCATTCCCGTGAATTTTGAGCTAATAGCCCCTTTAATAGATGAAATGGCTGTTAGAATACCAATTAAAGCAGTAATACCAATACTAATTATTAAAACAGTTAGAATGGTTCTTAATAGATTAGACCTAATAGATCCCAAGGCAATCCGAAGGTTTTCATAAATCAGTATCAACTTCATATTGTAGTAATTACGCCTTATAAAAATGGATTATACATTAATAAATACAGCCTCAATTTAATAAAAGAATCTTAAAGGAGATTTTATTGATCAACAAAAAGCTATTGATGTTGTTATAATCCGAGAGACTTTTTTTAGTAGATTTGCTATTTAAGTAACCGCAATATTCATTATCTAAACAATTCAGAAAAATGGCTTTTGATATTGAAATGATTAAAAAGGTGTACGCCGAGTTGCCTTCTAAAATTGAGAAGACGAGACAACTTTTAGGCAAACCTTTAACGTTGACAGAGAAAATTTTATATGCCCACCTTGCTGATAATCTCCCCGCTTCAGCATACGATAGAGGTAGTTCGTATGTAAATTTCAACCCTGATCGTGTTGCCATGCAGGATGCCACTGCTCAAATGGCCTTATTGCAATTTATGCAAGCAGGCAAAGATAAAGCAGCTGTTCCATCAACAGTGCATGCCGATCACTTAATTCAGGCAAAAGTTGGTGCATCAACCGACCTAAAAACAGCGGAAGTTAGTAATAAAGAGGTATATGACTTCTTAAGCTCAGTATCAAACCGTTATGGCATTGGTTTCTGGAAACCAGGTGCCGGAATTATTCACCAGGTGGTATTAGAAAATTATGCTTTCCCTGGCGGTATGATGATTGGAACTGATTCGCACACGGTTAATGCTGGTGGATTAGGTATGATTGCAATTGGTGTTGGTGGTGCCGATGCCGTTGATGTGATGGCAGGTATGCCTTGGGAACTTAAATTCCCAAAATTAATCGGAGTAAAACTTACCGGTAAATTAAGCGGATGGACAGCTCCCAAAGATATCATTCTAAAAGTTGCAGGAATCTTAACCGTAAAGGGTGGAACAGGTTGCGTAGTTGAGTATTTTGGAGAAGGTGCTCAATCGTTAAGTTGTACAGGTAAAGGTACCATCTGTAACATGGGTGCTGAAATTGGAGCTACCACTTCAACATTTGGTTATGATGAATCGATGGAACGTTACCTTCGTGCAACCAATCGTGCTGATGTAGCTGATGCTGCCAACAGTGTAAAAGACCATTTAACTGCCGATGCAGAGGTATATGCTAATCCTGACAAATATTTCGATCAGGTAATTGAAATTAATCTAGATGAATTAGAGCCACACTTGAACGGACCTTTTACTCCAGACCGTGCTACTCCTATCTCACAAATGAGAGAAGAGGCTGAAAAGAACGGATGGCCATTAAAAGTTGAAGTTGGTTTAATTGGGTCTTGTACTAACTCGTCGTACGAAGATATTTCAAGAGCTGCATCCATTGCTAAACAAGCTGCTGAGAAAAACCTAAAAGCCAAAGGAGAATTTAAGATAACTCCTGGATCGGAGCAAGTACGTTACACCATTGAGCGAGATGGCTTAATTGACACTTTCAATCAAATGGGAGGTGAAGTATTTGCCAATGCCTGTGGGCCATGTATTGGTATGTGGGCCAGAACAGGTGCTGAGAAACAAGAGAAAAATACCATTGTTCATTCATTCAATCGTAACTTTGCTAAACGTGCCGATGGAAATCCAAATACATACGCTTTTGTTGGATCTCCTGAATTGGTAACAGCCATTGCCATTGCCGGAGATTTAGGCTTCAACCCTATTACCGACACATTAGTTAATGCAGATGGCCAAACTGTTAAACTGGATGAACCTACCGGTTACGAATTACCACCTCAGGGATTTGGTGTTGAAGATCCGGGTTATCAGGCTCCGGCTGAAGATGGATCGGGCGTTGAAGTAGTTGTAAGTAACGATAGTGATCGTCTTCAATTATTAACACCTTTTACTCCATGGGATGGTAAAAACATCACAGGTGCCAAACTACTAATTAAAGCCAAAGGTAAATGTACCACCGATCATATTTCTATGGCAGGGCCATGGTTGAAGTACCGTGGACACTTAGACAACATATCAAATAACATGCTAATTGGTGGTGTTAATTTCTTTAACGATGAAACCAATACCGTTAAAAATCAATTAACGGGTGAATATGGTGAAGTACCTGCTACCCAAAGAGCATATAAAGCAGCTGGAATACCAACGGTTGTTGTGGGAGACCATAACTATGGTGAAGGATCGTCGCGCGAGCATGCTGCAATGGAGCCTCGCCATTTGGGAGTAAGAGCCGTACTGGTTAAAAGTTTTGCACGTATTCACGAAACCAACCTTAAAAAGCAAGGTATGTTAGGTTTAACTTTTGCGAACGAAGCTGATTATGATTTGGTTCAGGAAGATGACACTTTCAATTTCCTTGATTTGGATCAGTTTGCTCCAGAAAAAACCTTAAGTATTGAATTGGTTCATAGTGATGGCAGTAAAAATGTAATTACAGCTAATCACTCATATAATGAACAACAGATTGAATGGTTTAAAGCCGGATCGGCATTAAACTTAATAAAGCAACAAAATGCTTAGCCTATATAGTTAGAATATAAAATAGAGCTGCCTAGGTAGCTCTATTTTTTTTACTATTGTGATTGATCAGATACACACCCATCAAAACAATCACCATAAACAGGAGTTGCATCACAGTGATAGTCTCTCCATCTAAAACTCCCCAAAGAATGGCAAATATTGGTATAATATAAGTAACCGACGACGCAAAAACCGCCGAAGAATACCGGATAAGAGTATTCATCACCAACATTGCAATGGCTGTTCCCATTACACCCAATAAGGCCAAAGCACCCAGATGAAAATACCACCCCTCATGCTGTGTTGCACTTCCAATATCGGTTGTTAAGAAATAAGTAATGGCCACCGGGCCAATAAAAAAGAACGACAACGATGTAATCTGAATTCCATTCAAATGCGTTAACCGGGCCTTTACTTCATTAATGTTTACACCATAACAAGTGGTTGCCAACACAATTAATAAGGCATAACTATTAACGCTTCCTAACTGCAAAGCACTACCATAAGTAATTAAACCAATCGCCCCAAGTATGCCTAGTAAAATACCCATCAATTGTGCATTCTTGAATTTACTTTTATAGATCAACAATCCGATTAAAAAAGTAAAAACCGGAGTAAGTGAGTTAAGCATTCCCGCTAAGGCACTATCAATGCGGGTTTGTGCTTTAGTAAACAAAAAAGCAGGTATTAAACTTCCTAAAAAACCTGCTATCAGTAAACTCTTCACATCCGTTTTGCGAAGATGCTTTAGGTTTCTTATTGAATAAGGTAATAATACCAAAAAAGCAGATCCTATTCGTATAGATGCTGCTTGCACACTGGTAAAACTTTTTAATCCAATCTTCATTAAAATAAAGGAACTTCCCCAAATAAAAGCCAATACTAACAAAACTGTAAACTGAAACCACTTTTTACTCCAAGGCATACGATTAATTCTTTGCTAGGTTAATCATCGATATCGAAGGCTAATCTAGTCTTTTTTACGCTAATTCAACCTACTGACTGTAGGTATAATCATTACCCAAAAGAATATACAATAATAGATTACTCCCTTTACGGTCGGAATTAAACTACTATTTATGCACGATTCGTCACACAAGCAAATACCCTATCTAAAGAGCCTATATTTTTTAGTAATTTCGGCAAAATTGAAAAAAGGGGAATTTTTTTCAAAAAAAAATGTAACGATTCACTTATTGGGCTATCTAAATAGCAAAACCTAATGAAAGAATGAAAAACAAGGAACAACAGTTTAATGCGTTAATTGCCGATCATGGTGATAAAATAATGCGCATTTGTAGCTATTACAATTCCGATGCGGATGAGCAAAAAGACATGTATCAGGAAATACTCATCAATATTTGGAACAGTTTAGATTCTTTTAGGGGTGATGCAGCTATTGGTACCTGGATATACCGTATTGCCGTTAATACATCGCTGAGTTTTACAGGTAAGAGTTTTCGTAAAATGAAGCTGATAATTAACACGGACACCTCTAACCTACACAACTTGCTGGACGAGGACGAAACGGAAATAAAAATCACTCTTGAAGAAAAACTAAATCGACTCAGAGCTGAATTAAATCAGCTTTCGGTAATCGACAAATCACTTATCTCTCTTTTGCTCGAAGGATTATCTATGCGCGAGATAGCTGATATAATCGGTATTACCGAACCCAATGTAAAAGTGAAAATACATCGCATTAAAGATCAATTAAAAAACAAATTAAATCCCCTTAGCCATGAATAATGACAACTCTAACATAAACATTAGTGATCTTACTTTTAAGTTAAAAAATGAAGATCAACGAAACAATAAAATTGCTCAACGATTCAAAATAATATACTTCACTTTTGGAATATTATATGCTCTTGTATTTATCTTCCATTATATCTTTGATGATGAAAATACCTGGATGGATTCATTAAGTGGTCTCAGTTATGTAATGGCATGGCTTTCTTTCGCCCTTCTATTTCGAAAAGCAAATAAGGATTACAGTCATATTGACTATTCATTACCCACCATTACTATGTTACAAAAAGCAGCTAAACGTTATAAACTTTTTCAGCCTCGACAGATTCCGGCTATCGGAGCTGCGCTACTTGTGGATATAGCTTCGTGCCTAAATAAACTTGTAATACCATTAACACAAGAATCGATAAATGACATTCTGATTTTTCAACTTATATTTTTTCCTGCCTTAATAATTGGTTTTACTGCAGGTGTGGTTATTTGGTACAAACGTCATAAACCCATTCGCGATAACGCTCTGGCCCTTATTAAAGAATTGGAAAGTTAAAAATATGCTGCCCCCGATGAGATCGGGGGCATACTTTTAAACCATATTTCCAATCGTATTATTTCGATATACTCATCTTTAGCTTCTTGCCTTTAATTTTTTCGTCCCTCAGATTCTGCAAAAGCTTTTTTACCTTACTGCTTTTAACAGCTACAAAAACAGAATGATCGAGCACATCAATTCTTCCCAACTCATCTTTTTGCAAACGCCCCTTTTTCATAAACAAACCAACCACATCTATTTTATTGACCTTGTCTTTTTTGCCACTTCCAATATAAATAGTTGTCCAATCGGGTAATTCGGGCTTTTTCGCAGTTGGTAGTAATTCAACAAAAGACAGTTCGGTTTGGATATAATCCGGCAATTGCTCCTCCTCGGCCAACAACAAATAAACTGTTCCTTTAGCATTCATACGGGCCGTTCTACCATTACGGTGTATATAAGCATCTTCTTTACTTGGCAGATGATAGTGAATTACATATTTAATTTCAGGTATATCTAAGCCACGCGAAGCCAAATCGGTGGTTATTAAAAGATGATGACTTCCATTACGAAACTTTATTAAAGCACGCTCACGATCTTCCTGCTTCATACCACCATGAAACACATCGTGCATCAGCCCCATATCGTGCAGATGATTACTGATACGGTCTGCAGCATCGCGATGATTTACAAACGCCAGCATAGGTTCATTACCCAATTGACATACCAAACGATAAAAAGCCTCCAGCTTATCTTTCCCTTCGCTCCTAACACCTTTTAATGTTAAAGCAACAGGTGCATCTTCCTGTTTGATAAAATTAAGCGTCTGATGTTTTTTCACCCCCACAAAAGCTGGAATATCGGAAAGATTGGTTGCCGATGTAAGAACGCGTTGTTTCAAAGCGTGCAGTTCTAAAATAATTTCCTTCATCTCGGCCTGAAAACCTAATTCCAGAGATTTATCAAACTCATCGAGCACCAAATAACGAAGATGATCAAACGAAAAACGCTCGCGACGCACATGATCTGCTATTCGGCCCGGAGTACCAATTAATACTGTTGGGGGGTGTAAAAAACTATTGCGTTCGGTTTGAATAGAATGGCCTCCATAACTACACAACACTTTGAAGCCTGTTTTTAGATCGCGAAACACCTGCTCAATCTGTATGGCCAATTCGCGCGATGGAGCTAAAATCATCAGTTGTACTCCTTCTATTTGCTTATCCAATTTTAAAATAAGCGGCAATAGAAAGGCCAGTGTCTTTCCCGATCCGGTTGGCGATAACAATACAACATCATTGTTTTTTAAAACCGATTGCTGCATCGATTGCTGCATGGTATTTAAAGCCTCAATACCATAAGACTTTATTAACGTTTGAATGTGCTTCTCTTGTGCGTTCATGCCGCAAAGATACACAAAGGTTTAATTATTTTTTGATGTTGCATATCGCTGAGTATACGGGCAAGCCATCATACACTGAATACAGGTTGTGCACTTGCTGATGTCAACTATAGTATCGCGATCTACATCAACTGACCAGTTGACGGCATGTAAGGCAGATGGAGTACAAACATCAACACAACTGCGGCAACTTCCACATTTCGATTGCAGAGGTTCATTATTGTGTGTTTCTACTAATACATTGGTAAGTACCGAACACATTGAAAATGCACTTCCATATTGTGGTGTTACAAGTAAATTATGCTTACCAATCCATCCTAACCCAGCACGCAGAGCAATGGATTTGTGAGGTAAAGGAGTTCGATGCTCCGTTAGATTATATCGGTGAGTTGTCTCCAGATTTTTCTCGGATTGTGAATAAGCTTCACCTCCAAGCTCAATAATCCACTCAGCTAACTCATCTGCTAGTCTATCGGTTTTTAATTCAGTTAAATGAAATTCATCCTGATCAACTTCTTTGTCTCGAATCATATCCTTCACATAATTAGGATTTGACTGCACTTTTTGAATGTAGTCAGGTGTTAAGGCTATTGTAAATAATATAGCATTAGAAAAACCCAAGGTTTGTGAATTATCAAAACATGACAAATCAACAAAATAAACCTTTTGTCCACCCTTCGAAATCAGAAACTCAACTATATCTTCTTGCAAAACCATCATTGCACTAATTTATTTGATGGGTTCCATCCGCATTAAAATAAACCGAAAATAATTGCTTTGATTGATTAAATAAGTCAAACCCTTTCTTCAGATCTCTCCAAAGATTCAACCGATCATTATCATTTTTGTATTGCGCTGTTAATCGTTGATAATTAGCCTCATTTAATCGTGCCGGAAATAATGTTACGGGAATTTTGTGCTGTCCATTGTTTCGGGCTTCAACACAAACAATATATAATTCTTTTATCTGATTATCGGTAATGGGCAAACATCCAATGGTAACACAATCTCCATGAATATAAATATCACTCCCCGGGTATTTCAGGTCGCTTAACACCTCATCGGATGGATTTGGATAATTCAGTCTCATCGACAAATAAAATTTACTGGCCGGATTAAATGTATTTATATGATAAAATCCCTCGGGTATTTGCATATCACCTTGTTTACGCTTGGGCCCCAACGTACCACATGTGGCACATATTGGATACGTCTTTACTAATTGAAAGGAATCATCCATTTTATTTTTAGCCCAAAGTTCCAAGTCTTTTTCTTCTTTAAAACCTCTTACATACACTTGAAGCTGATCAAGTTCAATTCCATATTTCTTTAATAAGGCCTTAAGTCCTTCTTCCTTCTCAGCATAAGCCGTTCGAACCCGATTAAACTTTTTCTGCTCTGTTTTAAAGCCTTCTACTGATACTAGCATAAAGAGAGTAATATAAAATAATTGAATCATAAGGGTAAAGGTTGCTAAATTATAACCACAATGTAAAAAAAATAATAGATAGACTTACATGCACTCATAAAAAGAAGTAAGGCCTCACAACCCAATGTCGCAAAGCCCTACAACTCCCCCTATAAAAAAGTTACCCGATACAAGTTCTATTCGATTTTGAAAAAAGAAATAGCATCTTTTAACCCCCTTGCCTGTCCAGATAGTTCTTCCGAACTACTTGCTATTTCTTCGGCCATTGATGCCGTTTGTTGGGTAACATTATTCAACTCCTGAATGGCATTATTTACCTGATCCACTCCATTGTTTTGCTCCATGCTGGCAGCTGTTATCTCCTGGATTAACTGAGATGTCTTTTCAATATTTGGTTTAATCTTAGTTAATTTGGTATGCGATGTTTCGGTCTCTTGCAAACTATGCCCCGACAGTTGAGCAATATCTTCAGCTGCTCGTTTGCTATTTTCTGCCAATTTTCTCACTTCTGATGCCACTACGGCAAAACCTCTTCCATATTCACCAGCTCTGGCTGATTCGACTGCGGCATTTAAAGCCAGAATATTGGTTTGATTAGCTATTTCGTTAATGATTAAAATCTTATCAGCTATTTCATTTACCGATTTATAACTTCCATCAGCAGCATCGGCCACTTCCTGCATGCTATTGCTCGATTCGTTGGCTATACCAGATGTAATACGTGCATTATCAGTATTACTAGCAATGTTTCCTGCAATTTCTTCCATTGTTGATGAGATTTCTTCTAATGAGGAAGCCTGTTCATTAGAACCTTGTGAGAGTTGCTCGGAACTTGAACTTAAATGCATACTTGCATTCAATACATTTTCGGCATTTGATTGAACCTCACCAACTATTATCCTAAGCTGCTTAATCAGCTTATTTAACGAGTTTAGTATAATTCCAACTTCATCTTTTCGGGCAAATAATTTCTCATCAATCTTTACATTTAAATCACCTTCTGATAATCTCAAAATATGATTACTTGTGTCGGTTAGTATCTTCTTGTAGTTTTTAGCAAGGTATATCATACCTAATATACACACACTAATACCGATTGGAAAAGCCCATAAAAAATCAAATAAGGTACCTAGTTTTCCAATTCCATAAGCCTCAACTAAAAGAATGGATTGGGTACTAAACCAAATAACACCAAACGTGAATAATAATGAATTTTTAAATACCTTTTTCAAGATAATAAACAACAATGCTAATGTCGGTATCATTAAAATCACAAAAATCAAAAACTCTTTCATCTCCCCTGTTTTTAGTTTTTATTTGGAAAAGCATCCAACCCATTCAGTACTGAACTAACCATTCCTATCAACTCCTCAGTCACCTTATTCTTACTTACTACGCCAGAAAATCCCATTTTCAGAAAATCCTTTAAATAAACTTTATCATCAAACATACTGATGGCTATAAATTTACAACCGGGATTTATTTGTTTAACCTTGATAATTATTTCGTTACTTCTTTCATCAAGGGTAATTGTATCAACCAAAACCAAGTCAACCTCGTTAAGGTGTGGCAGATCCAGTAGCTCCTTAAATTCCGAAAGACTAACTATAACTTCATAATCTGAAGCACTTTGCATGAAATCTATTAATGCATCTTTCAGGCTTATTGAGCTATTAACAATTACAATATTGGGATTTTGAGTACTCACAATTTCTATTCATCTATGTTCTTAATTATAGAATGCAAGTTACAATGGAAGGATATTTTGTGAAGCAGTGTATTCTTGGTTTTCGCCAAGGGTTAACCCTAGATTTTAAAGCTGGACAACCCTATTTTTAATAGCCCATAGTATTAAGGCTGCATTATTACGCGAGTCTGTTTTACGCATTAACCTTGCTTTATTACTTTCAATGGTTTTAACACTAACAAACATTTTATCGGCTAACTCCTGATTGGTTAAGCCTTCGCAAATATATTGGAGTAATTCCTTTTCTTTTTCGGTAAGGGGTTCATTTATACCATCAGCTTTTGCTTCATCGCGGTATTTCATATTCTTAATCACGTTTTGCAATAGTTCTTGCGAAAAATAGCTTCCACCATTATGAACTTCTCTGATGGCTTCTTCGAGTTCATGTATACTGGCTTGTTTTAACACAAAACCTTTTGCTCCGGCAGCCAGCAAATCGTGATAATATTGTGATTCGTTATAAAGTGATAAGGCAATTACTTTTAAGTTGATATTAAAGTTTAAGATTTTTTGAGTAGCTGTTATTCCGTCCATTATCGGCATATCAATATCTGTAACAATAACATCCACATCCAGTTTTGAGATATTATCAACCAACTCCTTTCCATTTGAGTATTCGGCTATTATTTCAAAATCATCAATTTGAGAAACCAATACTCTTATACCTTCTCTGATTAAATCTAAATCTTCAACTAAAACAATACGTATCATAGATTATAATGGCAAGTTAATTTTTATATTTACTCCTTTACCTGGTTCTGTATGATAATCGAAATTACCACCAATATTATTAATGCGCGTAACCAGATTATTTAATCCAAAACCTTTATGTTTCTGTTTCTCCAGATCAAATCCAACTCCATTATCATTAAAAACAACCATGAGTTTTGAATTTTCTTCAAAAATTCGGATAACAATTGCTTTGGCATTAGCATATTTAATAGAGTTATTTATCAATTCAACAAGTGAACGGTAAATAGTGGATTGTATAACTTCGTTCAACTTTGATTGAATATTAATATCAATGGTAAAATCTATGGCAGAAACAGGCCTTAGTTTTTCAACAAAATTAAGTACAGCATCTTTTAAACCATAATTGCGCAACACATGAGGGCTCAGATTATTTGAGATCCCTTTTATTTCGTTTATAGATTCATCTAGGATTTGTTGCAATCGATCGTTATAATTAGCAGCAGTTTGTCCATCTTTTACTTTAGTTAAACTGTGAGCGTAGATTTTGGCAGTTGAAATCAAAGGGCCTAATCCATCATGCAATTCTTTAGCTATCCTTCCTCTTTCCTTCTCTTCGGTTTGAACTATTGCATTTACAATTTCTTTCATCCGTTCCTTTTTATCTGTTTGATCAACAAACATTAAAAGTATTTTATCATTTGAAAGACTATAATGGATTTCAGAAACTCTCTTTGTTCCATCTTTACATTGATACGCATACTCTTTTATGGGGGGATTTACTTTTGTTTTAAAAGCCAAATCAATACCTACCTTCCACTCAGTAATAATATTTTTAAACTCTTCTTCATCCGGTATCGCCATTTTAAGTATTGAGGAAACATCTTCGCCATCGCTATAAGTATAGCCCATGGTTTCAATTAAGGTATTATTTAAGAAAAGAATTTCATAATTCTTATTAATAATACCAACAGGCAATGGTAAATCGTTTAAACTGTTATACAACATATCTTCACTCGCCTGTAGTTTTAATACTTCATTTTTATATGCACCCACCATATCGTATACCACAATACTAATTGATATAGCAAGAATAAAAAGAACCAAACCGTCGGTAACCCATGTTGTTGTTAAACTAGCTATTGCATTCGTATCAATACTATAAGGAATGATATTAAATACATATAATACACCAAAAGTCATATAAACTAATGAGGCAATCAAACCAAAGAGTATAGTGCGTTTATATGATAAATATAAAATAGAAAATACCGGAACCCATACCAAGGCATATTTACTTAAAGCAAAAAAACCGTAATGATACATTCCAAAGCCGGCTAATAGTATCAGAACAATCAAAAACATGTGAATACGCAGCTGTATATCCCATTTCGAATAAAACAAAAAGGACAGACTAATAACAAATAATAAGCCTGTTAAGCCCACTGTGCTTAATTCCTGCGATATTAAATATGAACGAATAACAGCAATAATAATAACTGGTACAACTAAGATAGTCAGAACTAAAAATACCTTTTTAATTATTTTATCATTTAGTTCATTCTGATCCAATGAAGAGTCCTGTATTCTATTATCTAATTTCAATAGTATCTGTTTATTTTACTTAAATTTAAAAATAAATAAGCATAATATAACACTATAAATATCAAATAATTCTTGTTTTATACTCACAAAGTCAAGGTTGCAACAAAAAACACTACTATAATTGATGTTTATCTTTCAAATAATCAATACATCGAGCAATTCTATTGGCTTTTGTTTCTTCTTTTTTAGCTTCGGTAATCCATTCAATAAACTCTTTTCGACGTCCCTCGGGCTCCTTTTCAAATAGAGCTTTTAGACGCGAATCTTCGAAGTCGAAACATTCGGCTAATTCTTGTGGAATCTCTAATACCGAATTATCATAAAAAAGTTTGATATGAACACTATCACCAGCTTCTTTCTTAATAGCTTTCCGAATAGAAGTTTTAACAGGTAGAAAAAGTTTACCATTACCCTTGGGCATTAAACGAGCATGTTCTAACTCATAATCATCGATAAAACCACATACTTTAATCCAGTTAAACCAAGCATGCTTATCAGGTTTAACTTCTGGTATTTCAGCATACGTCCAGCCTCCTTTACCTTCGATCTTTTGCAACTGATATGTTTTATCAACCAGAGGTTTGTTTTCTTCAGCGTTCATGATTAAAAAGTTTACATAAACACTTAACGATTAATGTTAAAACGTGCCTTAATTACCCATTGCATATCTTTCATAAACTTAAATATTTCGCGCAACGTTGCTTGTTCAACTGCTGTTAATCGTTTTAATTCTAAAAAGTTAGTAGCTTCAGTAAAATCGCGCAAGATTTGAGTTGCCTGATTTTTTAAACGCAATCCCATTAAATAATAATATGCATTTAAAAGCTCTTTATACTGTGCCTCATCGAAATGCCCTGCTTTGTGCAATAATTTAAGCCTTACACCTGTATTATTATCCTGAATTTTATATTGCAAAGCATACAGTCGAGCCATGTCAACAATAATACTCATTGCGTGCTTAATATTAAACACCTTCTTATCATCTTTTACAAAGGTTTTGATCCCTTTAAAAATAGTGAGAGGAATTTCGTATTGTAGCGTATTACTTACCAAGTTAAACGAAAACTTGGGAGGTGCTTTATCAATACAATTCAACATATGATCGTGAAGCTCGTCGAATAAAGATTGATCGCCATAAACATACCTACAATCGAAGAAAGTAGAAAACTTAACAACCTGATCAGGAGCAGGCTCAGCTATCCAGCTATCATAATTTCGTTTCCAGTGCGAAAGCGAATGACACCATTTAGGATTCTTAGCCATGAATCCACCTGTACAAAACTTAAATCCAATATCATCAAGCCGAGTAGAAATTCGATCTGCAAATTCAAGAAAATAAGTTCTTACTCTTTCGCGCTGAAGGTTTGCTTTATCTTCATAAATAATAGCATTATCCTGATCGGTAGCAAGGGTTTGCTCATTTCTACCTTCGCTTCCCAACACCATAAAACAGAATTTAGCCGGTGCCGGTGGCATTTCTTTAATCACTCCATTGATTACTCGCATCAATATCTCGTCGGCAATTGTACTGATAATACGATTGACAATTTCTGCATTGACGCCACGTCCAAGCATCGATTCGATAAACTCAGGCACTTTTGCCCATTTTTCTTTTAATTCGAAAAGAGTATTGGACAGCTTAACCGACTGTATAAACACCAATGGCGATTGTGCATGCTCGGTTAATAAACGATAGCGACTTAAATACCCAAGGTTTTTATCACCATCTTTAACCAGCAAATATTCTTTTTGCGAAGGATATAAGGCTAATAAAGCTTCGTAAACCAAAGCCTCTTTACTAATGGTGACCACCTCTTTTTCGGCCACTTCCATTACTTCGGTATAAATGCTTTTTTCGTTAGCTACCGCATCTTTTATAATGGTATCTTTAGATACATAAGCAACCAATTTACCATCCTGCTCGATATAAACGCAATTTACCACATTATCACGCATCAGGGCAGCAACTGTATGCAAAGGAGTTTTTGGCTCGCATGTTACCAAAAGTCGAGGTGTGATGCTATCAATTTTACGAGTAAAGATTAAATCTGCATCAATAAAATTCTCTTCAAACATTGTATTTTGCTTCACAAAATGCGCATAGGCATCGTTAAGCATTTTATTACCAAACTGGTTTGAAAAAAAATCGAAGAATTCGTGATAACTTCTACAAAGCGCTTTAAATTCTTCTTTATCTAAGGTTAAAACCTCAGTATCTTCCAATGCTATTACTGTACGAATGGAGTGTTGCTTATTTAGAAGTACAGAGCTTCCTCCATATATATCTTTACTATTGTACAATTCTTCGAGGCGCAATACTTTCTCACTATCATAGAAATGAGCCTTATATGCACCTTTTACAATAATATCAACTGTACTTACCGGACTTTTATCCTGAATATAAATGGTTTCGTCCTTTTTAAAAGTCTTTACCTTCATCATTTCAGAAACTTCCGAAAGAATTGATTCAGGCAAAATGTGAAAAGGAGAAATATGCTGTAAAAATTCTATTTTATCTTTCATAACCAAGCGCCTATTAAAAAAACAATAAGCATCCATTAAGAATATACATTTTTAATACAATACTTTTAAGGCAATAACTGCAGTAACAAACCTTTTAATTTACTACTTCGTTTAAAATGCCTTTGCTGTCGCTGTATTATTTTATCGTTGATCTGACCTAATTTAACTAACTCGAAAAAGCACTTTTGAGTTGCCAAAGCATCTATCTTGGCATTATGTGCATCTTTTAATTCTTTATTAAATAAAGAAGAATAAAGTTGATTTAACCTCAATAGTGGCGTATCGATGTGAGAATATGGTTTGCGGGTATTAAGCATTGTACAAAACTTAGGTAACGAATCAATATCAATGCTTGAGCCAATCCGATTTAATGCAACCTCAATCATTTTCAAATCAAACTTCAAAAAATGCCCAACCAACATAGGTTGATACACTTTAATGTCAGATGCTAAATGCTGAAGGGCTTCGCCACGAGGAATACCTTTTTCAGAAAGCATTTCGAGATTTAATCCATGAATCTGATAGGCAGTATTGCTAATTTCTATATCTCCCGGGTTAATATAAAAATCGCGGGTAACTACAATTTCACCACTTTTTTTACATACTGTCCATGATACCTGCAAAACATAGGGCCATTTATTGACCTCGTTTGTAGGCGAATTCCAATGCCCGGGTTTATCTGAAGTTTCTGTATCGATAAACAGAATGTATTCTTTCATATTTTGAATTTAGCCGGGCTAAAGGTAGTAATGATCAGTTAAAACATAAAATTTAACTTCTAAAATCATAGGTACCTTATCGCTAATATATAAAAACAGGATTCAATAAAACTACTGAACCCTGATATTATATACTTTCGCACTTCCCAGTCTTATGCCTGCCATTAATTAATGATAATTTTCCCAGATTGTTGTTGATGATTATTAATGATAACTGAATAAAAGTAGATTCCTGGCCTTAAGAAACTCACATCTAAAGTTTCAATAGTAGTATTAATTTGTTTTTCAAACACTTTACTTCCAATAACATTGTATAATTCAACACAAAACTGTTGTTTTATTTCTAGGCATTCAACTGTAATATAACCAGTTGCAGGATTAGGATAAACTTTAATAGTATTAAACTGCTCCTTAATAATCCCTGTTGATTTACCTATGGTAGAATAAAAATAGTCCTCACGCCGATATTGTACCATATCAGTACTTTCTTCTTCTTTTTTATACAGATTATTGTGTATTATTTTATGATGATAAAATAACGCTTCTGGATTTCTGAAATAATAAGGGAAAAGAACTTCATCAGAAGACATTTCATAATCATATTCAAATTGCGATTGCATAACGTCAAAATTTGGTTGCTCTTCGGAATAATCCCATACTACTGTTTTATTACCATTTATCTCACCTCTATCTCCCCTGGAATATGCTTCCATTTCATGGCGCTTCCATTCTTCGTCATACTTATGAAAAACTGTTTTTGAAATCAATTGCGCATAACTATAGGTATATAAATACCATGTATATTCGTCCTCTTCCCAAACAGATAATTCCTGATTATAAACTGAATGATAAATGTAATGCTGCTTACCTGTTGGAATATAAGTATAATCATTCTTCGATGATTTTATCCAATCTTCTGTTTGAAGGCTCCATTGTAACAAACTATCCTTTAAAAGTTTACCCTCATTATCGTAACTATATTTAACTTGCTCTGTTTCTACCCATTGATTAGAGCTATACTTCCACGAAAAACAATTGGTTTGTTTCAATTTATTCTTTGTATCGTATCGGTAATCTTCTTTGATAAATTCCTTCCATTGTTTATCAATCCCCTTTACATAGGTCACAAAACCAGCCAAATTACCTTCCTGATCATACTTCATTTCATCCTTCATTAACTGATTCCAATCAGTAACTGACGAATCCCAGGATGAATAGATCCATAAAACTTCTTCTAACTTATCATTATAAGTAAACTTCTGCTTACAAAAAGGCTGATCCCATTTCTGAGTGGATTCATTAAAATTAAATTCAATAATACTATCCAGCTTTTGATCATAACTCTTGGACAAAATTATATTACGCTTATTTTCGAACAAGCTTTGATGCTTTAATGCTATATCCTTTAGATCAATATCAGCAATCTGTGCTTCACTTTTGGTAATAAGTAAAGCCATCCATATTATTCCTAAGGTGTATCTTAACATGTTTGTCTTAATTTGAAAATTATTCAAAACAAACACATTCTTTATTTATAAAAGTTATCTCAGAATAACTTCTTTGCAGCTAAACGTTTTTCTTTACTATATTGCTGTGGTGTCATATTTAAATAGCTGGCGATGTATTTATCCGGAGTATCTTCTATAATCCATTGAGCACGCTCAACAATCTCATAAAACAGTTGATACCTTTTGGATGGATTGCGATATTGCAACATTAGGGTTCTATTTTCGCGATCAGCCAGAATAGTTTCATAAACTTTATACAACAAAAAGCTCAACTCCTGACTCGTTTCTGCCATCTCTTCCAAATCAGCTTTTTCGATATAAAACAACTCTACATCGGTAATAGCTTCGTGAATTTCAATGGAGGGCGATCCCTCCACATAACTTTTAATGCAATTAAACGCCAAACCTTTAGGGGTAATATTAATGGTTACAGGCTCATCATCTTCATAAATGTATTGATGAACAACTCCTTTTAATACTAGTTTTGACCGGGTTTCAATCTCACCTTCCTTTAGGATCGATTCTCCTTTTGTATATACTTTCTTTTTGAAAGCCTTACTCAATAATTGAAATAATTCTTCGGACACTGGCGAAGAAACTGTGAGAAAAGTATATAATTGCTGATAATCAGTTTGGGTAATGGTATTCATTGATAAAACAGAACTAGCTTAGATTTTGATTTGATAAACACAAGTTGAATCACCTCTGCGCACCGAAGATTTTACCTCGGCATAAACAGGTTTGTTTGCCACAAAAGAAAACATTTTTTCAGCAAATCCTTCAGAACAATAACAAATAACCGAAGTCTTGTTGCTCATCAATGGTAATACCGGACATACACAGTTTGGCTTATTTTCGTCGGCAATTAATAAACCTTCGTTTCTATCATACCTGATTTTCCAGCCCCACTCCTGCTCAATAAATTTTATAAACCTATCCATATCGCCAATATAAGGAGATAAAAACTCATCCATCTTTAACTGCTGATAGTGTATTTCAGAAGATTTTTTGATAATTGACCGTAATGTTTGCTTATCAATATCTGAATCAAGATTAAATAAAAGATCTGCCAACCACTCATTTTGAATAGAATACTCTTTATCCTGACAAGAAATATTTAAACCACTAACAGCCCTACTTGCAATACCAAAACCACAAAAACACGCAGAAGTAACAATTGCTCTTTTAAAAAAATCTTTTCTATCCATATTAGATTTAGTTTTTAAAGGTGCATAAAGATTAAGCTTTTATTCATGAGTACAAAATCAGTTCATTTTACAACTCTTGTTTTGTTGCTTAAACTGTGTACATAACATAATCCTCGAATATTCATAAGAATAAAAATTTCAACCCAGACAGTAAATTGAATCTTATTTATCAATTAGATGATCCTGCAAAGCACTTCAATTATTATCCAGACACACCAACTGTAACCTTTTAATCTACATTAAGGTAGAATAATCAATTATTAATCTTCCCACTATAAGATTTAATAACCAAGCTTTCTATTTAGGCACCTTATCAATCCTGGTAAGGTGCTTTTATTGGCATAAAAACATAAAAAAAGAGGTTGCCAACTGACAACCTCTTTTCAATTTTAATATTGTAATTACTTATGCATCAATATTTGCGTAAGTAGCATTTTCTTCGATAAACTGTTTACGTGGAGGAACTTCATCACCCATTAACATAGAGAAAACTCTATCAGCTTCTGCTCCACTTTCGATACTTACCTGGCGTAATGTACGTTGTTCCGGATTCATTGTAGTTTCCCACAATTGCTCGGCGTTCATCTCTCCTAAACCTTTGTATCGCTGAATATGAACACTGTCTTCTTTTCCACCACCGAATTTTTCTACAAATTCTCGACGTTGTCTTTCATCCCAACAATATTCTTCATTCTTACCTTTTTTACAAAGATATAATGGAGGAGTTGCAATATATAAGTAACCATTTTTAATTAAGTCTCTCATATATCGGAAGAAGAAAGTCATGATTAATGTTGTAATGTGGCTACCATCCACATCGGCATCGGTCATGATTACAATCTTGTGATAACGTAATTTTTCAAGGTTCAGCGCCTTACTATCTTCTTCTGTTCCAATAGTAACACCTAAAGCTGTAAAAATATTTTTGATTTCATCACTCTCGAAAACTTTGTGTTGAAGCGCTTTTTCAACGTTCAAAATTTTACCTCGTAATGGAAGAATTGCCTGAAACTTACGATCCCTTCCTTGCTTGGCAGTACCACCTGCCGAATCTCCCTCGACAAGAAATACCTCACAAAGAGCAGCATCTTTTTCAGAACAGTCGGCCAATTTACCGGGTAAACCTCCACCACTTAGCACACTTTTACGTTGTACTAACTCGCGTGCTTTACGTGCAGCATGACGAGCCTGAGCAGCTAAAATTACTTTGCTAACAATATCTTTAGCAGCTTTAGGATTCTCCTCAAGGTAATGCGTTAACATGGCACTAACCGCCTGATCAACTGACAAACTAACTTCGCTGTTTCCTAATTTAGTTTTTGTCTGACCTTCGAACTGAGGCTCAGCAACTTTTACCGAAACAACAGCAGTTAATCCTTCGCGGAAGTCATCACCATTAATATCAAACTTAAGCTTGCTTAACATTCCTGATTTTTCGGCAAAAGTTTTTAAAGTACGAGTTAAACCTCTACGAAATCCGGTAAGGTGAGTACCCCCTTCTATAGTGTTGATATTATTTACATATGAATAGATATTCTCGCTAAAAGAGGTGTTATACATGATAGCAATCTCTACAGGAATATCATTTTTTTCGGTAACAATATGAATAGGATCTTCGATTAATTTTTCGCGAGTCTCATCAATAAACTCAACAAATTCTTCTAGTCCTCTGTCTGAATGGAATGTTTCTGCTTTATCGTTACCTTCTTCATCTTTCTCACGATGATCGATCAATACGATTTTAATACCGCTATTCAAAAATGCAAGCTCGCGCATACGATTAGCAAGAATCGAATATTTATATTCAGTGGTATTAAAAATAGAACCATCAGGTGTGAAAGTTACTTTTGTACCTGTGCGATCAGTAGTTCCAACCTCGGTAATATCTGTAGTTGGTTTTCCAATGGAAAATTCTTGTGTATAAATTTTACCACCACGTTGCACCTCAGCTTTAAGCATAGTTGAAAGAGCGTTCACACAAGATACACCCACACCATGCAATCCACCAGAAACTTTGTATGAATCTTTATCAAACTTACCTCCGGCATGTAATACAGTCATTACAACCTCAAGAGCCGATTTTCCTTCTTTTTCATGATAATCAACTGGAATACCCCTACCGTTATCAGCTACCGAAATAGAATTATCTTCGAGTATTTCAACTGTAATTTCATCGCAATATCCGGCAAGAGCTTCATCGATTGAGTTATCCACAACCTCGTACACAAGGTGATGCAAACCTTTCTCTCCAACATCGCCGATATACATCGCAGGTCGCTTACGTACAGCCTCCAACCCTTCTAAAACCGTAATACTACTGGCACTATATTCGCCCTGCTTATTTACATTTTCGTTTACTTCTTCACTCATCTTAAAATACTTTTGAAAAGCGTAAAAAAACCGGATTAACCGGTTAAATAATACTCCCTAAAGAGAGACTTACAAATATAGCAAAAATAGCCATTTTTAAGAGTTAAAAACTATGTTTTTTTACCCATGATAAAGGTCAATTTTAGAGCTAATACTTAACACCTTAGCACACAAAAGTTTTAAGCTTTAAAAGGTATAGATTATACCAGCCTGCATGTTAAAACGTTGCGATGGATATCCATTCCATTTATAGTATTTAGCAGCAGCTACATTGTTTACATTTGCCCAAAATGTCCATTGACTCGAAAATCGATATTCGCCCCCAAAATTAAGATCAAATACACCTTTTAAACTTTTTTGTCCATCAGCAGCATTTACATCAAAAGCCGTACGCTCGCCCAGATATCCCATACTACCATTTAGCGATATATACTTGTTAAAATCCCAACTTCCTTTTACACCTAGTTCAACCTCGGGTTTATGCCAGGCAATAGCTTCGGTATCCAGATTCCATCCATAATAAGCACCATGCAACAATAATTCAACCTCTTTTTTAGGTCGGTATAATAATTCACCTTTTACTTTTAAAAGACTTCCATCATCGTAAACAGGTTCAAATAAATTGCTGTAATGATAATTGAAAAGTGCAGAACTTACTTCAGGTTGATCTATATAATATTTGTTTACGTAAAAATGCTCATCGTTGAAAAAGCTATATTCAATACCTGCAGAAAACGATGTAGACGAACTAAAGTTACCTTCGATACCGGCAAACAGATTTAAACCATAAATCGAAGACTTTACATTTGCATCGGGCGAGATAAATGGATTTTCGTAAATAGCAGTTCGATAATCATTTCTATTCATCTTTCCATCTACACCACCATACAACGAAACAATCCCCTCTACAACGGTTAAGTTTGCCTTGATATCAGGTGCTACAAAAAACTGATCACCTTCAGTATCTATTGTTCCTCCAACAATTACTCCCACCTTCAAAGCCAAATTATCGAAGGTAAGATTAAGAGCTGGATTAGCTTCGATATAAGTCAGTTTACGTTCTTCGAAAGTATACATTGGCCCAATACTATCGGGTACACTTGTTTTATAACTCTCAATATTAGCATCTAATTCAAATCGCATATTATTTATTGGATGTTTGATTCCACCCGATAACTGAAAACCATTTTGGTTAATACCAGTTACGTTTCCAAAAGTGGAGAATCCAAAATTGGCATGATAAGCTGTTTTGCGATCATCTGTTACATTATTCTGAAAACCAAGTAACATATCAAAAACTGATAATCGCTGCCTTTTATCCTGTATTAAATCGCTACCTGATACTGGATCTGATGATAAAGGCAAATAATAATCTGTTTCGCTATCTAAAGTTTGATAACCGTAGTACTTATATATATTATGAAGAAAATTTAAATCAACACTAAAGGTTTTATCATCAAAAAAATGTTTAAAACCTAAATTAGCATAAGTATCATTCATAGGAGCATCCACACTTTTACCATCTTCAAGTTTTAAATTACCAAACGATGAGGAATGACCTACTTTAAAGCCTAATAAGAAAGGTTCAGACTCCAGAATATTGTAGCCAAGCTCACCCAAAACTGTATTATAATTACCCACTCCACCTTTCACATATGATTTCAATAACATCTCGTGAGGCTCAGTTTTGATTTTAGCTGGTGTAATAAGGGTTGGCTTATAATCAGCACTAACCGAAGTGCTAATAATTCGATAATTAAAATTGGGGCGGGTAGTTTCCGATTCCTTCACCTCAGGCATCTGATTTACTTTAAAAGCGTCTGATACTGTTGGTGTATACTCCCTAACCACTTTAACATCTTTATTAATGTCTTCCTGTGCTTTTAAGTTAGCAGATACCAATACGCCCGCTGCTAAAAGTAACTTTATATATTTTGTTTGCATCAATCTCATTTTATTCATTTTCAGACTCTATTCAACAACTGAAATTGTATCGGCAGCCTCGGTTTTTTCGACTTTTGGCTGCCATTCGTTAATATACTTATCAGCTCTTGAGTGAATATCATCATCTCCCTGATAATTTTCTTTGATACTTTGCAAATACTGAACAGCCTGAAAATCTTCATTTCTATCGTGATAAATTTCTGCTAATAAAATAAAGCTACGTGCCAACCAATACTGATGAGGCGTACCTTTATCGATATAGTCAAATATTTCTTTTTCCGATTGATCCTTCTCGCCTTTATCGTAGTAATATTGTGCTACCCAATATTTAGCCTCGGCACCTTGATTACTTTTGGTATTATCAGCCAGTTTTGAGTAGCTCTCAAATGCCAACTCCTTATTATTTAACTGATCATAGCTTTGGGCCATATAGTAGCGAGCTTCACGTTTAATCTCATCTGCTATTTTTGGCCCATTAATTACTTCTTCTGCAGCCTTTATGCACTCTTCGGGCAAATCAAGTTTTACTAGCGATCGCATAACACCAATTTTGGCTTCAATTCTGTTTTCGCCAATTTCAGCTTCTTTCTCAAGTCTTTCAAATGCATTATATGCTTTGCGATAAGCTTCTTGTTGATAGTTCAATTCGCCTATTCGCAACAAAGACTCTTCAGTAAATAAGCTCCTACCTCTATTGGCCACATACTCATATGAGCTTAGTGCATCACTTAAATCACCAGAACGGTATTGACAATCAGCTTTATAAAAGTGGGCATTCAAAACATATTTTCCTTCGGGGAAGGTTGCCAGGTAACTTTCGAAATGTTTAATGGCATGCTCACAATCGTTTTTCATATAAAAACGCTCGGCTGCCACAAAGCTCAACGAATCCTGCTCACGAATATCCACCCGGGCAAAATCACCTAAACCATCAGTATATCTAACATAGCCATCCAAATTATTCTGATCCATGTAAATATTTCTGATTCCAAGCAAAGCATCTTCAGCCTCTGGCGTACCAGGATACTCATTAACCACCCTCTTATAAAAGGTCATGGAATTATTTAAATCGTTGCTATTATAATAAACCAAACCTAATTGCAACATTGCCTTTTTAGCAAAGCTACCTTTGGGATACTTCTCTTTAATGGTTTTGTAATTGTAAATTGCTTTATCGAGCTGCCCCATTGTTACGTACGATCGTCCCATTTCGTATAAGGCATCATCAACATATGGCGATTGCGGATAACGAGTGGTCAATCCTTTTAGTACTTCAATTTTCTGATTGTTATCTTTTGATAATCCTAAACAAAAACCTTTTTGAAACAATGCATAATCGGGCGATCCTTCCGGGACTTGCGATGCCTTGTTATACATTGAAATAGCTTGGGTGAAATTGCGATTTACGTAATAACAATCGCCGCTTCTATTTAATGCATCGCCATACATCACCCTATCTTTACCATCTGTGATATTGATGTATTTTCTGAACCAAGTATTCGCTTCATTATACTCTTTTTGTTTGAAATACGAATAAGCAATGTTGTAATGAGCTATTGGAAACTCTTTGGTTTGATACGATCCAGGCATGTAAATAAACTCGCGATAATCCTGAATTGCTTTTGCATAATTACCAGTTCGATAATAAGCCTCACCTCGCCAGTAAAAGGCTCCAACCTTAAGCTGTTTATCATACTCGGCATATTTTAAACTATAATCGAAAAACTCGATAGCATCGGTAAAATTCAAATCAGTAAACAACTCTAACCCTCTGTAGTAGGCAACGCGCTGCATGGCACGATACACATCATCAGATTTACGCTGGATTTTCTCCATTGAGTTTAAGGCCTCGCGATAATTCTTGGTTGTTAAAAAGGCCTGACCTAGATATTGATAAGCCTGATCGATTTTATCACTCTCAGGAAATAAATCAATAAATGTCATGAATGAATTGATAATTTCATTAAAAGGAGAAAACGATAATTCGTAGTTCAGCTTGATGTAATTAAATAAAGCATCTTCCTGTATTTCTTTATCAAATTCATATTTTGAGGCCGCTTCGAAAGCCACTCGAGCACGTTTTTTGTCCTGCAGTTTTAAATAGCAATCACCCAAATGATAATATGCATTTTGCGACATAATATCCTCAGCAGAGGTTACCTGCGATAATGCTTCGGTTGCTTTATTGTAGTCTTTATTATAGTATTGACAAAATCCTAAATGATAAAAATCTTCGCGAACAGGCTTATCTGATAATTCAATGGCTTTGTTATAATATGGTATAGCCTTGGTATATTCTTTTTTACCATAGTACGAATCGGCAATGATTCGATTCATATCTGCCTGACGTTTTTCATTCCCTTCCTTAACCATTGGAAGTGCATAATCAATGGCATTATCAAAATCATCCTGCAAATAATAAATCTGAGCAATATAAAAGGGAACCACCTTTTTAAAACCTTTATCATTTACCAGCTTTTTAAATCCATCTAAAGCCGTCTGATAATTTTCTTTCTCATATTGAATATGACTATAATAGTACAGCACCGAAGTGTAGTACTTATTATCCATCCCTTTTATTTTATTAAAATAGACCAAAGCCTCGTCGTACTTTTCTTGTTTGAACAAAGCGTAACCAGCCGAAAAATTAAAATCAACCTGAGTTTCTTTATCCAAACCATTGGCATCTACCTTTTCGTACCAACGAGAAGCCTGACGGAATTTATTTTTTTCTTTGTAATAATCACCCATATGCATATTAGCATAAGGTAATCGATTGCTGTACGGATATTTTTGGATGAAATCATTCCACAAATACTCCATGTCGCCATTTTCGAGTTTTTGCGAACAAACTCTCTGAAGATAAGCAGCCTCAGCCGCCCTTACCGAAACATTGTTTTGATTGGCATTAACATATGTATTAAACTGCATACGGGCTAAACCATATTTTTGATGCCTGAATAACTCCATTCCTTGTTCGTAGGCTTCTTCAACCGATTGAGTTTTCAACGATTTTTGAGCTACGCTTAATTGAAGCATCCCAATAAATAATAGTAAGAAGATATTTCTCATCATGAGCCTTAGGCTTAAGAAAATTATAATCGATTAATAGTATAACGCAGAAATAAGTTAATTATTCTGTATAACCACGTTACCGCTTAAAGATAAAAAAAGTGAATGAGCCTGAGCACAATCACTTTTGTTTTTTATAATTAAGAAATCAACAACTTGACTAATCCAATAGATCGAAGTCAATTTCTTCTTGTTTACTTTCGGTTAAACGCGTGTCTTCACAACGAATGGTTCGTCCGGGAAATTTCTTAAGTAGATTATAATTATGAGTAGCCATAATTACCGTTCTACCTCCTTCACAAATTTTCTTCAGTAATAACATTAATTCATCTGAAGTATCCGGATCGAGATTACCAGTAGGCTCATCAGCCAAAATTAATTCGGGCTCGTTTAACAAAGCACGGGCAATTCCAATACGTTGTTGTTCCCCTCCCGATAACTGATGAGGCATTTTGTAGCCTTTGTGCACCATATCAACATGCGACAACACTTCACGTATACGTTTATCTATGTCTTTCTTATTTTTCCAACCGGTTGCTTTCAATACAAACAACAGATTGTTGTATACTGTACGATCAGATAACAACTGAAAATCCTGAAAAACAATTCCCATCTTTCTTCGAAGAAAAGGCACCTGCTTCTTTTTAACTCCTTTCAAATGATATCCGGCTACAAAACCATGTCCTTCTTGCAATGGAAGTTCATTATACATAGTTTTAAGAAGACTAGATTTACCACTTCCGACCTTACCAATTAAATACACGAATTCACCAGGTTGAATCTGAAAATTAACATTTTGCAATATCAGATATTCCTGCTGACGAATATATACATTGTTAAAATCAACAATATTACCTTCTGCGTTTACTGTTTTTTGAGGAGTTTTATCCATAAATGTGACAAGCGGTTACAATTGTAACCCAAAGAAACAATTTTTTGAGGAATATAAAAAGGCAGAACTATTGTAGTTCTGCCAATGCGTTTTTAACTCTATCGAAAGCAATTCGTAATTGCTCTTCACTTGCAGCATATGAGAATCGAATACAACGATCGTCGCCAAAAGCTACTCCCGGAACAGATGCCACATGAGCATCTTCTAATAAATAAAGACACAAATCCATCGATCCATTCATTACTTTTCCGTTTACACTTTTACCAAAGTAATAGCTTAAATCAGGGAAGATATAAAAAGCTCCATCTGGAATAGAAACTTTAAATCCAGGTATATCTTTTACTAAATCCAATACCATATCGCGACGTTTCAAAAATGCCAAACGCATTTCCTCCACACAATCCTGACTTTGACCGATGGCAGCTTCAGCAGCTTTTTGAGCAATAGTACAAACACCAGAAGTAAACTGTCCTTGTAATTTAGATGTTGCTTTTGCAAGAGCAAGCGGAGCTGCAATATAACCGATACGCCATCCGGTCATTGCATAAGCTTTTGACACTCCATTAATAACAATGGTTCTATCTTTTAAATAATCAACTTCAGCAAAGCCAGCATGCTCTCCCATGTAGTTGATTTTCTCATATATTTCGTCAGAGATAATTAATACCTCCGGATATTTCTTTAAAACCTCTGCCAAAGCTGCAACTTCAGCTCTAGTATATACACTTCCTGAAGGATTCGAAGGAGAATTAAACATCACTGCCTTTGTTTTGGGCGTAATGGCTTTATCCAACTGGTCGGGTGTAATTTTAAAATCAGTATCAACACTTGATTCAATAACAACTGGTGTTCCTTCCGATAGTTTAATTAAATCGATGTAGCTAACCCAGTAAGGAGCCGGAACAATTACCTCATCTCCTTCATTGATTAAACATTGCAACACATTAGCCAGACTATGTTTAGCACCATTTGATACAACAATTTGTGCTGGTTCATAATCTAAACCATTATCTTTTTTTAGTTTTTCGCAAATAACCTTCTTCAAAGCAGGATATCCGGGCACTGGAGGATATTTTGTTAAATTATTATTAACCGCATCAATAGCTGCTTCTTTAATATGATCGGGGGTGGTAAAATCAGGCTCACCAAGAGTTAGATTTACAACATCAACTCCTTTATCTTGTAATTCTTTACTTTTCTGATTCATCAAAATAGTCTGCGATTCTGATAAACGATTAATTCTGTCCGAAATTTTTAAAGCCTCCATAAATCGATTGCGTTTAATTAAGCCAGTTACCTGAAAATTTTACAATAATATTAAGTATGCTGCAAACCAAAACATTTTCTATCTTGCAGCAAATTTTAGACAAAATTAAGTAAAAAATACTAGAGCACAAGCCGTGAATAATTAATAATTGTTGTTTTTTATCAAGCATTTGCAATAAATTATAAGCTTACAATTTTTATCAATTGCAAATCAGAAGTATTTGAATATTTTTTAATTAACTAACGCAAATAGCATAACATAAAAACTAAAACACCATACAATGATTGATTGGCAAATAATAATATATCAAGCTATTCCGTATCTTTTAATAGGGATTCCCATTTTAGTTTTGATTAATTGGTTTTTAAAACAAAACATTAAAACAAAACAAATAGAACTTTCGATGGCCATGCAAAAAGAGATGTTACCATTACGCATACAAGCCTACGAAAGACTAACCATATTATTGGAACGCATTAATCCGGATGCCATGATTATACGCGAACAAAAACCAGGCCTAAACAATCTCCAATTACACACTTCGCTTCTTAAGAATATACGTTCGGAGTTCGAACATAATCTTGCTATGCAGATTTATCTTCCTGTAAAAACCTGGGATTTAATCATAAAATCTAGAGATGAAGTAATAAAACTAATTAATACCTGTGCCGGAGAAGTAAAAACGGATGCTCCTTCGATGGAATTATCACAAAAAATACTGGAACGCTACAGCAAAGAATCAGATTATTATTTAAAGCAAGCAAAAGAAGCCTTAAAAAAAGACATTCAACAATATTATTTTTCATAAGCAGCATTTATTTTATGCAAATTAGTATCATTACCGTAACCTTCAATAGTTCAGACACCTTAAAAACAACTATTGATAGCATCCGCAATCAAACCACAGCACACAATATTGAATACATTGTTATTGATGGTAAATCGTCTGACAACACTGTAGATATTATCAAAAACAACTGCGATTTAATAAAAAAATGGATTAGCGAACCCGACAATGGCATTTACGATGCAATGAATAAAGGTTTAAAAATGGCCAGTGGCGAATGGGTCGGATATCTTCACGCCGATGACATTTTGGCCAGTAATACCATCATTGAAGAAATTATCAATACAATTTCATCCAACAACATTAATACTTTGTATGGCAACCTTAATTACGTTCAGGAAAATAATATAGATAAGACCGTTAGACACTGGAAAAGCCAATCCTTTCAACCTAAATTATTAAAGAATGGATGGATGCCTCCACACCCAACCCTTTATGTTAAACGAGATTTATTTTTACAATTAGGAGGCTTTAACACCCGATACAAAATTGCTGCCGATTACGATTTTATCTTACGTCTTTTTTCAAACACAAACACTAAAAGCTTCTATCTTGATCAATTGATTGTAAAAATGAGAATGGGTGGAGCCAGCAATAAATCTATCGCCAACATTATTCAAAAATCGAAAGAAGATTACCAGGCTTTAAAAAGAAATAATATTGGCGGCTTCTATTCTCTGTTTGTGAAAAATTTCAGTAAGATTTCTCAATTTTTCAAGCATTAACAACTACGACCTGTAGTGATCGCTGTAATACTCTGCCGAATAATAACCATACCCTCTTTCACTTAACGAAACATCATTTAGAAGAACTCCAACTTTTGCAATATCTTCATCCAATAGGTTTTCTATAGTTAATGAAAGATGCTCGCGCAAAGTGTAATTAGCCCTCACTACAAATAAGTTATAATCCGACTCTTGCATCAGCATTCTGGCATCGGCTACCAAACCAATTGGAGGAGAATCCACCACAATCACATCGAAGTGATTTCGCAAATAAGCAAATAGTTCTTTAGGCCCATCTCCCGACAATAGCTCACTAGGATTAGGAGGAATTGGTCCTGCAGGAATTACCGATAAATTACTATAGTCGGTAGGATATATAATCTCATCAATCTTAGACTCATCTATCAAATAATTGGACAAACCTGGTTTATCCATCAATTGAAACAATGCTGTTAATCGTGGTTTACGCAAATCAAAACCTAACAACACCGTTTTTTTTCCAGATACAGCAAAGACAGATGCAATATTTTCGGCACAAAATGTTTTTCCTTCACCTGTATTGGTACTTGTTAGAGTAATTACTTTGGGATGATCGCCATCGTACATATACTTTAACTTTGTTCTCAAAGCCCTAAAGGACTCACTTATCACAGAATGAGGGTAATCATTAATTACATTATTACCTCCCTCTTTATTATGAATAATTGTTCCTACAATTGAAAGCCCGGGAGCAAGAAAATGGACATCATCTTTATTTCGAACCTTAGTATTCAGAAATTCTTTTAAAGCAACAAAAGCTGAAGGCAAAATCAGAGCTAATAAAAATCCTTTCTGATAATTACTTCTTTTATTTGGCGATACAATTGCAGAAATCACAGCATTATCAATTATTTCATTATCCGGCACATTACTTGCTTTAGCAATTTGTGTTTCTGACTGTTTTTGAAGTAAAAAGGTATAAATAGCATCATTTAGTTTGTAAGTCCTATCAATCTTCAGATATTTTTTTTCTAACGCCGGTAGCTGATCCATATCTCCTACAACATCATTAATCTTCACATTCCATTTTTTCTTTTCTAAATCAATACTACGAAGTACCTGATTAATCCCTTTTTTCAAATTATCTTTTGTAACATTTATCTTACTTTCTAATGCTCTAATGTATTGATTATCCTTTTCAGCCGAGCTAAATAGCATTTCTTTTTCTTCTTCATATGAGATCAATTGCAACACCAACTGATTAATAAAGCTGGTATTTTCATCATTTACAGCTGGCAACATATACTCTTCAATATCCTTGGCCTTATCCAGATTATTCTGCAGATACTCATAATATGAAGATTGCATTTCCAACATCTTCACCTCTTTTTCGGCATCAAAATATTGTTCAGCTAAACGTTCCGAAAACTCTGACGGTCCCATAAACCGATTATCCCGGCGATATGTTAATAAACGATTTTGAACTTTATCTAAAGTATCGGCAATATTGTCCAATTGAGAATTAATAAACGCCAACGATCGTGTTGCCATATCATTTTTTTGCTCAAGGTTATATTCAAGAATCACCTCACACAAAGTATCTAAAAACACTTTTATCTTTTCAGAACTTGTACCTGTTGAACTGATAAAAATAATACTAGAACCTTCGCGGTACGAATTAACTCCCAACGAAGCTCTATAATTATTCGCAATCTGACTATTAGATTTAAAGACAAATTGATAAACTCCATCTTTACTTACCACGTTTGAGGTAGGAAGAATTCTAAATGAAAACTGATCGCGTGTTATCCATTGCCCCAGCTTTACATTTTCATCCATTTTAAAAGCACCAACACCACCAACTCCCTTCTCGGTTTTATAAACAAACAAGGAAGCACCTTCAGTTTCTACTTTTATATTTACTTCATTATCTGAAATATAATGCACTTCAAAAGGTACATTCAACATTTGAGGATGAATCGAGTCAAACTCAATAACAAAAGGTTTAGCGTAATACAGTTCTGTATCCTTAAAAGTACCTTCCACAATGTAAGTCACTCCAAAATCCAATCGATCAATAGCCTTCTTAACCAGTTTTTTCGATCGAATAACAAACATCTGATTTTCTACGCTTCGTGTTTCAGGCGATAACCCAAATCCTTCTATCAACTCAGATCTCGTAATTGATTGTTGATTAGAACCTTTAAGAAGTAAAGTTGCACGAGCCTGATAAACAGGGACAGTATACCTATGATACATATAAACCGACCCCACACACAAGGGTATTGAAATTAAAAACAAATACCAGTTCTTTCGAAACAGATACAATATTCGTTTTAAATCAAATAACGATTCGGTTGGTTTTATTTTGTGCGCCTGATGCGTTTTATTAATAGTGCTTTTATCGCCGGATACCATAGATTTTATTTTGCGTGGCAAATATAATTATTTTAAACGATCGAAAAATCGAACGATTCGTTTGTTTTGGAGAAAGAAAACTAAACCGGACTTCGATATAGGAAACGCCCAATACTCCCTTCTTTCGTAAACTTTTCGCCATCATACACCATAGTTCCCCGTGCAAATACAAAATCAGCCCGACCTCTTAACTTTACACTCTTACTTTTACCATCCATACTAACCGGAAAATTACAATATAGATTACGCTCAAAATCAGGATCCCAAATAATAACATCGGCATCGGCCCCTACTTTAAGAATACCCTTTTTAGGGTAAAGCCCAAATAATTTTGATAATCTTCCGGATACGATACAACCAAACTCATTAATAGAGATATTTTGCTCAACCACACCAGCCGTATAAACAACCGACAGAAAATTTTTTAACAGAAAAAACTCATCAGGCCTATTATTTACCTGACTATCTTTAACTATTCCTTCACCTGAAAGATTTATTAGAGGTCGCCCAATGAAATAACGAGGATTATGCAACAATTGCCAGAAAGTATCCAATGAAATTAATGATAAACGATTCCCCAATGAAAAGCCCGAAAAGATAGAATCTTCACTTACCTCATACCTATCTTTACCCCCTACATTATACGGAAAGACCAGCTCTGCCGATATTAATTCAGCTTCATCAAACTCATTGATCACATCCAGCTGTTCCTGAAAGCTTATCCCCAGCAAGCAAACCTTACATCCACGCTGCACTATCTTATTAACTATATATTTTAATTGTCGAAGATGCTCATCAATCGATTCGAGGTATTTACTATCTCCATCAGCCTTGCGATGGCCGGTTATATCCGGTTGTTCCATTTCTAATACAACCAAAAGATTAAAACGAGCAATAACCTGCAAAATTTCATCCAGCTTAGTTTTACTATATGACTCCATTACAGGCCATCGTAAATAAAAAGAAGTTATCCCTTCGTGCGAATAGCAATAATCAATATCTTTTGCGGTAATGCCGTCCCAACCTTGCAATGCTAAATGAAAACTATAATCAGGAACAACAAAAAACTTTTTATTTCTTCGATTTATCAGTTCGCTCGTTGCATTTAGGGTATAACCGGCTAACATTGTTTCGATAATAGAAGTGGTTCCACCAACTATCTCGGCTTGATTAAAACGAGATTGAATATCACTCTCAATCAAACATATTTCACCAAAATTGATACTGGAATCAATCGCACCGGGCAAAAGAAATTTTCCACCTGCATCAATCACAGGAGTTTCCGGTTCAGGACGCTCCAAATACTCAGCAATAGCCACAATCTTATTGTTACCTATCAACAAATCACTCTCCACCACCTTATCATCGGTAACTATCTTGCCATTTTTTATAAGTACATAATCCATAATAAGGTGTTTTAAACCAAGATAAATAAAACAAATAACCTATGCAAAAGGCAATGGTAAGAATAGAATTAATAAATTATATAGAAACGCTTAATCCCTTTTCCACTCCGCATAAAAGCATTAGTTTTGCCAAAATTTTATCACCATGTGGTTTCTATACGCTTTAATTTCCGCTCTCTTTTTGGGTATTTACGATGTTTTAAAGAAGGTATCGGTAAATAACAATGCTGTTTTCCCTGTTTTACTTGTAAGCACAATGTCTTCAGCTTTATTATTTGTGCCGGTATTTATCCTTTCACGCAATAGCATTTTAAGCGAAGGCGATTTACTTTTTATACCAAAAGCCGATGCCCAAACTCATTTATACATTTTTGCAAAAGCAGTCTTGGTTCTCACTTCATGGATATTTTCATTTTTTGCATTAAAACATCTCCCATTAACTGTTGTTAGTCCAATACGTGCCACAGGTCCACTATGGACGTTAATAGGTGCTATCTTAATTTTTGGAGAACAACTCAACACCCTGCAATGGGTAGGAATAGTTACTACCTTAGTATTTTTCTATATATTTTCTACAATTGGTAAACTCGAAGGCTTGTCTTTAAAAAAGAACAAATGGTTTTGGTTTATTATTTTAGCAACCTTAACAGGTGCTGCCAGCGGATTATACGACAAATATCTGATGACCAACCTGGATAGAATGGCTGTTCAAAGTTGGTTCTCTGTTTACCAAGCCTTCCTCATGGTTCCTTTAGTATATTTTATTTGGTATCCACAGCGAGCAAAACTAAGTCCGTTTACATTCCGATGGAGTATTCCATTAGTAGGTATTATGTTGGTTATAGCAGACTTTGCCTACTTTTATGCCCTGAGTAACCCCGAAGCACTAATCTCTGTAATTTCAGCTCTCCGCAGAGGAAGCGTTGTAATAGCCTTCATCTTTGGAGCCATTTTATTTAAAGAGAAAAACATTAAACGAAAAGCGATCTATCTAGCTGGGATCTTGGCTGGAATTTTCATGCTTCTTCTAGGATCGATGCAATAACATACCAAAGGTGCTTTCTAGTATTTTTCATGTACGTTTTCGAACACACTGCTGTATCGTATCCGAACATTTTTTATTGAACGCAAAAACACCACCAAACAATACCATTCTAATAATCTTCACGTTACAATATCTGGCACAACGATTGATATTCCTCACCCGGTTTGCAAAGGCAAATACTGGAAAAGCAAATAGTTCACACAACTAAACTTAACCAATGGAAGACTTAGGTCTTCCTCAATTTTAAACGTCGCGGTAAAAATGAAGGGTGACCTCAAAATGAAATGGCGATTTCTTAACACTTAACGATCAGAGATTGGATCGATTCATTTTTACCAGACGCAGCTTGAATGATTAAAGTGCACAACTCTAGTGTTTTGGCGATAAAGGTGCAAATTTCTCTTCAGGCAAAGAGGCTGCTAACTAACCGTTTAGTACAGCCTCTTTATTTTTTTTTGAATCTTTCCTTAATGTTAAATACCCTAACACGAGCCTCTTTATGAGGCTTTTGTTTTTTATACTAATTACCATACATTTAACCGTTCATAAACTGTTGATATTATTAAAACCTTACCGATTGTAAGTATTGATTTATTTAATATTTTTGTTGAATAAATAAAGAGATAACTATATGCAGGATTTCTTGCACACCAACCATGATGATGTACTTGAGGCTGTTGAACGTTTTGAAAGAATGATCAGTACAGATAAAGAAGTGTATTTCGATGTTCATCAAGTTGAAAATATTTTTGAGTTCTTTTTAGAAAAAAGCTTGATTAAACAAGCCGAACAAATTCTTCATATCGGGTTACGACAACATCCGCAAGCCACTTCGCTTCTTGTGAAAAAAGCAGGATTATTAGCTGACGACAGTCGTTTAGACGAAGCTCTTGACCTACTATTTAAAGTAGCTCCCATTGAAAATACCAATACCGAAGTTTTTCTAACTTTGGGATGGATCTTGCTTCAGAAAAATGAAATTCCTTCAGCCATTAAATATTTCAAAAAAGCTGTTAATTTAGCTTTTGATGACGAAGAAGAAGTTCTACTCGAAATAGCTTATAATTTAAATCAGGCAGAAGTATATTCCGAATCGGTTTACTTTTTGGAACTTTTGGCACAAAAATATCCGGGTAACACCAATGCCTTATTCGAATTTGCCTTTGCCTTAGAGAAGGTTGGCCAACGAAATAAAAGTATCAGCATATACGAAAGTCTTTTAGACATCGATCCGTTTTCTGAAAATGCTTGGTATAATGTTGGGATTTTATACAATAAAGAAGATCGATATATCGAAGCCAGTCAAGCGTATGATTTTACTCTTGCCATTAATCCATATCATAGCGAAGCTTATTTCAATAAAGGTAATAGTTTAGCACACAAAGGTTGTTTTGCTGAAGCTTTAGATGCTTATCTTGAGCATGCAAGCCTAAGTAAAGATATTGTATTGACATATCAATACATTGCCGACTGCTGGGAGCAACTTGGTAATTTTGATATGGCCATTCGTTTTTACCAATTGGTAACCAAAGAACTTCCTGAAAGTGGAGATGCATGGTATGGTATAGGAACAGCTTTAATGGAGAAAGAAGATTTCAAAAATGGGTTACAAGCAATTGATCAAGCCATTTCGATAAATCCTATGAATGCAGATTATTGGTTCGCTCATGCTCGAGGATTATTTGAGTTAGATCAGGCAGACGATGCCACCCGAAGTCTTGAAAATGGTTTAAACATCGACCCCGAAGAAATTACAGGCTGGTTCGAACTTGTTAAACTTAAAATGGGACTAGATAAAGATTTTGTTCCAAGAGATTTTCTGCATGAACTTAAAAAACAATATACCGATTCTGCAGCCATCTATTATTTAAGTGCTATGGTTAACTATTCTTATCTACATGATAATAGTACCGCCCTAAGCGAACTTAAAACAGCCATTGAAATAGACTCATCTTTACTTTCTTATTTTATAGAAGAAGTACCAGAAATACAAACAATTCCAGAATTCAAAGCAATTCTACCTAATATATAAACCTCTACCCATTACTCATGAGTAAGTCAACTTTATCTTTTTATTTTAAAACAGCTATTAAAGGCGCCGCCATGGGTGCTGCCAATGTTATCCCTGGAGTATCAGGCGGAACAATTGCACTTATCACAGGGATTTTTGAACGTTTGATTGATGCAATTAAATCATTTAACATCACCGCTGTAAAACTCTTATTATCTGGAAGATTTAAAGAATTTGCTAAACATATAGATTTAGCATTTCTCGTTTCCTTATTCACCGGCGTCGGGATTGCCATTATATCGTTGGCAAAATTATTTAAGTTTTTGTTCGAAAATTATCCCATTTATATCTGGGCTTTCTTTTTTGGTTTAGTCTTAGCATCCATCTATTTTGTTGGAAAAACAGTAGACAAATGGAACATATCCAGTATTATTAGTTTACTAATTGGAACCACAATTGCCGTTTCCATTTCCGTTCTTACTCCAGCATCAGAAAACAGCTCATTTATATATCTTATTATCTGTGGTGTAATTGCCATTTGCAGCATGATATTACCTGGATTATCCGGCTCTTTTGTTCTGATTTTATTAGGTAACTATCAATTAGTAATGATAAATGCTGTAAGCGAATTTAACATGAGAATATTAATACCTGTTGCATTAGGTGCTGGTGTAGGATTAATTGCTTTTTCACACTTTTTATCTTGGTTACTAAAAAAATACCATCATCAAACCATTGCCATGCTAACAGGATTTATTACTGGCTCTTTAGGAATACTTTGGCCATGGAAAGAAGCCATTACAAAACAGTTTGGTGACAAAATAAAAACAGTTGATTACGATTATTATTTCCCAAACCTTGATTCAGGATTTTATTTAGCCTTGTTTTTTATTATTTTAGGCATAGTAAGTATTGTAGCAACCGAATTACTTGCTAATAAGAAAAATCAAAACGCGTAAACATGAAAACTTTTGGTCTGATAGGTTATCCTCTTGCTCAATCATTTTCGTATAAATATTTTACCAATAAATTTAAAAACGAAAACATTGATGCTCGTTTCTTAAATTTTGAGATTCCAACTATCGAAGAGTTTCCCAGCCTTGTTGATCATCACCCGTATATAGGTGGATTATCCGTGACCATACCGTACAAAGAAAAAATAATCCAATATTTAGATGAGCTGGATGTAACCGCAGAGAAAGTTGGTGCTGTTAATTCCATTAAAGTAACCTGGAAAGACAAAAAGCCGGTTTTTAAGGGATACAATACCGATTTAATCGGATTTAAAAATTCAATACAGCCACTATTAAAAGAGCATCATAAAAAGGCACTGATATTAGGAACTGGTGGAGCTGCAAAAGCGGTAGCACATGCCATAGAAATGCTTGGATTAGAGTATAAATACGTAAGCCGAAAAGCAGACTCTGACCAACAGATTAATTACGCTTCATTAACACCAAAACACTTTATCGAATATACCGTAGTTGTAAATTCAACACCTGTTGGCATGTACCCTAATACTGACCAATGCCCGGATATAGATTACAATTGCATTGGCGAAAAACATCTTCTGTTTGATCTAACCTACAACCCCGAAGTAACCAAATTTATGCAGATGGGTGCAAAAAATGGTGCCATCACAAAAAATGGCTTAGAAATGTTACACATGCAAGCCGAAGCATCCTGGTCGATTTGGAACGACTTATAGCCCAACACTAACAGGAGGCTTTTTCTCGATAGGAATAAATAAATCCTGAGGATATTCAACATCGACCAAAAACAATGCCTGAGGCGGAACTGAAGTTCCGGCAAGCGAACGATTTTTCGCCTCAATGATTTGCCTAAAGTCTTCGATAGTCATTTTACCCCGCCCAACTTCGAGCAAAGTACCCACAATAGCTCTTACCATATTACGCAAAAATCGATCGGCTTTTACTACAAAAACCAACATATCACCTTTATCAAACCATTGAGCTTCCATTATTTTGCAATTATTGGTTTTAGTATCGGTATGCAACTTACTAAAACTGGTAAAATCGATGTAATCAAACAAAGTTTGAGCAGCCTCATTCATTTTATCAACGTCAATTTCATAAGTAGGACGATATGAAATATCATTAAAGAATGGGGTTTTGTATGGCTTAATATAGTAATGATAAGTACGCGAAATTGCACCAAAACGACTATGCACTTCTTCATCCACTTCAAATAGAGAATATACTACCACATCGTTTCGCAATATCCGATTTAATCTGTGTAATATATGACTAGTATCTTCAATTACTTGCTTACAATCGAAATGCACCACAAAATACGAAGCATGAACACCGGTATCAGTTCTGCCCGCTCCAACAACATTTACATCTTCACGGATAGCTTTTTTTAAGGCATCATTAATAACCTCCTGAACAGTAATCGCATTGGGTTGAATTTGCCACCCATGATAATGCTGACCATTATAGGCCATCTCCATAAAATACCTTGGCATACCATTTTTAAATTTGTACAAAGAAACAAAAAATTCATACAGTCACAGAACTTAGAATTTTCTATTGACAGCATCTCGTCTTTTTAGTAAATTATTTATCCATTCATTTTTTAAGAAGGACAAAAAACAGCTATTGATTACTAACCTATTAAAACCGTCATCATGAATACACTGAGTATACCCATCAGAGATTCTGAGAAAGTGGCGTCAGTACGAGCTGCTTTAAGTAAAATGTTGCGAGCACAGGAAGAAGGTGATTTAAATACTTTTGCATCCTCCTTTGCACACGACACCGACATGATTAACATTGGTACCGATCTTGATGAAATATGGCATAACTGGAGCAGCTTTTACACCTGGATGGAAAGCGCTATTCTGGATCGTAAAGGTTATACCATTACAGAAAAAGATACCCACATTAAGCTCAACCAAAGCGGCGACATAGCCTGGTACTCTCAATTACTCGACACTTGTTTTGAAACAAAAGGAGAACCATTTAATCTTGAAGGATTCAGACACACAGGCGTTATGGAAAAACGAAACAATAAATGGGTAATTGTACAAAGCCACATCTCGGCTCCTATTAGCAACAAAGATGATAAACCAATGAATTAGTTATTAAAATTTCTTTAATATGAAAAGAGAAATTGGAATATGGCTAAACACAAACAAAGCCATTCTTGTAGATTTACAAAACGGCATTCACACCGTTAAAACCATCGAATCAAATATCGAAAGTCGCAATCGGTTTCCAGGTGAAGGAAAAAACTATTCAAGACTAGGCGCCATGCAGGTTAATCCTAGTAAAAAAACAACCAACAGAAAAAAGCATCAACTCCATCATTACTTTAACGAGATTATTCAAAACATCGAAGATGCTTCAAACATTTTTATCCTAGGACCTTCAGAAACTAAAAAGTTACTGGAAAAAGAGCTTAAAAACCAGCACCATTTTCAGCACAAAGTAATTGAAACAGAGAATTCCGACAAAATGACTTCTAACCAGTTAATAGCTAAAATTAAAGATCATTTTAAAGAAATAAGATCATAATGACTAGGAATCCGGATTTTTATACATCCGGATTTTTATTTCACACAAGCAACAGATGCATAGGCAAGAGATGATTCAACATCAAATTATTGAGCGAGGCATAACCGACAATAACGTAATAAGAGCCATGTCGATTGTACCACGTCATCATTTTGTACCTCGTGAATTACAATCAAAAGCTTATTGGGATTGCCCTTTACCAATTGGACATAATCAAACCATTTCACAACCTAACATGGTTGCCTACATGACAGAAAAGCTCAATTTAAAAGCCTCCGATAAGATACTTGAGATTGGTACCGGAAGTGGATACCAAACAGCCATTCTTACTCAAATTGTTTATTGCGTTTACTCAATTGAGATAATTAAAGCCCTTTCAATATATAGCTACCAAAAACTCAATAAAGAAAAATATACCAATGTATATATCAAACATGCCGACGGTTACCACGGCTGGCCCGAGAAAGCTCCGTTTAATGCCATAATAGTTACAGCTGCGGCCAATTACATTCCCCAAGCCCTAATAGATCAATTGGCCAATAAAGGAAAAATAATCATCCCTATCGCAACCGCTCCCAATAAACAACATCTAAAGCTTCTGAAAAAAGAACATGATAAAATACTGATGACCAAACTTCTACCTGTACGATTTGTTCCATTTACCCGAAGATAGATAATCTATCATAATTAAATCACACCAAAACCTTCCTTTTCTTTTTTTGTTATTATACTGAAATACAAATATTAAAAACCGATTATGTATAGAATTATTTTAACACTAACATTGATTTTCTCACTACCCCTTCTTACATTTAGTCAAGAAAATAAATCATTGTACGATTTTGTTGTAAAAGACATTGACGGAAATCTATTTGATTTGGCACAATTAAAAGGGAAAAAGGTAATGGTTGTAAATGTTGCGAGTAAATGTGGACTCACTCCACAATACGAGCAATTACAAGAACTTTATGAAGAGTTTGAAAATAACAACTTTGTTATTATCGGATTTCCGGCGAATAATTTTCTAAGCCAGGAACCCGGTAGCGAAAAGGAAATTAAATCGTTTTGCACCGAGAACTATGGCGTAACCTTTCCTATGATGTCGAAAATTTCGGTAAAAGGTGAAGATATGCATCCACTTTACCAATGGTTAACCACAAAAAAACTAAATGGATTTGAAGACAGTTCTGTCAAGTGGAATTTTCAGAAATACCTGATTAACCGAGATGGAACAATAGCCAAAGTAATTTCGCCCAAAACTAAACCCTACGACGATGAAATTATAAACTGGATAAAGAACTAAAAAGTTGTCAACCTCCTATGAATTATGCTGCACTATCCCAATGCATTCTTTTTATATGGATGACAACTTTTTAAAACAAAAGGGGATTGACACACTATCAATCCCCTTTGTTTTTATTGTAGTGTTAATAACCTGAGTTCGATTTAAATTTTAAAACTCAGATTGAAATAAAGAACTGATTTACAATGAATAATTTTAGAGTAATAGTGAACTATTTCGATGAAATTTGAAGTAGTTAATCAGTTATTTATTCAAAGCTTGCTAATTCCCACTTACAAACAGCAATTTTCTTCGTGCAATCGACTCAAAATAGCCCGCTATTCTTTCGTCAACATACACTTGAAACTCACTATTTGTAAGTGTTCTGAGTTCAAAATTTTACGTCGAACTCAGGTTAATACTAATTCAAACCTCTTTTTGACAATAAAGCATCAACAGTAGGCTCCTGCCCTCTGAATTTTACATACTGAACCATTCCTTCATCTTCACCACATTCCGACAAACAGTGCTTACGGAATTTAGCAGCCAATTCCTGGTTAAATATATCTCCCGATTGTTTAAATGCATTGAACGCATCAGCATCTAACACTTCGGCCCAAATATACACATAGTAACCAGCCGCATATCCACCATCAAAAATATGTCCGAAATAGGTAGTACGATATCTTGGTATAATCTCATCAATCAAACCAATTTTATTCATCGAAGCTTTTTCAAACAGCAATGCATCTTTTACCTCTGTTCCGGCATTTAAACTATGCCAATCCATATCCAAAATTGAGGCAGCAAGGTATTCAACTGTTGCAAAGCCTTGATTAAAATGACCACTATTCTGAATTTTTTCAATCAATTCATCCGGTATTGTTTCACCTGTTTTATAGTGTTTTGCAAAATGTCTTAAAACCTGAGGTTCAGCGGCCCAGTTTTCCATTACCTGCGAAGGCAATTCAACGTAATCCTGAGGAACAACTCCAGCTGTTCTTTTATACTCACCAGAAGTAAACAAACCGTGTAATGCATGACCAAATTCATGAAACAATGTCGATACCTCGTCAAAGTTTAACAAGGCAGGAGTATCACCTGTTGGCTTAGTAAAGTTACATACAACTGACACCAAAGGAGCAGTTTTTACACCATCACGGGTAATCGATTCGCGAAAACCGGTACACCAGGCACCAGGCCCTTTGCCATTTCGAGGAAAATAATCGAGATATAACAATCCTAAATGAGTTCCATCACTTTCTTTCACCTCAAAAACTTCTACTTCATCATTGTAAACAGGTACTTTGTTTGTTGCAGTAAAAGTAATTCCATATAATTGATTAGCCACCCAAAACATACCATCTCGCACATGATCAAGTTTAAAATAGGGTATTATTTGCGACTCATCAAGGTCATATTTTGCTTTTCTCAGCTTTTCGGCATAATACCACCAATCCCAACTTTGAAGCTCAAAATCTCCACCTTCTGCATCAATTATTGCTTGCATCTCTTTTAGCTCAGTTTTGGATCTTTGAAGAGCAGGTTTCCATAATTGATCTAAAAACTCATACACTTTTTGAGGGGTTTTAGCCATATTATCATCAATCACATACTCGGCATAAGTATTAAATCCTAACAACTTAGCTTTTTCAGCACGCAGATCTGCCATTTTAATAGCTACTTCTTTGTTATCGAATTCATTGTTGTTATTACCACGCATAAAATAACCACGATACAACTTCTCTCTCAGATCTCTGTTTTCAGCATACTGTAGAAACGGTATCAAACTTGGCTTTTGAAGAGTAAACATCCATTTACCCTCCTGACCATTTTGACTAGCAGTTAAAGCCGCAGCCTCAATTACTCCATCAGGCAAACCAGCCAAATCTTCTTTCTTATCAACAATCAAGCTAAAATTTTCATTGGTTTCAGCTAACTGATTTTCGCCAAATTTCAACTGCAACAAAGAAAGCTCAGCATTTAATTTTTTAAGTTTTTCCTGATCATCAGCACTTAGCTCAGCACCATTACGAACAAAATCGCGGTAATATTTTTCAACTACCCTAATTTGCGACGGAGTTAAACCTGAATTCTTACGATTGTCGTAAACTACTTTTACCCTCTTAAACAAATCAAGATTCATTGAAATATTATCGCTATGCTTAGTCATTAACGGAGTAGCTTCTCTTGCAATAGCTTTTAGCTGATCATTACTATCTGTTTCTCTTATATTATAGAAAACACTCCCTACTTTAGATAATAATTCACCTGACTTATCAAAAGCCAGAATAGTATTATTAAAATCAGGCTGTTCTGAATTTTTAAGAATGGCTTCAATTTCTTCTTCCTGCTGCTTAATACCCTCTTTGAACGCAGGTAAATAATCCGATTCTTTAATTTGATCAAATGGAGGAGCCTTAAATTCAGTAGTATATTCCTCAAAAAACGGATTTTTCTCTTTCTTCGTAGATTCTTGACATGATGTAGCCATAATGCAAAAAACAATAAATAAATAACTTAAATATTTCATACTTCTTTTAGGTTTTTATTGATAGATGTGGATTGTACAATTTAATCGATAAACCTTTTTACAATATTTCCATAAGCATCAATTCTGCGATCGCGAAGAAATGGCCAAATACGACGAACATCTTCACTTCGCTTCATATCAACTTCCTGAATAATATTACAATGCTCATTAGCGGGTGCTTTAGCTAAAATTTCACCTTGCGGCCCGGCAATAAAACTATTTCCCCAAAATTTAATTCCATCAGAATGACCCGTTGGATCATTTTCATGTCCGGTTCGATTGGCAACAATTACCGGCAAACCATTTGCAACAGCATGAGCTCTTTGCGAAATCGTCCATGCACCTAGCTGCCTCTCCTGCTCTTCTGGAGTATCATTTGTATCCCAACCAATAGCTGTAGGATAAATCAATAATTCAGCACCTTTCAATGCCATCAATCGGGCTCCTTCGGGATACCATTGATCCCAACAAACAAGCACTCCCAATTTCCCAACCGAAGTTTCAATGGGCTCAAATCCCAAATCACCCGGAGTAAAATAGAATTTTTCGTAAAATCCAGGATCATCAGGTATATGCATTTTTCGGTACTTTCCAGCTATTGATCCATCTTTTTCAAAAACAACAGCTGTGTTATGATATAAGCCAGCAGCTCTTTTTTCGAATAAAGAGGTAACAAGAACAACACCCAACTCTTTAGCTATTTTGCCATAGAATTCAGTTGATGGTCCCGGAATAGTTTCTGCCAAATCAAAATAATCAACCGTTTCGTGCTGGCAAAAATAGAGACTGTTATGCAACTCTTGCAAAACAATTAACTCTGCCCCTTTGGCTGCACATGCTCTTATGTTACTTTCGAGTAACTTACAATTATTGTGTATTGAATCAACGTTGGATTGTTGCACAACTCCAACCACTAATTTATCTTGTTTCATTTCAATATTTATTTAATAAATCCCTTTGGAAACTGCATGGTAACACAATGCAATGATCCATGTTGTTTAATCAAAGGTAAGCAATTGACTCCAACTACCTGACGATCTGCAAACAACTGCACCAAGATAGCGATTGCAACCTCATCCTTTGGGGATTGATAAGTTGGGACTAAAACTTTAGAATTAGTAATCAAAAAGTTTGCATAAGTTGCAGGCAATCTCTCACCATCTTCACATACAGCATCTGCCATTGGTAATTTCACAAGGTTATAAGGCTCCCCGTTATCTTGTTTCAAAGCCTTCAACTCGTCTTCCATAGCTTTTAAAGTCACGTAATGCTCATCATTTTCATCTTCGCAAGCAACATAAGCAATGGTGCTCTCATTAACAAAACGCGCCAATGTATCAATATGGCTATCGGTATCATCACCCGCCAAATATCCATTATTTAACCACAAAACCCTTTTGGCACCCAAACGCTTTTTTAATTCCTCTTCAATCTCGGCTTTACTTAAATGAGGATTTCGTTCTTTAGAAAGTAAACATTCCGAAGTTGTAAGAATAGTTCCTTTACCATCAGATTCAATACTGCCCCCTTCCATAATAAAATCGAGATGATGTGCATAACTTACATCTGAATTAAACACCTCAGACCTAAATTGATGGTGAGTTATCGCATTATCTTTTTTATATGCGAACTTATTGCCCCATGCATTATATCCAAAATCGAGAACCACGGGTTTACTATCATCAAATATTGAAATACCTCCATGATCACGCGCCCATGTATCGTCTATTTCACATTTTAAAATGGATATCCTTTTGTTTTTAGACAATAATTCTTGAACATCAGTAGGATTTTGAGCAACTATAATCACTTTCTGATCCTCACTGATTTTTTCAGCAATATTTTGAAAAACAGGAATTACCTCTTCCAGATTATCTTTCCAATCGGTTGAGGCATCAGGCCATGTTAACTGAACAGCACTTTGTTCAAACCATTCTGCAGGAAATTCTTTCATCTATTAAAATTATAATGGGGCAAAAATAATGAATTTGTGAATCGAAATATTAAGACATAAAAAAAGACACCCAAAATTGGATGTCTTTTTAAAAAAATAGCGTTATCAAGTTATGATTTCAATTGAGCTTCAATTTCTTTGACTTGCCCTTTAAAATCTTTATCGGTTTCGATTAAATTATTAACAGCCTTACATGCATGCAATACTGTAGCATGATCTTTTTTACCAATTTTAGCTCCAATTGTTGATAAAGAAGAGTTAGTTAAACTCTTACTAAAGTACATAGCAATCTGACGAGCCTGAACAATTTCGCGCTTTCTGGTTTTTGAATGAAGAATTTCAAGATCTAAACCAAAATAATCACATACTGTTTCTGAGATGGATTCTACAGTTACCTCTCGAGAGGTTTTCTTAACCAACTTATCAATAATGGCTTTAGCGTTTTCAAAGTTAATTTCTTGTTTATTCAATGTTGCCATTGCTAACAAAGAAATCAAAGCACCTTCCAACTCACGAACATTATTTAATACATTACTTGCAATATAATAAACAACATCCTCAGGCACAGTTAAGCCATCGGTATATATCTTACGATTTAAGATTTCAACACGCGTTTCAAAAGCTGGAATTTGCAAATCAGCTGATAAACCCCATTTAAATCTCGACAACAAACGATCTTCAACACCAGCCAAATCAACAGGAGCTTTATCACTAGTAATAATTAATTGCTTACCACTTTGATGCAGATGATTGAATATATGAAAGAACGTATTTTGCGTTTTAGTCTTTCCAGCAAACTCATGAACATCATCAATAATCAATACATCAATCATTTGATAGAAATTCAAGAAATCGTTTTGAGAATTATTTCTTACCGAGTCAGTAAACTGTGTTTGAAATTTATTCGCACTAACATATAAAACAGTTTTTTCAGGCATTTGACGCTTTACTTCAATACCAATCGATTGAGCAAGGTGCGTTTTACCCAAACCAGAATTTCCATAAAGAAACAATGGGTTAAATGCTGTTTTACCTGGATTTTTAGCAACAGCGTATGCAGCATTTCGAGCTAATCTATTACAATCTCCTTCGATATAATTTTCGAAGCTATAGTCATTATTTAACTGCGGATCAACATTTAACTTTTTTATCCCAGGGATTACAAAAGGGTTTCTTATATCAAGGCGTTCCTGATTTGAACTAACAGAAACAGGTCGATTACGTAAATCTGTTTTGTTAGTAGTTGGGAAATTTAAAGTATATGGCTTTCTGTTGTTAATATGACTATTATCCATTACAACATTATATTCAAGCTTAGCATTAGCCCCCAAATTTCTTCGAAGCGTTTTACTAAGTAAATCAATATAATGCTCTTCTAGATATTCGTAGAAGAATAAGCTAGGCACCTGTATTGTTAAGATATCCCTATCTAATTTTACAGGCTTAATTGGCTCGAACCAGGTTTGGTAACTTGTTTGAGGTATATTGTCCTTAATTACATTAAGACAACTGGCCCAAACATTAGAGTAATCGACATTCATTCTTTCGTTTTCCTTTTTAAGCTTTATGTTCAACACTATCCCTTTTCAGAAAACAAAAATTGTGAAAAAAAAATGGAAAAAAAAATATTAAATTTCTTGATATTTTAATTTGGGTTATTTGAACACTAAGAATCAGCTATTTAAGAAATTTTACATCAAAAACCTATAAAACAACACCTTAACACAAATCACCAAACTCTCGACCATCGTTAAAGCATTGTAAAACCAAGTGTTTTCGAATATTTGAGGAAAAAATTTAATATGTGGATAAAAAATATTTAACCCCCAACTACTTATCAGAATATAAATACTTTACTTAGATCTTTTTATTGCTTTTTTAACACTTATCGATTCCCCATTTTCAAAGGCGACGATCTTTGCTTTATCGTAAATCACCTTCACTTCGTCATAAACCTTTTGTATTTCATCAAACGAACGAGATTGACCTACCGAATAGAAATATCTCGATTTTCGAAAATCTTCATACACATTATACTTTCCTTCAATAATAACAGAATCCATTGCTAAAGGAGTTTTTGATTCTTCTAGCTGAACCTGAAATACTATCCCTTTAATACCATAGGCACCATCTGTAACAGTTATATTCTTTCCAAAATCGATTGCTGAGAAGCTCACATACCTTTTAGGATTATGCCTAACATCAATCAACAATCGGTTCAAGCTCGCCGACACTTCAGTTAAAGAATAATAAAGGTCTTTATCTGTTAATAACAAGCCAAGGCTTCCATCACCTTCATTTATCGACGCAAGCAATTCTGAAGTATTATTTAATGTTGTTTTAAGTGCTTCTAAAGACTGATCTATCTGAGCATCTTCTAATTGTTGGCTAAAGCCAGCCATACTTTGAAAAACGGTATCAATATAAGGTCCCTGCGAAGTAAGCATCAACATAACTGAATCGGTTCGTCTTATAACATTAGACATTTCACCCCCCTGCGACATTGTTTGTGATAACTCAGATGAAAGTTTTTCGAAATTATACATCGTATTTTTAAACGAACGCATGGTAGATTTGATATTGTTTTTATTTTCTTCATCAACAACATCACCTAGGTTAGTAAAAACAGAATCAAGTTGAACTATCAAACGCTCTGCCTTATCCTTTAAAGGTAACACCTCCATACTCACCTGATCTTTCAAATCACCCATTACAGATGTATTCATCGTATCACCATAAGCCAGTAATTCTTTCGACTTTCCGGGTAATAGCTGCACTCCTTTAGTTCCCATTAAATCCAAACTATAAATCTGTGCTTTAGAATCAGCTGGCAATGGCACGTTCTTGTGCAATTCAAATGTAACGATAAATCGATCTGGAATAGTAGGATGAAAATCAATATCACGAACATATCCAACTTTAAATCCTCTATAATAAATAGGGCTTGCATTTGTCAAACCGTCAATACGCGCATACGTTCCATAATAAAAGTCACCAACTTTTAAAATATCCCTTCCTTTTAGGAAATTAAATCCCCAAATAAGAATAACAAATGATACTAAAACCGTTAATCCTATTTTGACTTCCTTTTTCATTTATATGGGTTTATTAATATTCTAACTTAATTATCTGTTATTTTTCGGGCTTCGCTAACTTTTATTTTCTTATCACTTTGAAAAGCTACAATAAAAGCATCGCCCACATCATTCTTCACATTTTTCAATTGCTGCACTATTACATTATAGTCAGACGAACTACCGGTGGTATATTTATAATAACCTCCTTCTTCAAATTCCCATAGATCTTTATATTTTCGATACAGACGCGCACCTTCTTTAATTTTACTTTTCGAAGAGGCTATTTGAATTCGATAGAATATATGATTTTCCTTTTCAAGATCCTCATGCAATTTTGCAACATCTTGCATTTTACTTTTATCATCATGCTCTTTCTTATAATCTCTTATAGCCCGGAATAATGCCGAGGCCATATATGTTTTTCCCTCCTCAGAAGATATAAATTTTTCTTCTTTTGTATTACTTACAAAACCAAGTTCTACCAAAACACTTGGCATAGCCACTTCGCGCAACACCAAAAAACCAGCTTGCTTCACTCCCCTATCATTTCGTCCCACACGGGTATGAAACTGATTTTGCATTAACGAAGCTACATGTATACTCTGATCAAGATGGACGTTTTGCATCAATTCAAATATTATATAAGATTCAGGCAAATTAGGATCGAATCCTTCGTAAGTAGTACTATAATCTTCCTCGAGAGTAATTACCGAGTTTTCTTTCTTTGCTACTTCAAGGTTTTCTTCAGTACGATGAAGTCCCAACACAAATGTTTCGGCACCTGCAATAGACGGAACGCTTATAGAATTGGCATGTATTGACACAAATAGATCTGCTTTGTTTTTATTAGCTATTTCAGCTCTTTTATTTAAAGGTACAAAAACATCTTTCTTTCGTGTATATACAACTTTAACCTCAGGTAAATATTCTTTTAAATAATCTCCCAATTTTAAAGCTACATCTAAAACAATGTCTTTTTCTTTCGATATTCTACCAATGGCACCCGGATCCTTACCCCCATGTCCGGCATCAATAATTATAGTATTCAAACCTAAGTCTTCCTGCCCTAAAAGCTCGTTTTCAGACATCAACGCAAGAAAGGTGATAATAACCAAAAAAAATATGCGTGTATTTAGTGGAAAAATTGTCATACATTTACAAATTACTGTTCAAAAATAGAAAAATATTGACGAGATAAAAAAGAGGCTTTATATCCCTATTTTTTTTTTGGAAACCTCTATGTGCGCAATTTTTAATTATTTTTGTGGACGCTTGAAAAAATGACCACTTTGACTATTCAATACACACAATATAGTAAACTGCTTAAAACTATGTTAATAACATCCTTATGGGCAGTTATTTTTTTGCATTGTTCTTTATTAACCGCTCAATCCCCGGAATTGATGCCGGTTGCAGGGCCCGTTACTTCATTTAACGAAGTCACATTGAGTAATAATTCGTTACAAAACGACACTATAAACAATAACATTTCTAGAACAGATAGTTTATCGCGTCGCCGCAATCCACAATTTTTAAGTAACGACTCTCTAAGTCTTACACCAAAAGACACGGTTCCTAGAACATCCGATCCAAATTCCTTTATTATCGATTCTGAAGTACAATACAAAGCCAAAGACTCGATTTTTACTGATATGATTACCAAGAAAACATACTTGTATGGCGACGCAGAAGTAAAATATCAGGACATTACATTAACAGCGAACACCATTATCTTAGATATGGATAGCAGTACAGCTGTTGCTTATGGAGCCCGCGACTCCTTAAATAACGAAATTGGATTGCCTGTATTTACGGATCCTAGCGGAGAGTACGAAATGCGGAGGATGAAATACAATTTCAAAACTGAAAAAGCAATCATTCAGCATATCGTTACCGAACAAGGTGAAGGATTTGTGGTTGGAGACAGAGCAAAAAAAATTGAAGACAATGCCTATTGCATGAAGGATGCACGGTATACTACCTGCGACCACCACGATCATCCCCACTTCTATTTAAATCTTACTAAAGCCAAAGTTATTCCGGGTAAAAAAACCATTACTGGTCCTGCTTATTTAGTGGTTGAAGATGTAAAACTACCTATTGTAATCCCTTTTGCAATGATACCTACTACATCTTCATATAGCTCTGGATTTATTTTCCCCTCATATCGCGATGAATCAATTAGAGGATTTGGACTGACCGACGGGGGTTACTATTGGGCTGCCAACGATTATTTCGATTTAATGGCCAAAGGTGATATTTTCACCAATGGATCGTGGGCTTCCCGAACGACAACTAATTATAAAAAACGATATAAATTTAGTGGTCGTTTGAACTTCCAGTACATGGAAAACATTTATAGTGAAAAGGATTTGCCCGATTACAAAAAAACTAAGGATATGTCAATTACATGGAGTCACAGACAAGATGCTAAGGCCAATCCTTACCAAACTTTTTCGGCAAGCGTAAACTATTCAACCAGTTCTTACGATCAAAATAACATTAACTCGATTGGTACAGTAAACGGCAGCGACATTTCGCGTAATACCAAACGATCGAGTATCTCATACAGTAAACGATGGGCTGGTAAACCATATAATTTATCTCTTAACTTACTTCACTCTCAAAACAGTAGAGATACCACCATTGACCTTACCATTCCGGATATAACTTTTACAGTTAACCGTTTCTACCCTTTCAAAAGCAAAAACAAGGTAGGATCTAACGAGAATTTTCTGGAAAAAATCAGTGTTTCATATACAGGAAATGCAAAAAACTACGTAAGTGCCAAGGAGTACGAGCTAGGCTTTACAGGAAACGATTTTACAAACCAATGGAAAAATGGTATGCAACACAGTATTCCGGTTGCAATGAATTTTAAATTCTTAAAGCATTTTACATTAAATCCATCCTTTAACTACAGAGAGCGCTGGTACCTATCCAAAACGGAACAGTACTGGGACGAAGAAAATCAAGTCATAGCTAAATCAGATCCTATTTCAGGCTTCAACCGTGCTTACGATTACAGTTTAAGTGCTGGTACTTCAACCAAAATATATACCACGTTTAAACCTTGGGAAAAACTATTTGGAGACAAAATAGAAGGCATTCGCCACGTAGCTACTCCATCGGTATCATTCTCGTACAGCCCCGATTTTAGTGAAGCAAAATATGGCTTTTACGACTCTTTTGAATACTACAACCAAGACAAGGATGAAGTTGAACGTGAAAAATACTCCTATTACGAGGGCTATTTATATGGTACTCCGGGAGAAGGAAAATCAGGATCAATGGGCTTTAGTTTAGCCAATACCCTTGAAATGAAAGTAAAGAGTACCAAAGACTCAACCGGCTTTAAGAAGATTAAAATACTTGAGAGCTTAAACTTTAGTTCAAGTTATAACTTTCTAAAAGATTCGGTAAAATTAGCTCCTATCAATATGACCGGACGTACTAAAATTGCCGGTACAAACATTAATTTCGGAGCTCGCTTTAACGCATACGCTCTTGATGACTCGACTGGATTAGTAACCAATACTTTCCTGATTAATTCTGATAAAAAGAAGTTATTACGCATGGAAAGTGCCAACCTAAGTTTTGGATATAGCATTGGCTCCGACACTTTTAAAAAGAAGAAAAATAACGAAGATACTAATCAAGAACAAGAGGATGATTCTTCAAATATGCCTCCATTAGACCCTAATGATCCAACATCCGGATTACCTTCATTTGGTCAGGGAGAAAACCGCAATTTAATGGCTGGCGATGACGGCTATGCCGACTTCTCTATCCCCTGGAACCTATCTTTTAATTACTCACTACGCGTTAACGGAAGTTTCGATAAAACCCAAAAAGACTATAAATATACAGTTACATCAGATGTTAACTTTAACGGAAATATGTCGTTAACACCCAAATGGAAAATCAACTTTTCATCGGGTTATAGTTTCGACCAAAAAGCATTGGCTCACACCAGCATGGGAATCAGTCGTGATTTACACTGTTGGAGCATGAATTTTAGCTTAGTTCCAGTCGGTAGATATAAGTCTTACTTTTTTACAATCAGAGTAAATTCAAGCATGCTTCAAGACTTAAAATACGACAAACGAAGCAGTGCCCGCGATAACCCTAATTTCTACAACTAAGATTAGGTTATTAGAAACATAGACAATGACTATTGGACACAATTAAGTGTAGCCTCATTACAAAACGAGCAACAGTTGAGATTTAATTGAACCAATCAATAAAACTGTTGGTTTCATTATCAAGTAAAATCAATCAGAAATGAAAAAAATAATAGCAACAAAGAATGCACCTGGAGCCATTGGCCCTTATAGCCAGGCAGTAGAAGTAAACGGAACATTATACATTTCGGGCCAGGTACCTGTTGATCCGACAACCGGCAAAGTGATTGATGGGGGAATTTCCGAACAAACTGAGCAAGTTATGAAAAACATTGGTGCCATTTTAGACGAAGCCGGATATACTTTTGCTGATGTAGTAAAATCCACTTGCTTACTTAGCGACATGGCCAACTTTAAAGCTATGAATGAAGTATATGGGTCGCGCTATACTGAAAATCCTCCGGCACGTGCTGCGTTTGCTGTTAAAGAATTACCTCTTGGTGTACTTATCGAAATTGAAACAATAGCTATTAAATAAATATTACCTTAATAATATTAAAGAACTGCTTTTCGTATAGAGGAGCAGTTTTTTTTATGCCTGATGGTTAGCCTAAAGTGGCGGACAGAATAATCTTGACAGAAAAATCTGCAGCCCCATGCAGAAGTATCTGCAGCCCCGTACAGAAGTATCTGCAGCCCCTTACAGAATTATCTGCAGCCTCGTACAGAATTATCTGTGAAGGCAGCTAAAAACCTTCAATTTATACAAATAAAAAACCACCATGTCCCCATGGTGGTTTATGTCTGTTTGAAAAATGTTTTTTAATCTATCCGAGATTAATAAAAAATGTTACTCGGCAACAACCTCAATTGAGATGTCAACCTTAACTTCACGATGCAATTTAATAGTTGCAGTGTAAGTACCCAATTCTTTAGCATCGTCTTTCATAGAAATGTTTTTACGATCAACGTCAAAACCTCCTTTAGTCAATGCTTCAGCAATTTGAATAGTATTTACCGAACCAAAAATCTTACCTGTTTGGCTAGCTTTAGCACCGATAGTAAATGACTTACCTTCTAATGTTTTAGCTACCTCAAGGGCATCATTTTTAATTTTCTCTTCTTTATGAGCACGTTGTCTCATATTTTCTTCGTGTACTTTCTTGGCAGAAACAGTAGCTAGTACAGCCATCCCACGCGGGATTAAATAGTTACGACCGTAACCATTTTTCACAGTAACGATATCGTTCTTGTGGCCAAGATTCTGAATGTCTTCTTTAAGAATAATTTCCATCGTAAATCCTCCTTTTTCTTATTTCATCAAATCGGTTACGTATGGCAACAAGGCCAAGTGACGTGCTCTCTTAACAGCCTGAGATACTTTTCTTTGGTATTTCAAAGAAGTTCCAGTAAGACGACGAGGTAAAATTTTACCTTGTTCGTTCAAAAACTTCTTCAAGAACTCAGGATCTTTGTAATCGATGTACTTGATTTTGTTTTTCTTAAAACGACAGTACTTTTTCTTCTTAATCTCTACTGATGGAGGAGTAAGATATCTGATTTCTGATTGATTCTGTGCCATGGTCTAGTTCTCCTTTTCTTTTTTGTTTGCTCTTCTTTTTTCTGCATACGCTTTAGCGTATTTGTCAAGCTTGAAGGTCAAGAAGCGAATTACACGCTCGTCGCGACGGAAAGCTGTCTCCAATGTTGCTACGAATTCAGGTTCAGCATCGAACTCAAACAATTGGTAGAAACCGGTTGATTTCTTTTGAATTGGATAAGCCAATTTGCGTAGGCCCCAATTTTCTTCGTTTACAATTTTACCTCCATTCTCGGTTATCAAACCTTTGAATTTTTCTACCGCTTCCTTCATCTGAACATCAGACAAAACGGGAGTTAAAATGAAAACGGTTTCATAATGATTCAACATATCTTCTTAATTTTTAGAAGGTTTTTAATAATCAGGGCGCAAAGATAGAAATAAATAACTTAGAAACAAACAAGTTAGTAAGCCAAAGACCAAAGTTAAAGGGCAAAAGTCAAAAAAATAGCCCGAAGCACAAAGTCCGAAAGTCCGATAACTTTATATACTCTTTGCAGTTCTCAATCGAATATTGATTCATCGATTAATTGGTAATAAAATCAAGCCAACTTTATACTTCAGTCTTCAATTCTATTTATTGTAACCCGAGAAATATCTCATAAACTGTACGCGCTCAAACATCTCTGGATTATTAGCCTGACTTTGGCTAAGCTTCCCTTTAAAATCAGCCAGTGATTCGTATCCTCGTCGTTCCATCCACTTATCCAACTCTGAAAGCATCCACCGGATCACCTCTGGTCCTTCTTTATAAACCGACGAAACCAATTCAACCGACGAGGCACCCGCCATCAATAACTTAACCAATGTACCATATTCATGCACACCTGTTGATGCAATTAAATCGCATTTTGCACTAGGCGATAAAATAGAAATCCAGCGTAACGACATGGCAAAATCTTCGGGATTAGAATACACTTTTCCGCTTACCACCTGATCATTCTCAATATCGAAATCAAGCGATGCAAAACGGTTAAATAAAATCAATCCATCTGCTTTGACTGATAAACGTGACAATACATTACCCAGATTTGTAAAATACGATCCGAGCTTAATTCCAACCGGAACGGTAATATATTGTTTCACCTTATCAACAATATCAAAATAAATCTTTTCGATAGATTCGGCCGAAGCCTCTATATTATAAGGAAGCTTGAAAATATTTAATTCAATACCGTCAACTCCGGCTTCTTCAAACTTTTTAGCATACGAAATCCACTCGCTGTACGATGTACAGTTGATACTGGCTATAATAGGAATATCAACCGCCTCTTTAGCTTCAGTAATTAAAGAAACATATTTATCCAGCGCTTCTTGCTTTAACTGATAATCGTAATAATCAAAAAACTCAAGATTATTATCATCCATTCCCAATTGCTGACCAATGGTTTGCTGAGCCTCAGCTACTATTTCTTCTTCAAAAATAGATTTTAGTACAATTGCAGCCGCTCCAGCTGCGGTAAGCTTTTTAATTCCTCCAATAGTTGATGACAAACCTGAGCTGCCAATTACAACTGGATTTTTAATAGGAATACCTAAATATGTAGTTGAAAGATTCTTCATTATTTTAAGAGTTATGTTTTTCCTGAAGATATTTATGCATCGATGCGGCAGCATTACGACCATCGCCCATTGCTAAAATAACGGTTGCTCCTCCCCTCACAATATCTCCTCCTGCAAACATTTCGGGTATTGATGATTGTAATTTTTCATCGTCAACAACAATGGTTCCCCAACGGGTTGTTTCCAATTGAGGCAACGCACTTGGGATTAGAGGATTTGGTGATACACCTACACTTACCACAACCGTATCCACATCAATTTCATATTCTGAACCTTCCATAGGAACTGGTCGACGACGTCCGGAAGCATCGGGCTCACCCAATTCCATCTTCTGAACTCTCACCTTGTTCACGCGTCCGTTTTCATCGGCAAAATACTCAATTGGATTGGTAAGCGTTAAAAACTCGATACCTTCTTCCTGAGCATGTTTAATTTCTTCGTTACGCGCCGGCATCTCTTCCATCGAACGACGATAGATAATCATAGCACGATTGGCTCCTAAACGTTTGGCTGTTCGTACCGAATCCATTGCCGTATTACCACCACCAATAACTGCTACATTCTTACCACTTATAATAGGAGTATCGGTTTCGGAACTGGCAGCATGCATTAAATTAACACGGGTAAGATATTCGTTAGAGCTTAAAATACCAATATAGTTTTCGCCTGGAATATTCATAAACCGAGGTAGACCAGCGCCACTTCCTGTAAAGAAAGCTTCAAATCCTTCCTCTTTCAAATCATCGAAAGAAGCAGTGCGGCCAACAATAAAGTTATTTTCGAACTTAACGCCCATTTTACGTAAGATGTCAATTTCAACATCTACAATATCGTTTGGTAAACGAAACTCAGGAATACCATATTTTAAAACTCCGCCAATCTCGTGCAATGCTTCAAAAACAGTAACATCATAGCCTTGTTTAGCCATATCGCCGGCAAAAGTCAACCCAGCAGGGCCACTTCCTATAACAGCAACTTTAATACCATTACTTTCGGCTACAGTTGGCACAGTCATTTGATTGGTTTCGCGCTCGTAATCGGCAGCAAAACGCTCCAAATATCCAATAGCAACTGGTTCTTTCTTTAATTTAAGTGTGTAAAAACACTTTGATTCACACTGCTTCTCCTGAGGACAAACACGTCCGCAAACAGCAGGCAAAGCACTGGTTTGTTTCAATACTTTAGCCGCTTCCACAAATTCGCCTTGCTCAATTCGCTTTATGAACTTTGGAATATTAATTTCTACAGGACAACCTGTTATACATGTAGGATCAGGACAATCCAAACATCGACGTGCTTCGCACAATGCTTCGTCTTGTGTTAATCCTTTATTTACTTCAATATTAGAGAGAATTCTTTCCTGAGGATCCACCTCACCCATGCGAACTCTTTCTAGAGCAGTTCGCTCCTTATTTTTCATCAAACCACGTACATCAACCCTCCAGGACTGCTCTCTTTCTGCTTTTAAAAATTCTTTGCTAACAGCCATTGTTATTCCTTTTCTTTTGAGTGAAGATACTTTTGTTCTGCTTCCTTTTCAATTTCCTTATATCCATTCAGGCGAAGCAACATCTCATCAAAATCCACCTGATGAGCATCAAACTCAGGTCCGTCAATACAAACGAACTTGGTTTTACCTCCAACTGTAATTCTACAAGCACCACACATACCTGTACCATCAACCATAATGGTATTTAAACTGGCATAAGTTGGCACCTCGTATTTTTTAGTAGTAAGTGAAGCAAACTTCATCATGATGGCAGGACCAATCACAACCGATAAATTAACTTCCTCGCGTTGCAGAACCTGCTCCATTGCTTCGGTAACCAAACCTTTTTGTCCATAAGAGCCATCATCTGTAGTAATGATCAACTCATCCGAAAATTCTCTAATCTGATCTTCAAGTATGATTAAATCTTTGGTACGAGCCGCAATTACAGTAATTACTCTGTTACCTGCTTTTTTCATGGCTTCAACAATAGGTAAAAGAGGAGCTACTCCAACTCCACCTCCACAAGCCAATACTGTACCCACTTTTTCGATGTGAGTAGCCTGACCAAGAGGTCCAACCAAATCCGTAATTTCATCGCCCACATTTAAATCTGCCAAACGACGAGACGAAACTCCCACCCTCTGAACAACTAAGGTAATAGTTCCTTTTTCGGGATTTGAAGAGGCAATGGTTAGTGGTATTCTTTCTCCGTTTTTTCCAACTTTTACAATCACAAAATGGCCTGCTCGGCGGGCTTTTGCAATTCGAGGAGCTTCAATTTCCAAACGCACAACGTTTACGGAAAAGAACTCCTTATCAACTATTTTATTCATATCGTACAAATAATCAATTTACTGCACCAGGCAATTGATAATAGAATTATTGCAGTTAGCAATTATGATTCCTTGTGTTACATTCCGGATCAAAAGTAAACTATGATATTTAGAATATATAACCTATTTCTTCATGAAATCATAATTTACAATCAATCTAAATAGAAACGATAATAGCAAATTTATGTCATCTAAATCATGATCATCCAGCGTTTAATATTAAATTAAGTTAATTTTTTAATTATCAATCAAAAACACCTCGCAATGAATATAGAAGCATTCTTTAAAATTACTTATGGATTGTATATTATTTCGGCAAAAGCCAATGATAAGTCAAATGGATATATCGCCAACACTGTTTTTCAGGTAACCGCCGAGCCGCCACAAATAGCAATTAGCTGCAACAAAGACAATTTAACCTGCGATCTTATTGAACAATCAGAGTACTTTTCAATTTCGATTTTAAAACAGGATGCCAAAGCCGAGACAATTGGTTTGTTTGGATATAAAAGTGGAAAAGATACCGACAAATTTAAAGACATAAAGTATGGAACAAGTTTGAGCGGAACACCCGTAGTATTGGAAGATTCAATTGCATGGTTCGATTGTAAAGTTTCACAAAAAGTGGATGTTGGTACGCACATCATATTTATTGGCGAAATAATTGAAAACAAACTATTGGATGCCGATGCTGATCCATTAACCTATGCATATTATAGGGACGTTAAAAAAGGTGCTGCTCCAAAGAATGCTCCTACTTATATTGATAAATCGAAAATTCCTGCTAAACAAGAAACCAAATCATCGCCTGCAAGTCAAAAATACAAATGCCTTGCGTGTGGATATATTTATGACCCTATAGTTGGAGATGAAGAAAATGGAATTGCAGCAGGTACACCTTTTGACGATTTACCAGAAGATTGGACATGCCCAACTTGCGGATCTCCCAAATCGATGTTTGAACCTATTTAGTACAATCTTATGCTAATAAGACTATTACCAATTAAGTATTTATAATGCATGATTTAAGACTCTTAACATACATGTTTGGAAGAAATCTAAATTACACATTATCCCTACGAATTAGGTTTAAAAAACAGAAAATAAAAAGTAATATTGTTGACTACTGGAACTATAAATACAAAATGAACATATTATGAGTACTTTAAAAGGAACAAAAACTGAACAAAACTTATTAAAAGCATTTGCAGGTGAATCTCAAGCCCGTATGCGCTATAATTATTTTGCTAAACAAGCTCAAAAAGAAGGTTTAGAACAAATTGCTGCCATCTTTATGGAAACAGCAGATCAGGAAAAAGAACATGCGAAACGTTTCTTCAAGTTTTTAGAAGGTGGCATGGTTGAAATTACAGCTTCGTATCCGGCTGGTGTAATTGGCGATACAAAAGAAAATCTTCAAGCTGCTGCCGATGGCGAAAACGAAGAGTGGACAGAATTATATCCTGAATTTGCTAAAATAGCTGAAGAAGAAGGCTTTAAAGATGTAGCTGTAGCATTTAAAATGATTGCTAAAGTAGAAGCTCATCACGAAGAAAGATATCGTACTCTTTATACCAACCTAATGGAAGGTAAAGTATTTGAAAGAGATGGAAAAGTTACCTGGATGTGTCGTAACTGTGGATTTATTCACGAAAGTGCTAAAGCGCCAAAAACTTGTCCAGCATGTTTACATCCTCAATCGTATTTCGAAATTAAGAAAACCAATTACTAGACCGCAGAATCAGTAATTGCACCACCATCTCACTCTTGCGTTTGAATTGAGACTTTCAGGCTATCGCATTTGTGAGGTGGTATTTTTTTATCCTTTTTCCCTCCCAACGCCAATTTCAGAATCAAAATTACAGAAGCCGGAATAATGGCAATTGAATTGGCTATAATAATGGGCATCTCATTCAATAACACTCCGTAAATAAGCCAAAATACAATACCCAAAGTATTGGCCATATACATCAAAAGCGAGATGCTATGCACATCTTTTGTTTTAATAATTCGAATGGCTTGTGGAAACATAGCCAAAGTTGTTAGAAAGGCAGCAATAGTGCCCATAGCTGTAACCATCATACTTCAGCAGTAAAAAGTTTTAAAACATCTTTTAATTGCTCTACCTCAATTACTCTATCGGATACCACCTGATGCTCAACCACCTCGTGATGCCACGTTACATGAAAAGGAACATGAATTCCATACCCTCCAATCTCTTCAACAGGCAACACATCCGATTTCATCGAATTACCAATCATTAAAAATTCGGAAGGCTGAACATCTAAATGTTTAATTAATTTTTGATAAGCTTGAGGGTGCTTATCACTCATCACTTCAATATGATGAAAGTACTTCAGTAGGCCTGATTTAGTTAACTTTCGTTCCTGATCCAGCAAATCACCTTTGGTAGCTACAATCAGTTTATATTTTTGTGATAAAGAATCCAAAACCTCTGTTACTCCATTTAATAGCTCAACTGGCTTATTCAACATCTCCTTACCTATTTCCAGAATTTTAGACGTATGTTCGGCTGTTAACTCATCATTAGTTATTCGACAACCAGTTTCGATTAAGGAAAGAATAAACGCCTTAATTCCATAACCATATATAGGCATATTAGCCATTTCAATCTCATATAACTGACGCATTATATCTTCTTCCGACATAAAATCAGAAAGAATCGTAGCAAACTGATGTTCGGCTTCCCTGAAAAAAGTTTCATTCTCCCACAATGTATCATCAGCATCAAAACCGATTACTTTAATTGAGCTTACATTCATGGGAGCAAAAATAAGCTTTTACTCCTTTTTATAGCTGTATGTCATACCATTTTGTTTCAACTGAAATTCTCCACTTTTAATTTGACCTTCTTCAATAGTAAAAACAATTTGAATACCAGCCGGATCAAATTTGAAAATTCCATTCTCATAAGCCCTTAATGGAAATGCCGATTGACCACTCGCCTGAGCTGTTAGCTGTATACCATTATAAACAATCGAAATTTTTAAAGGCAATTGAGATGATACAAATGTTCCTTCAAGACTTTTTAATACAACTGAATCCAACTCAACTTCTTTTACTGAAAAATCAGGTAATTCAAAATCACGATTATACAAAGAGCTTAAACAGGCAATCAAAATGGTATTTAAATCAAAATCATAGGCATTTCCCAATACAGCAAGACTAACATTATCATTAATAGACAAATTACTTCGAAAACCATCAATACCTCCATTATGTCCCAACCTTGTTTGGTTATAAAACAGGAAGCCAAATATTCCATATCCAACACCACCAGTTAAAGCGGTCATTTTCGACAAACTTCCATCCGAAATAACCTCACCATCAAACAGCTTTTGAATAAAAAAATTCAAATCGCGAGTGGTTGAGATGATAGAACCAGCTCCTAAAGGAATAGTCATACTGGTTTCGGGAGCTAATTTCCAGCCATCTGCCGGGTAGTACGATAATGCTTCGTCTTTAGCAGGGGTGATTTTTTCACCTACCTGAGTATCTTTCAAGCCAAGTTCGGCACACAAATTATTCACCAACTGATGATAGCTTTTATGAGTAATATCTTCCAAAATAAAAGTGAGTAATACAAAATTACTGTTACTGTATTTCATTTTAGAACCGGGTTCAAAATCTACTCCCTTCGATTGAATGATCTCCACCAAATCATCCCGGGTTTTATCCATCTTCATATACCCTTGATAATCCAAATCATCAGTAAAATTATGAATCCCACTTCGATGACTTAATAACTGACCAATGGATATCTTATCAGCATTTTTAATTTGAGGAAAATACTGGCTCAGCTTGGTTTCAAGAGATAAATTTCCTTTATCAATTTCACGAAAAACAAGCACCGAAGTAAACATCTTGCTGATGGAACCTATTCTAAACTTTGTATTTGAATCAACAAGTATTTTATTTTCTAAATCGGCATAACCAACATATCGCGCGTATAGCAATTCATCTCCATGATAAGCAGCAACGGCCCCCATAAACTTATGATTCTGTTCGAGAATATCGAAAAACTGATTGAGTTTAGAATAACTGATCGAGTCCTGAGCAAAAGTTACAGTGCAACTAAACACCATCAATAGAAGGGTTAACTTTTTCATTATGTTAGGGTTTAACATTCAAACTTATTTAATTTTATAAGGAAGATAGTAAAGACTTTCCTATTTTTCTACTTATAAAGGATTAATCGTATTTTTACGGTCAAATACACACTTATGGCAAAAAAGAAATGGAAAAACCTGGATGGAGTTGTTTTTTCAACCAACCAGGATTTTGACTATCAATACAACGAAGACGAAGACCAGGAAACCTTATCTCCGTCGCAACAAGACTTACGAGTAATGCTTGATAAAAAGCAGCGTGGCGGTAAAAAAGTAACACTGATTACAGGCTTTATCGGTAGCAATGACGACCTTAAAGATTTAGGAAAGATGCTGAAAAGCAAGTGTGGTGTTGGAGGGTCGGCCAAAGATGGTGAAATTCTAATCCAGGGCGATTTTAGAGATAAAGTAGTTGAATTGCTTAAAAACGATGGTTATAAAGTAAAGAAATCAGGAGGCTGAATAAAAAAGGCTGTTAACCTTATTAAGATTAACAGCCTCGTTTTTTATGCTTTCTTCCAATATACTTCAATAATAGCATCACGGCCGTTTATTTTCATTTTAGGAGTCCATATTTTTAATACTTCTTCCTTCAGTTCATAATAACGAACCTCTTTTTCACCTACCCATTGAGGATGAACACATCCGGTTACCTCATGAATAATCTGTCCGGGTGATTCTTCGTAATAATCGCCATAATACGCCATGTAATTGGTAAATAACTCAGCACAACTATGCGATTGAAAATCGTAGCTTCTATGATTTCTACTCCCTAATTGAGCATTCATTATTCCATTTGCATCGTACATTAAAACACCCAAGGGATTAGGACCATACATATCCTGCTTACTGCCATCATCAAATAAATAATAGATAGAAGATAAAATCCAGGTTCCAACCACTGGCAACTGCGATGTATTTTCGTTACTCATATTAAAATATATTAAGCAGAGAAAGCCTCATAAGAATGATAGCTTTCTCTTTAATTTATTATTAAGCCTCTGCTTCAACCAGACAACGAGCCAAACGTTCGCTAACGATTTGTGGAGCTACTTCTGGTGTATCATACACAAAGTTATGCCCTCCTTTTACTTCAAATAGTTCAAACGATTTTTCAGTTTCAGATGGCCATTTCTTAACATCTTCGATATTTACACGATCATCATCAATTGCATGAAGTGCGGTTACTGTACATTTCAGCTTATCACCTTGTTCGTATTGATATTTATGAATCAATTTAAAATCGTTTCGAAGAGTATTCAGCATTTCTTTCACTAAATCGTTCTCTAATGACAAACCAGTATCGTTACCCGATGTAAGTAACGACAACCATTGTTCATCGGTATATTGGCTTTCGAAGATATTGTTTACAAATTCGTTCACAAATCCTTTTAAACAAGGTGTGCCCGATACAATTAACTCTTGAGCAACATGGCCATATTGATATTGTAGACGACGAGCAGCTTCAAATGCCACTAATCCCCCCATACTATGTCCATAAATACTAAATGGTTTGTCAATTGCTTCATTCATCAATGGTAATAAATTATCCATTAACTCATTAATATCACTTACCGGCGCTTCATCTGTACGATTATCACGACCCGGCAATTGAATCATAATTAACTCGGTAGAGTCGTCCAATACTGATGTCCATGGTTCGAACAAGCGAATACTTCCTCCTGCATCATGAAAAACAAACAACTGTTGTTTCGTCTCTCCGCTTAAAGGTTGTTTTATCAACCATCCTTTTGTATTTACGGTAGAATCAATCATTGGAATGTTATCTTCCGAAATAATTAACTCATTTAAGATTTGAGAGAATGCATCAATAGATGGAAACTCATGAAACATTTTAATCGATATTTTAATATCAAATTGTTTCTCGATGATATTGCGCAACTGAACGATAGTTAATGAATCGATACCCATGTTTTTAAAGGTCATCGACAAATCCAACTGATCTGGAGAAGCCTTGGCTGCTTCAGCCACCAAATTCAACATATAATCGTTGATGATAGCCAATCGTTGTTTCGCATCCGATTCGTTTAACACTTTCATTCTGATGTCGCCATCAGCCTCATCATCCTCGGCTCGTTCAATACCCGTATCAATTACTTTAGCCTGAGCCCCTTTCAATTCAAAAAGCAAATCTTTATTGTTATCATAAACAGCAATATCGCCTTTAATAACAAAAACATTGTCATTACCTTCTGTTACTATTGGCGCTAAATTTGCTGCAACGTAGAATTCGCCTTCGAAATTGAATTCCTTACAGAAACGAATGCTCTCCAAACCTTCGACAAATGTAGTTTTGATGGTATTATCACTTACCGACGAAAATGCTTTTGCAAATAAAGGATGAAAACAATTATCGAATAAAATTGGCGATGCACTAAACAGCTCTTTACGATAAAAACTGGTATCAGTCAAATTAACTTTTGCTCTTACCTCATCACCTGCAATTGCCATTTCTTGCACATTCTGGAAATATTCTTTAAAAGTAACTCCAAGATTATTAAACGAACTATAAACCGCAGACTTATCAAGAGTAGTTTCAACATTGGCAAGCTCAGTATACTCTTTTTGAATCGCTTCGGCCTTGGCATTTAATGCCCCAAAGCAAGTTAACTCCCAGTTTTGGTTGTCGCCTACTTTTTTAAACACTTTAAACTGTGTACAAGCACCTTGCTCCGACTCAATTTTTACTTGAATACTTACCGGCTCGTTATTAAAGATTTCGATAGACTGTACAAATCTCAAATCTTCTATCGAATAAATCCTATCATTATCAATTTGCTTGATAGCGGACAATATCATTTCAACATAAAATCCACCCGGGAAAACAGCATTTTCATTCACTTGATGATGCGCCAGATAAGGCGTACTATACAAGCTTAACTTCGACTCCCAGTAATGAACATCTGACTCTGCCAATTTGATTGGCGAACCTAAGAAAGGATGACTATTAACCGTATCTGAACCAGACTCGAAGTGGCTTGATAAATCTTCGATCTCGTAATTCTCACGTTGGAATGGGTATGCAGGTAATTCAATATTTTTATTGTATTGAGTACCATAAATATTCTCCCAGTTCACAGCATATCCTGCTTCGTACAACAATCCAAAATTGGTAGCAAACTCTTCCATCGATGGATTTTCGCGATGCAACGAACCAATCACTGAAACATTATTAAAATTAAAATGCTCAGCACATTCTTTAATAGCTGTACTTAATACCGAGTGCGGACTCACTTCTACAAAAACCTCGTAGCCATCATTCAACAACTTCTCGGTAACAGATGCAAACTGAACAGTACCACGTAGATTCGAACGCCAGTAATCAGCATCCATATCAAGCCCATCAAAAATTTGATTTTTAACGGTTGAGTAAATAACCAATTCGTTTTTTTGAGGACTTACTGACTTAACTCGATCGAATAGCTCATCCTTAATAGAATCCATTTGTGGACTATGCGAGGCAACATCTACTTTTACCTGACGACAGAATAAATTTTTAGCCGTTAGGTCCTCCAATATTTCCTGAATAATATCATTATCTCCAGCTAAAACAGTCGATTTTGGACTATTTTGAACGGCCAATGAAATTTTACCATCATACTGACTTACAATCGCCTCTGCTTCATCAGCACTTAATTCAGTAACTGCCATAGCTCCTCCCTGACCACTCAATGTATTCATTAAAATACTACGAGTGCAGATTACATTTGCTGCATCATCAATAGAAAGAGCACCAGCAATATAAGCAGCACCAACCTCTCCCATACTATGTCCAACAACAGCAGATGGCTGAACTCCTTTTGACATCCAAAGCTCAGACAGGGCAACCTGCATGGCAAATAAATAAGGCTGAATAACATTAATGTTTTTCAGTTTACTATCTTCTTCTGTTGTAAAAATTTCTTCAATCAACGACCAATCAGCATATTTCGAAAAGGCTTTGTCGCATTTATCAATTGATTGTTTAAATACTGGTTCGTTCTCGTACAGCTCCTTACCCATACCAAACCATTGCGCTCCTTGACCAGGAAATACAAATACAACTTTATCCTTATTGCCCTTAACAGGCTTAATTGCTTTTTGATCAGCTCCTTTAAAGCCATCTAATTGCTTAGTAATATCCTCCAATGTTTTACCCCAAAACATCTTCTTATATTCAAAATCAGTTTTTCGATATGCTGAGGAAGCACATACATCAGCCAAACTTTCGGATAAAGAAGGCTGTTGAAGCATCTCCTTATATCTTTGAGAATAATCAATAAGAGCTTTTGGCGAATGAGCGGAAAGCGGCAAATAAAAAGTTGAATCTGGATTTACAGCTTTGGCTTCTACAACTTCTTTTTCTTTATATTCTTCAAAAACGATATGCACGTTAGTTCCACCCCATCCATACGAGCTAACTCCAGCTTTTAATGTGCCATTATTAGCTTTTTCAAGCACAACATTTTCGGTAGGCACTCTAAGCTTAAGAGTTTTAAAATCGATTTTGGGATTAGGCTTGTTAAAGTTCAGGTTACGAGGTAAAGTATGATTCTTTAACGCCAAAACTGTTTTTATTACACCAGCAATACCAGAAGAAGACTCACAGTGTCCCAAATTGGTTTTTACTGATCCAACCCATAAAGCAGCATCATCACTTCGATTAGCTCCAAAAAATTCACCTAAAGCACCGGTCTCTGTTGGATCGCCTTGCTTAGTACCTGTACCATGCGCTTCAATATAATCAACATCCGATGGTTCAACACCAGCATCCTCGTAGGCCTCAGTTAATACTTCTACCTGACCACTTCTACTTGTGGCCGGCATATTAACATTGAAACCATTATTAGTAACCGCTCCACCACGAATAACACCTAAAATCTTATCACCATCTTTTTCTGCATCTTCTAATCGTTTTAAAAGAACCAAACCAGCACCTTCTCCGCGCACAAAACCATCGGCATCAGCATCAAAAGCACTACATTTTCCCTTGGAAGAAAGACCACCGAATTTTGAAAGATATACATACTCATCCTGATCAATCAGGTGATTTACCCCTCCTGCAATACACATGTTTGACGAACCATCTCTTAAACTCTGTACCGCAAGCATCAGTGCAACCAACGAAGAAGAGCATCCTGTATCCAACACCAAACTAGGCCCTGTTAAACCAAAATAATACGAAATACGATTGGCTATAATATTCGATGATTGCCCCATTGCCGAAAAGTTATTAATTTCTGATTTCCTAACTTTTCTTAAGTGCTCAAAATCCGCCCAAATATTACCAATATACACACCTGTTTTTGATCCGTAAAACTCATCTTTGGTTAATGAAGAGTTTTCGTACGACTCCCATGCCAATTCCATCATCAATTTTTGTGATGGACTCATTTCAATAGCTTCTTTGGGTGACACATGAAAGAAATAAGGATCAAAATGATTAATATCCTTTAGTAAAGCACCCGAATCTTGATTGGTTTTTAAAGGAGTATCCGGATTTGGATCAAATAATTCATCATGATTCCAGCGATCATTAGAGATCTTTTCAATAACTGATTTTCCCTCACTCAATACATTCCAGAAATCTTCAAGATTGTCGATTTGCGAAAAACGACACGACATACCTATTACAGCTATGGCATCTTTCTTTAGTTGTTTCATAGTTTATGATAAAACTGTTCTTATCCCACCCTTTCCCTATAAAGAATAGAATAATTTGATTAATAAATAATTAATTAAATCCCCGAATTTGAGTTAGCCCCCTATAAAGTGCAAGTAACCACCCGTTCCAAACAGTTTTTCCTACATAACAAGCTATCTAGTGATAGATAGATTCTATCATTAAAAGACAGGAAATTTAATTGATAGCTTAGTACCCAGGCACAATAAAAGTGAATTAAACTTAAGGTTAAGGTTGATTATGCAATTTAATTCATCAATGGCAGTTAGCAAAACACTAACTGCCTTGTATTATAAAACAATAAAACAGGCTATTGCCTGTTTTATACTAGTTAGTTTGCACCCATTCTACAGCAGCTTCAACATTATCGAAATTACGAGTAGAGAATCCGCTAACTTTTTTATCCCAATCGTCGACCGCTAATTTTGCAAAAACATTTGCAGGTAGAACAACAGCATTATTACTTAAACCAATTTTGATCAAGCTAGGCATATAATCATTAGCCAACCAATCGTTAACCGAAGAAAAACTACCTTCCATTTTACGGTTGTCAATAATCATGTTAGTACACTTATTTTGTGCAAATAAATCATACAAATGACCACCTAATACTTCTTTAATCTGATCGGCAGTTCTAAATCCAATCCATCCATGAAACAAAATACCTTTCGATAAATAAGTAGTGTCAATAAAATGAAATTCTTTTCCCATTTTATTAATACTCTTAATGATATCGCCTTCTTTAACGACTTTAAGTCCGCTTTTTGATTGATCGTAATCCTTAATAACTTCCATTACTTCACTAATTTAATCGATTATTAATATAATGCACGGTAGTGCCTTTCCTTATTATTCTTCTAATTTGAAAAAATCCAACGTCTTACGTACTAATTCTGCTTGCGAAGACATTTCTTCGGCATTAGCAGCCAATTCTTCACTTGCCGCAGCATTCTGTTGAGTTATATAATTCAATTGCTGAATAGCAGAGTTTATCTGACTAGCACCCGTAGACTGCTCGTTACTGGTACTTGCGATCTCCTGCAATAAAGCTGATGTCTTTTGAATTTCGGGTAAAATATTCATTAATCGTTCGTATGATAACTTTGAAATATTTAATCCATCATTCGATAAGGTTGAGATCTCAATTGATGCTTCTTTACTATTTTCGGCCAGCTTACGAACTTCGGAAGCAACCACTCCAAAACCTTTACCTAACTCTCCAATACGAGCCGCTTCAACTGCTGCATTTAATGCCAATATATTGGTTTGAAAAGATATGTAATTAAGTGTACCCACCTCTTTTGCAATGCTTTCGTTAGCTTCAACACTTTTCATCGAATCATCACCAACCTCATAAATACCTTGTAAGGCTTCTGTCGAAATTTGCTCTGTTAAGTAGGCATTTTCTTTACTTTGCTCGATACTTACAGCCATTTCTTCCATGGTTGAGCTAATCTCCTCAACCGAAGATGATTGTTCATTGGCACTTTGCGATAATTGTTGTGAGGTAGAGCTTAATTGGGATGTTGCCACTGCGATGTTATCTGCGCTATAAATCACCTCCGACAATAATTCTTTATATTTACTACAAATCAAGTTGAGCTTATCGTGTAGCTGCAATATTTCATTATCCACCGTTACCGGACATACTTGGGGTATTAGCTTTCCTTCTGATATTTCTGTTGCAAATTGCCTCAAATGCGCCATTCCATCTAGTAGATTTAATTTTACAAGCTTATACCGACGATAGAAGATCCAAGCAGTACCACCAACTACCATTACAATGGTAATTACCAATAATACATTTCGTTTAGTATTAAATGATTCATACAACATTTCCTTTTTATCATTAAGCCTCTCATTAACAGACCCAACCAAATCTAACAACTTACTTTTCTGTAGCTCATCCTCTTTTAAAAATTTGGATGATTGTTGAAGCATCAGATCAATATTTTCTTTAACATCAACGAGTTGATTAGCTTCTAGATCTGAATCGGAACTGGCAAAAAACACTGCGAACTGTTGTGTTGCAAATTCCACTAACTTCTTGTTTTCAGGATTTTTATCAACTACAACATTTTCTATAGCTTGGTTATATCCAGTCACTAATTTATCAAACTGACTCATGAGGTGAGTCTGGTTAAAATAATGATTGTATGCCTGTAAACACAACAACAATAGGATGGATGAAATGGCAATAGTTAATATACTTAACAAACCATCAACTGTAAAATTCCTACTTAACGTAGATTTTTTACCTAGAACATCTAAATTTAGCTTCATTTTTATCTTATATTCAATATATTAGAGTATTATATAAACATATTAATACCATATAGATATATTTTATTATCCTACTTTATCTATATGAAATTAACAAAACACTTCTTTCCCCTACTTTTTTATCTTTTTATCAAGCTGTTAGGTAATATCTAAATACAAATCAAAATACATAATTATCTTTTGAACCATTACCTAATGTTCAATAGCAAGTTAAGTACGACAAAACAATGATTTAGTTATATAATTTCAAAAATTATTTTTTGGCAACTCCAGAATTAGCGTTTATTATGTCTTTTACAAATCTTTTAGTAGTTGATTTACAAATATTTATTGAATTTTTTATTTATAACACACTTAATATTTACCCACACAAACATAAGTCCTGATTATGATTAATTTAATAGTAATAAGAAGCACCACACCATAAGAAATTTGCTAACTCCCAACTACTATTCAACTCATTTATTTATATTCGGAAGCTAGAAAACAAATAAAAACAAAATGAAGCATCTGAAACTCATTATTACCATTATCATACTAACTGTTCAGTTTTGGTCAATACCTTTTAAAGCTGCTTCAATACCTCAGATTACTAACTCTGACCCATCAAATCCAAAGAAAGAGATACGCCAATTACAACGAGAACTTAAAAAATTAGATAAGGAGATAAGCGAACTAAAGTCGATAGAACAAAAGCAGGCTGATGAAGAGAATATATTAAAGAAAAAAGCGTGGGCCGAAGCTGGTAAACGCAAAAAAAGACACAACAAAACCAAGATACGTAAAAAGGAACAGAAAATTCTGGATAAGTTAACAACTAAAAGACGCGAATTATCAGCTACGCGATCAGAGTTGGATCAACTTCAGGAACAAATTAGAACCATCAACAATCGCATTGCACATCTATCTGGCGGATCTTTAATCACCAATAAAACCATTTCGAACCCCACAATAAAAGAGAATCCTAAACCAGCAAAAGCTTCAGGTAATTTAAACCGAGAAGCCAGGAAATGGATTGGTACACCCTACAGATATGGTGGAACTAGCAAATCAGGTATTGACTGCTCTGGTCTCACATCACAACTGTACAAATCTATTTACAACATCTCCCTTCCTCGCTCATCAAGAGATCAGTATAGTCAATCGAAGAAAATAGCTAAAGCCAAATTACAACCAGGCGACCTGGTATTTTTTAAGATTAACAAAACAGTGGTAAACCATGTTGGAATATACCTAGGCAATAACGAGTTCGTTCATGCTTCGTCGAGTCGAGGTGTTGTTGTAAACAACCTTACGGAACTTTACTATAAAAAATACTTTATTGGAGGAGGACGTTATTAAAAAAGGCTCCGATGATCTAACACCGGAGCCTCTAAATTTTCACAATAATGAAGATTAATCCTTGATTCTATTAAATGCCAAAGTGCTAATCATCCACTTTGGAATACCTTTATCTGGATTTCTATCTTTTAAATTCATATACCATCCTAACTTTTCGATGATAGGTAATTTATGTGTTTCAACAAACTCTATTAATGTACCATCCGGATCTTCAATGTATGAGAAGTGCCCAGCAGCAACACCCATATCAAAACTATCGGCGCTATCTACGGTAAACGGAAAGCCTTTACATTTAACTTCTTCTCTCAAACTATCCATTCCTATAACATCAAAACACAAATGAATAAAACCCAATTCCCCCCATATTCTGTTTTCAAATATTTTCTTCGATTCACGACCTTCAATCTGCACCAATTCAATTTGAGTAGGACCATAAACTGAGCTGAAACTACCTGTACGTTTTTCAGAGTGTTTAAGTAATACTCTTCGACATGAAAGATTGCCACCCGGCAAGGATTCTAAATCAGAAAAACTACCTTTCTTATCGTAAATTACCTCATCGTATTGCAATATATCAGAGTATACTTTTAAGGATGCATCAATATCTGTGACCCCAATTACACATCCAAAAACACCACCTGTTAATGATTTTTGTTTCTTAAAACAGCTTTCATTTTCGATAACCTGAAATACATTATCATAAGGATCTTTAACGAAATAGTGTTTTTTACCAGTCGGATCCTCTACTAATTCACCAAGTATATTTAAACCTCTTTCTTTATGTGTTAGATAGGCTTTTTGAATATTACGACATTTAATTTTTGTAATATAAATTCCTAAATCGCCTAATTGCAGTTCAAAAGCAGCAGCTTTAGGGGTAATACCATTATGCTGCCATATTTCAAAACCACCACCACCTTCAAGGTTTAAGGCAAGGGCTGCATATCTTTCTCGTGTTTTTCCATCAGTATGAGGCAGCATAAGCTCTGCAACAGCAGTATCTTCAAACACATTTATATCCATACCAAATTGTGTTCTATACCACTTCCATGCTTCTTGGGCGTCTTTAACCCCGACACCAATTTGTTGTATTCCGCATAGTTTTTTGCTCATAACTCCCTTCATATTATTTACTAATCTTGTTTACCAATTTATAATATAATGCTGGCAAGTATTTATGTATATAAACAATCAATAGCTCACTTAATCCAACCAACACATTTTTATTATTATACTTAATTGCTTTCAATATTCCTTTTGCACATATATCAACATCCGGTCATTTGGCCTGTCCGGAATCCATTTCACCTTAATACACTCTTCTTTTGATGAAAGCATGCTTAGAAATGTCAGTTTTTATCCTCCCCGGGCGACACAATAGTAACATTTATATTTCCCAATGCCAACTCTGCTCTTAATGATTCAAAAAATCCTTATATAGCATGTTTGGTCACTGCATAAGCTGATCGCAAAGAAAAACCAAATTTTCGGTTATACTGCTTACGACACAAAGTGGATTTTGTTTGCAACATATGCGGCAACACCAATTTGGTTATGGCTACAGCCCTAAAAAAGTTTAGCTCAGTAAACATATTTCCTACTGGACTTGAACTATTTCCAGAATTTTTTCTCGTTTCGCCCGCAATTCATCCACCCATTGCGGATGTTTTTTCTTGAATGACACAAAGCGAAATTTAGCTTTTGCAACAATAAACTGATCGCGAATGAAAACAGATAAAAAACCTGTTAGAGCTGCTCCACAAACAGCAATAAATCCAATCAAACCAAATAAAACACTAAACACAATAAACAGAATTAAGTATTGAATAAGAAATAATAACCATGACGCCCCCACAAAAACCGAAGCATAAAACTCAACCGTTTTACATACTTTTTCGGCCAGCTTTCTGGCTATCATTACTGGCCATGCATTTATTAAATACCCAAATAAGAAAATGGGTGACAATAGAAACAAACCCAACCAATGTAGAAAAAAGTCGTTTCGGTTTGCAGCTAAATCACGATCGGTAATATTGTTTTTTTTCAGCTGAATGAAATAATCATTACATAATCGCTCTAACTTCGAGAATTTCTCTTCTGATTCAGCGAATAAGGTATTTATTTTATCACAAACTTGTTTCTCTAATGCAAAGCGGCTATTGTTTTTTTCAGCAATGGGCAATATTGTAACCGGATAATTATTACGAGCCAAAAGCAAACAATACTCAGCAACATCCTCTGTTCCTTTTTCTTCAATTACAGCACCTTTTTGAAGCGCCGAAAAAATAACTTTATTAAGTTCGTTGTATGCTCTGGCTGGGTTTTCGAGATATAAATCTTTGTAATCACTCACCAAAATAGGTTCGGCACATTCAATCATCAAGTCTTCTCTAATGTATGGTGCATTAGTATAATTTAACGATACTGGTACAATACGAATTCCCAAGTTAAAGTCATTAGCTTCTTCGGCGCCAAAGGCAATTTTTACGGTTCCCTTTTTTAAAGGCCTTACTCTTTTTTCATGTACACAAATACCTTCAGAATGAATTAAAAGTGTGCCTCCTTTCTTTAATGTTCTAGTATAAACATTAAATGCATCCAGATTTTTTTTAACATCTCTGGAATTATCCATCGCCCTATAAACCGGGGATACATTCATTTGATTTAGAAAAAAACGAGCCACCCTGGTTTTAAAAACATCACCTCTGGCTAAAAAACGAAGATTTCTACCTGAGAAAACGCCTAAAACAAAATCATCAATAAACGAATTAGGATGCATTGATGCCAATATAACCGGACCTTTTCTGGGAATATTGTGCTTATTGTTGATGAATATCTTCTTAAAAAAAAGTCGCAATGCTAAGGGCATTGTATACTTGAGGACATAATAATTCATTTACCTACTTTCTCTTCTTTCCTTTTAACTCTTTTCGTTTCATTTTTTCAAGCGACAAAAGCAATGCCGGTAATAAAAGCAAGTTGGTTATCATGGCAACCAAAAGCGTAAGCGACACCAGCAAACCTAATGCTACCGTTCCTCCAAAACTTGAGGCTGTAAAGATAGCAAATCCAAAAAACAGCACAATTGAGGTATAAATCATGCTTACACCCGACTCTTTGATAGCAACCACTACAGAGTGCTTTATTCGTCCTTTATGATGTTTTAGTTCTTGCCTGTACTTGGCTAAAAAGTGTATACTATCATCAACCGAAATACCAAATGCTATACTAAAAACCAATATTGTAGAAGGCTTAATAGGAATCCCGAAATAGCCCATAATACCTGCCGTGAACAGAAGCGGTATTAAGTTAGGTATTAACGATATAAAAACCATACGAAAGGATTTGAACATACTAGCTATGAACAATGAAATCAATACAATAGCTATAGCCAAACTCACAAATAAATTGCGAATAAGAAAATAAGTTCCCTTTAAAAACACCACACTAGTACCAGTAAAGCTTACATTGTAGTCGTTTGTTTCAAATATATTATCAACCTTAACTCTCAATGAATCTTGAATATGATCTATCTGATCGGTGGTAACATTAGCCATTTTTAAACTCATACGCGTTACCTGCCTGTTTGAGTCCACAAACGAATTAAATACCGAGTTGTCACCTTCGTCTTCGTTTACATACTTTTTAAGTTTATTTAGTTGACTTGGCGAAGGTAATAAGTTGTATTTTGGATCACCACCACGATGTGCCTGATACAAATAACGAACTCCATCTAAAATAGAAACTGGCTTAGAAAAATAAGGCGTAAATAAAGTATCGCGCATTAATATTTTTTCCAAACGGCGCATCTTATACAGCGTTTTAGCTCCATTCCCAAAAACTCCACCTTCTTCTTTCGTGTCAATTACTATTTCAAAAGGAAGCACTCCGTTAAACTGTTCCTCAAAAAACAATAAGTCGACATAAACATCATCATCATGTGGAATATCATCTACCACCGTCCCCTCAGTTTTTATGCGTGAAATACCAATTACACTAATTAAAACCAATAAGAAAGAAGCACTGTAAACCCATCGTCTGTTTTTGATTGAACTAAGTACCAACCATTTTATAATTTTTTGTAAAGGCTTATTTTTCAAATGATTTAAATGCCTGTCTGTTGGCATTTTTTGAAAACTAAGTAAAATAGGAAAGATGGTTATTGATAAGAAGAATAAACCAAAAATATTGATGGCAGCAATTACCCCAAATTCAACCAAAATAGCTGAACTAGTTAAAATAAAGGTTGCGAAGCCAGCGGCAGTCGTAAGATTAGAAAGAAATATAACCCAACCAATTTTACTTATCGTCTGCTTTAAGGCCTTCCATTTATTTCCTTTTTTATGGCATTCTTGATGATATTTATTGATGAGAAAAATAGAATTAGGTATCCCTATAACAATAATAAGTGGGGGGATTAAGCCAGTTAAAATTGTTATTTTAAAACCAAACAAAGCGATACTTCCAAACACCCAAATAACCGAAACACCAACAATCAGAAGCGAAATCATCACCACTCGGTACGATCGAAAAAACAGGAACAAAATAACGGCCAATACTAATGCAGCCAAGGCAATAAACAAGCTTAACTCGCCCCTTACAGTGGCCATTACATGTGTTCTGATAAATGGTAAACCAGAGTAATGAACATTAATTCCGGTTTGTTTATGAAATTGTTCGCCCAGCTCGTACACATCATGCACAAAGGCTATTCTACTTTTTGAATTAACCAAATCATTCCTAAGTGTTATGGTAAGAATGGTTACAAATGAATCGTCCGTTTCTTTAAACAACAAATCCTTATAAAAAATCTGTTCTTTTGCAATTGCCAGCAAACTATCCAGCTCAGCCTGTGTTTGTACCGGATACTTAAAAAGCTCTTGCAGGTTTAATTTCTGATTTTCTTCATCTTTTGCAAGCACATGAATATTGCCCAATGACAAAACGCTTGATTCCGGATCTTCATTATCATCACCTTTCACTCGTATTGCTCCAATATCATTGCTTAACTGCTGAAGAGCTTTAAAATTATCAAGCTCCAGAATAGATTTATCTCTAAAACCCAATAAAATCAATTTGGCATCCTCGCCAAAAATACTTTTGAAACGATTGTACTCAATAAAAGCCGTATCCTTCTCAGGCAGCATTTGCGCCAATTCATAATCCAGCGCCACTTTTTTGGCCTGAAACCCCATAAAAATAGTAATAGCAGCAATGACAACTAAAATAGAAACCCTGTATTTTATAATGGGATGCTTAACAGATAGATAATTCACGAGTATATTTTTTAAAATGTGCAAAATTAGCACATTGAAAAATTTTATCCTATTTATTCAAGAATGAATCATGCAAAATAACACGAATTCTTCTTTTCCTTAATCGTATTTCACTCCTACTGATGTTAGTGGTATTAATACCCCGTTGTTTGTACTAGGCTTTTACAGTAAATATTTATATTTTGGACTTCTCATTCCTAATCAATGAAAAAGAAGTACGCAAAAATAAGTCCCTTGTTTTTTGTTCTAGTCATTTTGATAATTCCAACCACCCTATTTACGGTATTGGAATTAAGCTCAATGAACGATCAGGAAAAACTCATTGAAGATATTTATAAGAATCAACTGGAAGCAGTTTTATTTTCGATTAATCAGTTTGCCGACGATAATGTAAATGCCTGGATTAATGATTTGGAAAAGATGAATTGGACTGATAAAAACACTCAATCAAACATTAGAGAGTATATTCAGAGAAATCCTCAATGCCAAAATCTTTTTTTACTTCCATTTCATAACGATGACTTTGATTACAAGCATATTTTGCTTGACAACACCAGTCTTAAACAAGAAATAATTGATTCAATACAAAATAAAAAAGATGAATTAAAACGTCAGTTTACCTATTTAGAGGCTGGGTATAGAAAACTTCAAGGAATTGATTTGATCATTGGTCATAATTCACTCATTACTTTTGTTACAAAGATTAATAATCAACCTCAGCTTGGTATTATTTTGCTTGATGCACGTCAATTTATTTCAGATGTATTATCTCCACGTATGCAACGTATGGCCGGCGATAATTTTATATTAAGTGTTAAACAAAACAGTAGCTCACAATTTATTTTCAGCACATTGCTCAACACCACACCCACTTCGGTTACTGGCGAAATAGCCATTTGGTTGCTACCCGATTATAGTATTGGAATACAACCCAAAGGATTAACCATTGGTGAAGTAGCAAAAACACGAGCCTATAACAACATTTTATACCTGGCCTTAATTGATATCCTCCTAATTATTGGAGCATGGTTTTTTCACCGAAATATAAAAAGGGAAATTAACTTAGCTAAGATTAAGTCTGATTTTGTATCCAATGTTTCGCACGAAATCAGAACTCCACTCGCGCTCATAAGCATGTATGCCGAAACACTGCACCTGAATCGCGTCAATAACGAAACCAAACGTAAAAATTACTACAGTATTATCTATAAAGAAACACAGCGACTCTCTTCAATAGTTAATAACATTTTGAACTTTTCAAGAATAGAAAGCGGCAAAAGACAATTCACCTTTTCCTTGGTTGATATAAATGACCTGATTAGTGAAGTGATGAAGAACTATGCATTTCGAATGGAGTCAAAAGGTTTTGAAGCTCAGGTACAATTAAACGACGACATTCCTTTAATTGATGGCGATGCAGAAGCAATTAGCGAAGCCATCACTAACCTACTCGACAATGCAGTTAAGTATAGCAAACATATAAAACAAATAGATTTAACCACATCTCTTTACGACGATTTTGTTAAAATTTCTGTTAGTGACTATGGCATAGGGATACCTGTCAAAGAACAAAAACATATATTTGACAAGTTTTATCGGGTAACCAAAGGCGCTTTGGCTCATCATGCAAAAGGATCGGGTCTTGGACTTAGTATTGTTTTGCATATTATGCAGGCACACAAGGGATCGGTTAACGTAATTAGCGAAGAACATAAAGGAAGTACATTTACATTACAATTCCCAATCTCAAAAAATATTTAGCCATGAATAACAAACACTTATTAATTGTTGAAGATGAGCCCGACATGCAACAGGGCATAAAAGACAACCTTGAATTTGAAGGTTATTCAGTAGACGTGGCTGATGATGGAGAGATGGCCATTAAGAAAATATCGAACAGCAATTACGATCTTATCCTGTTGGATGTGATGATACCTAAAATTAGTGGATTTGATGTATGTAAGCAGGTGCGACATAAAGGCATTGAAACCCCCATCATATTTTTAACTGCCAAAGGAGAAGAGATTGATAAAGTGATTGGCCTGGAATCGGGAGGAGATGACTATATGACCAAACCTTTTAGCCTACGCGAGTTAATGGCACGTATTAAAGCTGTGCTTCGCCGTACGGGCGGAAATACTTCAGCCGAAACAGATACGTCTGTTACCATTGGTAAGCTCGAAGTTAATTTTGAAAACTATATGGCAACGTGTGCAGGTGAGACCGTTAAGCTAACAGCAAAAGAATTTGATATTCTGAAATATCTGATTGAGCATAAAAATTCAACCATCAGCCGCGATAATATACTTGACAGTATTTGGGGATACGAGTATCAGCCAACTGCCCGTACTGTAGATAATTTCATTCTAAAATTGCGCCAAAAAATAGAATCCGATCCCAACCATCCCGAAATATTAATTACCGTTCATGGTATTGGATATCGGTTTGTTTATTGATAAAAAAACTACTAGCTGCTAGCGATTAGCTGTTAGCGATTTCTACATCGCCTATTTTTAGTCAATAAGCTAATGGCTAATAACTTTTATCCGGACTATGGACTTTGCGCTCCAGACTTACTTTTGACTTTTACCTTTTTAAGTTTAAACCGTTGACTTGAACTACAGCTCTCTGTTTACAAATTTTTCTATTATCTCGCCAGCAATACTCCGTGTTACCGGATGGTTTGGTAAATTATCACGGGTGTACCAATCGGCATGCTCAATTTCTTTATTATCTACCTGTATAGTTTGTCCTTCTTCGGCTTCGGCAATAAAACCAATCATCATTGATCCTGAATAAGGCCAGGGCTGACTATTATAATAACGAATATTCTTGATTTTTATCCCAACCTCTTCCCTTACTTCGCGTCGCACAGCATCTTCGATCGACTCTCCTATATCAACATAACCCGCCACAAGTGAGTAAAATCCTTCCCGAAAATTAGCATTATGCGCCAATAACAGTTTATCATTACAGAAAATAGCTACAATAATAGCCGGTGCTATCTGAGGGTAAATCATATTTTGACAAGATGGGCAAAGCAAAGCTCTTTCTTCTTCCTGTACTTTTGTTGGCGATCCACACTTTCCGCAAAAACGATTTCGTTCATACCAGTTTTTCAACTGTATGGCTACCATTGTTGACCAATCCAGTTCCTTTTGTTCAAGTGACTGAAATGAAGTTACATCGTGATATTTAAATTCATCCGAAGGCAATGCAACCTCATCAAGCACCCAAAAGCAAGGCTTATTATTTAAAGTAAATAAGAATACTGAAGAACCAACTTCGCCTATATCTTTCTTTTGTGGAATAGCGTATTGGTTATCGTTCGTTTTTAATAAAACACTGTTTTTTTGAAAGCAAAAAACATAATCTTCTTGTTGAATCTTCAGATTGGGCAGAAACTCATTTCTGAATGTATGTGGAAAAATATCCTGAATCATGAGTTTAATTAGGCTTATAAATTAGAAAGACGAAAGTATAAACAATTGCCCAATAAATACTGAATTTCAGATTTATTAACGTTGCCTTTTTAGTTCAAATTACGTATCAAACTTAACCTAATTGCTCTCACCAAAAATCATAACAGATAATCACAAGTCGATTCCATATCACTAACGCTAGCACCTAGTTTTTTATAAAATTCGATGGCATTCGTATTCCATCCCGAAACCTGCCAACGCACCTTTTTACAGTTCTGTTCTTTTGCTTTCTGAATAACAGATTGTATCAATTTCTGCCCCAAACCCTTTCCTCTGTATTCAGGGCGCACGTACAAATCATCCATATACATCGATTTACCTTTCCAGGTATAATAGGCATAAAAATAAGTAACATAACCTGTTGCTACTCCAGCATCGTTTTCAACAATAAAGCCATTGATAAAATCAGACTCCTGCTCCATTAATTCAGAAGTATTAACCATAGCTTCTGGCATCTTTTGAAATACAGCAAACTCGTTAATCATTTCAATTAATATACTGTAATCTGATTTTTGTATATCTCTGATTTTATATTTCATGTCCATCTTTAAAATAATTCATTACTTATTGTTTCAGAAGTTCATTTATCTCCTGCCTAAGTACAGCTGAAATATCAACGCCCTCTATGGCTCCTTTAAAAACATAAACAGTGGTTCCCTTCTCGCGTGCATATGTATTACATATTGAATCTACAACATAAGCCTGTTCAAAATAAGGAGCTGTTTCGCGAAATTCCGTTTCTTTTTCAAATCCATTAATCACTCTAACTAAATTAACATACTTCTTGTCCAAATCAAACCAATCAATATAATCGGCATTAAAAGAAACCGCCATTACATCTTGTTTTGAGTAGAAATTTACAGCCCCTGCCTGTCCGTAATTATCGCACAACACCAACGTTTCGCCCGTTTGCTTTGCATCATTATAAGCCTTGTCGGTTATTCCGGCCAACTCTTGCCACCCAAGCATATCGGCAAAGTCTTGGGGTAAATCATGCTCCTTACCATCTTCCCAACGCAACATCCCCATATCTCTGTATTTTTCCTGATGACTCATTATATATTCTGGTGTTTTATTTGGAAATAAAAATCCATACATATAAGCAAACGAAGCTGTCGGAGCTATAAGTAAGAGAATAAAAACAGGAATCCTCCATTTATTTTTCAGAACATTGGTTATATAAATGGCTCCAAGTGCAATGTATACTGGATACAAACCAATGGCATAATAATCCTTAGCTCTTAAATAAGTGTAGACCGCCAATATTACAACAAAAGCAAGCAACAAAAAACGCACTTTTTTAAATGGTTTGTAAAATAGTAAGGCAAACAACGACGCCACTATCAACAAGAGAGAACCTGAATAAAACATAGGCTGAGTAGAGAGAAATTGGACTCTGCTAACATTAACCAGCTGTGTTGCACTTAACTCATTTAAATGCTGAACCACCGGAAATTGATTATTCCATTGCCAGATCAGATTGGGTAGTATCATAATTACCACAATCGCAATGGCAATCCATAATTCTTTTCGCAAAAATATAATTCGATGAGAACTAATAAGCACTGCCGGTAATAAGCCAATGGCTAAAAATGCAATATTGTACTTATTTAAAAAGCCCAAGGCAAAACTTACAGCACATAAGTATATCCACTTAGCTTGTTTACTATTTAAATATTTAATGAAGAAATAAAGTACCAGTGACCAGCTTAGAACATCAAACGAATTGGGTTGATACAAGGTATTTAACCTCAACAAAACCGAAAATAACACACCGGTTACAGCCAACACTTTGGCCATTAATCTTCCATTAAAAGCATCTGTTATTTTCCAAACTACTAACAAGGTTAATGCACCATACAATGCAGGGAAGAATTTGACCCAAAACACACCGTTCCCGAGCAATTGAATAATCCAGGAATTCCACGAAGTGAAAGGCGGTACTGATCGATACCCCCATGCCAAATGATTGGCCTGATCGAGATGCAGGTACTCATCTCGGTGTAAATCATAACCAGAATCTATCAATAGATACTGCAACACAAACTTGGCACAAACAAAAAGTGCCAGTATTATCATTTCCTTTTTCTTCATTCCTTTTCAACTGTTCCTTTGATTCAATAAATTTCTACCAACTACATTCAATCAAACAAGCAAGCTGTAACAAGTGGTTCATATTTAGTGAATTTACTTACCCTTTAAAGTCTCTACTCCAACAAGTAAACCATTTGCTACAAAGCATTTTCCCTTATCTAATGCCGATATTGTATAGGTCACTTGCGTTTTATTCGATGCTGTTATTGCTATTAATTGATCGGTACCTTCCAACGTCATAAAAACATCACCAATTTTAATAGTTTCCACTTGTTCAAATCCTTTGTATTGTTTTGATTGATCTGGTGCCAGCGATGCCCATCCTTTGTTATAAATTTTAAATGGATGATCTTTTGTGGCGGTTATTTTTCTGCCACTCTCAAATTGATAGGTTACCAGATTATCATGAATAACTTTCTCTAAACTCCTTACTATAGCTTTGATTTCTTTTCCTGTTATTTCATCAATTGTAACAACTTCATCTCCTATTTGCAGATCTTCAATATTCTGACTTGATTGATCGCCCATTAAAACTTTAGTTCCTTTTACAAAACAGTGAACATCAACTCCATCAAAATATATTTCTGAAATAACAGTATCATCATACTTATCCCCTTTGTAAACATCCTCTATTTCGAACTTTATGGTCCAGTCGGGTTCACCTTTCTCTTCGCTATAACCATATCCCAAAGTATCAACTTTAAAATACTGCGATCCAATTTGATCTCTTAAATTAAGTATCGCATAAGGCTTGTCATCTATGTACATCTTAAGCTTTTTTACCCTCGAATTATTCTTCCAGGCTGTACTGCTTTTAACATATCCGTTTACAACAATAACATTTGTAATTCGTGGAGAATTGTGCTCAAATGTATAAATTAAATATTCACCAATTCCATATCCTTCAACACCTTCAACCCAGGCACTTTTATAATCTAAATCGTGTGCATTCCCTGGTTTGTAATCATTATCACCTTGAGAAAGCAAATAACTAGAAGCAGTTACATCTTTGGGGCCTCCTCCACAATACCAACTACATCCCTCTCCAATAATATCCCATATATTTTCATAAACTTCGCCGTGTTTTTCAAGAGTAGTCTTTTCATTCTGCGATAAACTATCCCAGTCTATCTTCCCTTTAGCTATTTGCTCCAAAAGAGAATCTCGTATTACCCATTCTGCCTTGGCTTTATCCGAAAAATCAAGAGGATGAACATATGTGGGGTATAAATTTTTAATCTGGGAAAATCCAGTTTGCGACACCAATAAAAGTGCCAATAATATGGTTTGTTTCATTCGAAAAGGTATAACAAAATTATTATAAAATATTTTCTTCAATCAATTCTCCTCCTTTATAATGCTCTTCTTTTGTCTTTTCACCAGCTTCACTCCACATTATTTGCGTTCCTTCTTTTTTATCATTGATAAAATTAACTTTTGATTGTTTATTTCCTCCTTCGTAAAACCAGGTCCATTCTCCTTCTCGTAAATCATTAGACATTTGGCCTGAAGCATATAATTGTCCCGACTCGTAATAAAATTTCACTTCGCCATTTACATGCCCTTCATTATAAAAACTCTCTTGAAAAATAGCCTGATTGCTTTCGTAATAGACGTACCATATTCCCTGCCGCAAACCATTCTCAACCTGACCTGATTCCATTAATGTTTTATCATCAGTATAAAACGATTTGTAGTTACCCTTACCATTCTGCACCATCACTTTTCCATCGGGATACCAGGCTTGATTTACACGAAAAATTTCATCTTCATATATACCCAACTCCCTTTTATTACCATTTTCATAAAAGATACGCCACTCTCCGGTACGTAAGCCTCCTTTAACTTTACCTTTAGCAAGCAAAATGCCTGTATCGGAAAATGATTGATAAGTTCCTTCTCCTGCTTTAACCCATTGCTTTCCGGTTGCATCCCACACATCCTGCACTATTAATTTGGTTTCTGACTCATGAATTAGCCTGCTTTCGACTTTTCCATTATTGAAATAACTAACCCATAAGCCCGACGCAATTCCTTCTTTCATCAAACCTTCGCTCTGCAATACACCATTGGGATAATAGGACTTCCAAATACCATCTTGTCTGTCTCTTGTAAAATTACCTTCCTGCACCAATTTTCCGTCGTTATTCCAATTTCTCCAGAAACCTTCCATACGACCATTTACATAAAGACCTGAATCGGTTTTTAAACCATTATCGTAATAACTCATCCAAATACCATCTTCAAGTCCATCCTTATAATAACCTTCTTTTATCAGGTTACCCGACTCATTATACCATTGCCACAAACTATCAGGATTTCCATTATTAAAATGAGCTACAACCTGTTTGTTTCCATTTTCGTACCAGTAAGTCCATTTACCATCTTCCTTACTATGAATAAGTGTACCCTCAGACATCTTTTCGCCCGATTCGTAATAATATGTTCTGAATCCACTTACTCCTTTTCTGATTTTAAAAACTGTAAAGCCAATTACCAAAACAGATAAAATCACCAAAGGCATACGTAAACCCGATAAGGTAGGTGTAGCTTTATCTTTACCTTCTTTTAGCTCTTTAAGCATCAGTGGTGATATTTTCCGCAACGATAGTTTATACCCTTCGACCAATGCAAGACCATAAAATACTACATCTATAGGAGAAAATGCCTCAACCAAAACATCAACCATTACCGAAGGAGTTAAATAAGTCAATACTTCAAAGTAAGGTAAGGATGCTTCCTGAGCATAAAAACCAACTTGCGAGAATAAGTTCCCCATTAAACAGCCTAATAACGATAAGGAAGCTCCTAAAATTCCGAACTTCATATCGATACCAGCTCCAAAAAAACGAACCGCAAAACCAACCAGAAGTCCTACTCCAATAGCCATATACCCAATTTGATGCTGTGTAGAAACAGTAACCATGGCCCACAATACTCCACCAATAATACTTGCCAGCAAACCTCCAATAAGAGCATAATAAAAATCCTGATGTGATTTAAGCGTATTCAATGCCGCATCATCCAAATGCTGAAATTCGGGCTGAATAGACATATCAGTATTATTATAAGTAGATGATGTTGAAAAATAAGGATCTTCTTCAAAATCCTTGCACTCATTTTCAAAGTCAGCCTTTTCGTTGGTTATACTGCAAATTATTCCACGGTTTATGTCACTTTTGCGCTTAGTACACTTCTTACAAAACTCAAGCTGTTCTTGTCTGGTCATATCTGAATAGGGTTTATGTTACGAATAACGATGGCAATTACATTGCATTCGTTTCTCTTGTTTATTTTATATTCCCAAAAGAGTTCTTTGATAGCAGAAACAGATTCAATTATCACAGTTGCATAATCTCTTTCAGGATGGCAGCATAATATTTCTACCTTTTACAATATTAAACAAAATTTCATTTTTCAACTTCAGCACCCAGAGTTTTATTAGAACTTTTGCCTTTATAACCATCTCCCGAAATCAAACTAGCTAATGATTTTCAGTTTATTATTAATCAAATCAATTATATCCACCCACAATTGCTCACCAACTTCTTCTCTTCCTATAATAAACGTATTCCCGGATATTGTATCACCGTTTAAAAACAAATTATCTTCAATAATACGATACGTACTAAAAGCAGTCCACTTTATTTTAGTTTCGAAACGATGATCGATATATCCCAAATATTCGTCGGTAAACTCCCATATAGCATTTGCGTTTTCTTTCTCAAATTCATTTGATACTTTAGCAAGTGACATCAAATAATGCTTCTTCTTCTTCCAATAAAACCACTCGTAGTTTATAAAATTGAGCAGAAACACAAAGCCTCCAAACAAAAACAAAACACCATTTTTATCGCCTGTACTTAGCACATATCCTCCACTAACAAGAAATAATGCTATCCATATCAAACGTCGCCTGTTCTTCTTCAAGTTTGGTTTTACATAAAGGTCAAAATTCAATAGCATTTGTCGTTTAAAAACGTCTTTATTAAAGGGTATCTCAATCTTCATAATCCGAGTATTTAACTTGTATAATTAATAAGGAAACAACTTAATTGCCTAAACTAAACTCATTAATAGTCGATTGTTTATTTATCTTATTATCAATAAATACGATCAGTAATCCTATCAATAGAAACAACAGTATAACAAAGAAAATATTTTCACTTGCTTTGATGTAGCTTATATCTCTTAGATCGATAAAAAAATAAGGATACCAATTAACTATACTTCCACGAATTAACGAATAAAACAGATACGCAAAAGGAAATACAAGCCATTTAAAACTATCGCTCAATCTTAATTTTCCTTTGGGTACAAACAGTATCCAGCGCAATACATATAAAACAGGAGTAACAACATGCAATATGTTGTTATAAAAAAACTCAGGAACAGGTTGAATCCACGAGGATCGGATAAATAAGTTGTAAATCAAACTTACGATGATTATATACTCTACCAAACTGGATTGCACCGAAATATTGGTAAGAAATCGTCCCAGTTTCGAAACAGGTAATACAAGCGTTACTGTTAAACTCAATGCTATTATCAGATTAGATAAAACCGTGAAGTAGCTAAATGTATTAACTATATTTTCGGACATTGCCACCATAATAATAATTGCCAGCCAGGTGGTTAATACAATAAATAAATCGATGCTTCTTTTTGATACAGATTGGGCTTGGTTAGTTTTCATTATTAAAGTCTGTTTAGTTAGGTTTTAAATATATCGATTAAATCGATCTTAGTTTTTAAGTCGCCCCTTCTAATCGTTACCACACATTTATAAATGTGAATTTAATAAAACATCAAGACTGTTTTCGAAGTATTTTAATAATTCGATTGTAATTTACTTCTGATAGATTCCAGTTATAACCACTAAAGTTTACTGTATTGGTAAACTGAATCACCACAGCATCCATATCTTTATAATACCTGGCAATGGTTTGATAACCGGGCATCAATCCGGTGTGATCGTATCGATAAATAGAAGTATAAATTTCTTGCTCTTTGGCATTTTTAAACACCGACCCATCGTTTAATGCTCGTATAAAAATTCCCAAATCGTGAGCTGTTGCCAGCATAGCGCCATTATCGTCGGTTTTTAAGTCGTATTGATAACCAACATAATATCCACTCATCACATCATCTAAATTCACATTTTTTATGGAACCATAAGTGTTGTGAAGATTCAATGGCTCTAAAATATTTTTGGTGATGTACTGAAATCGGCTTACGCCCGACACCTTTTCGATTAACATCGACAGTAGCAAGTAATTGGTATTGCAATATTCGTAACGGGTATTGGGTTCGAAATTGGCAGGTAAATCAAGAATCAAATCCAAACGTTCGCTTTCGCTTTGTTTTGGATGAGCCCAGTAATTATTGATATCGGTAAAATTTGGAATTCCGCTACGATGTTGAACCATCATTCTCACGGTTATTCTATCTGCATTTTCTATTCGGCCATTTAATTCAGGAAAGTAAAAAGCCAGCGTACTGTCTAAAGTTAGATGTCCGCTGTTCACGAGTTTGGCGATAGAAACAGCCGTATAAAGTTTACTAACACTCGCAATTTTAAATAAGGAATGAGGATCGGCAGGAGTTTTGTTTTCCCGGTTTTTATATCCGGCAGCGTAAAAGCCCGGCTCCTTCCCAGCTTCATCAACATATACAATTATACCATCGAAACCCATATCGGTAGCTGCATTAACCTGTTGCTGAATGGTATTGGGCAATGGTTTGATCCAAGCCGATACAATGGGCCAGGGCACATAGTAAAGTGAGATAAGTGTTACAACAGCCAATAAAATTCTAACAACCAGTTTACTTCTATTCTTCTTCATTGTTTAAGGGTTATGGTTTTTACAAACAAGATGCAGCTTACACAAAGCTACTCTGCTATTTCAATGCAATAATACAATTTTACTTTGCTATAATAATTAATGCCTGTTAAAGACTTATTTTTTGATGCTTCTCTCATATAAATCAATCCATTCTTTAGCTGACATTTTTGAGCAAAGCTCCCCAATTAACTCATAGGGTATTTCATCCATTTTTTTAAAACGGATACAGCTTTTTCCCATATCTAACTTACGCGATGTGTATTTCGGATATTCAGCAACGAACCATTCGTATAACTCTTTATCAGCATATATTCCACTGTGATAAAGGTTAATGGTATTCTTTTGTGAGGCAATACTCAAAAAGGGCAAAGGCAGTTCCGGGGCGCAATGATAACCATTGGGATAAATACGATGAGGGACATAGTAGCCGATCATGCCGTAATTGATGCCTTCTTCAAATCCTTCCGAAAGATTCTCTTTAATAACAGCCCGTAACTTCTGCAATACGCTTTTTCGATGTTCGGGTACCTGACTAATATACTCCTCTGGTGTGCTGGCCTGGTATCTCATTACTTCAACCAGTTTTTATTTTTAGAAAAAATGGAAAACCATATCAGAAAAGCCCCAATAAGCACTACCAGAATGGGCATTAATGTAGCCTGAAGAAGACCATACACCGCTATGGATTGGGTGAAAAACACGTTATGAATCATTTGCGGAACAACAACCAAAAAAGAAATAATGAATAAGAACACAGCCGCTTTCTTTCGTGCCACCATTGCAATTGATCCTAATAAACCACCCAACACAGCTATGGCAAAAAGGATAGTGGTCCATAAAGGATACTCTCCATACAAGGCTCTTTCGTTTTCGGGTAGTTTAGCCAAGGCTTCATCGGAAATAAATGCATGCATAAAAAACGATACTACCCCCATAATATTCCATAACAGTAATAATACTGCTAAAATCCAAAACCAAACCGGAGCTTTTTTTTGTGTTATTGCTGATTCCATAATCGATGTATTTAACTGTTATATACAGATTTGTTACAGAAGGCTAACAGATTTAAGATATGGAATGTTGCAGATAGGTTGACATTATTTCACCAGATATAACTTGACTTTCAAATTAAAGAACACCTTCATTTCTTATCTCAAGTCAATGAAACCAGAATACACCTTTGGTAATTTTGATACCATCATTAAAATGAAAAATAATGAAAGCAATTAAATGTTTAAAATACGGTGATGCTGAAAATCTGGTATTGACAGAAGTAAAAAAGCCAACTCCCAAAAACAATGAAGTGCTAATTAAGATAAAAGCTACTTCAGTAACTACCAGCGATGTTCTTATACGTGGATTAAAAGCATCCCCTCTTGCCCGATTTATGGTACAAATTATATTCGGCTTTAATAAACCAAGAAATCCAATTTTAGGAATGGTTACCTCAGGTGTTATAGAAAGTATAGGAAAAGATGTCACCACATTTAAAATTGGTGATGAAGTATTTGCCTATGGCTCTGTTTCACCAGCCAAACGCCATTTTGGTTCTTATGCCGAATATATTTGCCTGCCCGAAGATTGGAATATTGCCCTTAAACCAACAAATAAAAGTTTTGAGGAAGCAGCAGCTATTCCGTACGGCGGTTTACTTGCTTCGCATTTATTAAAAAAGACAAGCATAAACAGCGGCGACAAAGTTTTAATTTATGGAGCGTCAGGAAGTATTGGCACCATGGCAATACAATTGGCAAAGCTTGCCGGGGCCCATGTTACGAGTGTTTGCAGTAGTCGAAACTTTGAATTAGTAAAGTCTTTAGGTAGTGATGAGATAATCGATTACACTGCAAAAAATGCTGCTTCGAAACTGAAATCCTATAAATATGTAATCGATGCTGTTGGAAATTCTAAATCCTCAGAATTGAAAAAGAAAAGCAAGAAATCACTTACACAAAATGGTAAATACATTTCCATTGATCAAGGAACTCCTTTAACTCCCAAAGATGCTTTTCTTAATTTAAAAACGTTAGCTGAACAAGAGAAGATTAAGCCTGTTATTGATAGCATATATCCTTTAGAAGAAATGACCGAAGCACATAAATATGTGGAGAGAGGCCACAAAAGAGGTAATGTGATAATTACCATATAAAATTGAGTCACAAACCTAAAATATGAATTTATCTGAGTACGTAGAAAAACGAAATGGTGTGCCTCTGGGGGCCAGTGATTCCCTTCGAAATATGCTATATCGATCGTTAGGTGCAGAAACGTTTGCGAAATTTTGGCAATACTGGAATCCCATATGGGGATATTACCTGGGGAAGTATATTTTCAAACCTCTTAAACAGATCCTTCCCTCCTCATTATCGCTAATAATAACTTTTATTGCATGCGGATTTATTCACGATCTGGCGGTGATGTTACTAAAATGGAAATTTAGTCTGCTCCTGACTCAATGGTTTCTATTCATGGCACTTTGTGTAATTATAGGAGAATATGCAAAAATTAATTATTCAAAATTATCATGGATGGTGCGGGCATTAATTCATACACTAGTCATTTCAGCTTGTTTCTTCATTGCTTATCAATTAAATAAATTAATATTCATGGTTTTCATTTCTTAACCCAAGTCAATGAAGTTGGAATTCTCTATAACCAATTTTGCCTAAGTAAGCTTCTAAAAAGAAACAAACAATAAAACATGACACTTGAAACTCTATCAGAACGTAAAGAAGCCTGGAAAACAATTATAATTTTCCTTGCCATTGTCACGGTATTAAGTTCGCTTTTTCATTATGCAATAGTGAATTTGTACCCTTCACGGATATACATTGGAGCTTTGATGTGGTGTCCGGCCATAGCTGCAATAATTACACTAAAACTAAAGAAACGAGCTATTTCATCCCTAAACTGGAATTGGGGGAATTGGAAATATATCCGACTCTCTTATTTTGTTCCAGCCTTGTATGGTATCATCACTTATCTGTTTATCTGGATTTTTGGATTTGGAAGTTTAGCAAATAAGGAAGCAATTACAGACTGGGCAAAGGAACTTGGTTTAATTGGAATAGGAACATTAAACACAACATCGATCATAATCATAGCCATTATCTTATTAGGAACTGTTGAAGTAATCAGATCAGCGGCAACAACTTTAGGTGAAGAAATTGGATGGCGGGGATTTTTTATTTATGAATTAAGAAAAGTACTTTCTTTTACTGGTGTTTCTGTTTTCAGTGGGGTTATTTGGGCTACCTGGCACTGGCCGATAATTGTGTATTATGGCGAAAATGTAATCCTGGAATTAGCTTCGTTTTATGTGGTGATTATATCCATGTCGTTTATGATGACCTACTACACTTTTAAATCCAATAGTTTATGGCCGGCTGTACTATTTCATGCCGTAAGCAATGTGTATATTCAAAAAATACTGCCTGAATTAACTATTAAAAGCGAAGGAACTGAATATTGGTTGGGCGAAAACGGAGTTATGTTTGCAATAGTGACTTCTGTTTTAGGCATTTACTTTTGGCGAAAAGCACTAAAAGAAAAATTGTAAAGATCACTTTTGATTAAAGTATTGAATTATGACAAAGAAAAATATAAAACGAATTCTGAGAATAGCTTTTATAGTTGCATCAATATCCTCCTTATTTTTTGTTCCATGGTTATTGGTAAAGGCTTGGATACTTCCCCTGCCTGATACTGTTCAGGAGCAGTTAGACGAAGCCATTGATCATGGCTTTGATGGAATGATTGTTTATATAGACCAGGCCGGACAGCCACCTCAATATTTTGCTTCCGGCTGGCATAATCGCGAATCCCAGATACTTGCCAATCCACATGCATTATTTAAGATTGCCAGCATTAGTAAGCTATATGATGCGGTGGCTGTCACCAAATTAGTAAGTGACGGACGGCTTTCGCTGGACAAAACCATAGCTGATTATTTACCGGAACTGGTGGGAAGAATTGCTTATGCTGAAGAAATTACCTTACGGCTGATGATACAGCATAGAAGTGGCATCCCCAATTTTACTGACTCTCCTAATTTTTGGGCAAACCCAACCCAAACCTATGAAGAAAGTCTGGCATTGATACTGGATCAGCCGGCCAACTTCGAACCTGGCGAAGACTACGAATATTGTAATACCAATTATCTTTTAATTAATAAGATAATGGATGATGCATTAGGTTATAGCAACTTTCAATTCATTCAGGAAGAAATACTGAAACCGTTAAACCTTAACCAGACCTTCGGTTCGCTCAATGAAGTTGATCTGGAGGATGTAATGAGTGGCTATCATGTTGGGCACCCCTTTGATTTAAAGGCTGACGAACATGGCATGTTAGCAACTGCTGAAGACGTGGGCACTTTTGTGCGGGCATTAAATGAAGCCAGCCTGCCCGGTAGGCAGGGATCATTGTTTGCACCGGGGGAACAGGAAATATATTCTTCTGTTTATAAGTATGAACATGCAGGTTGGGTTCCGGGATACCAAAGTTTTGCAAAATACCACAAAGATATTGATGCTGTAATTGTTGAGTTTTATAGTACAACTGATCCTAAATTATACAATTGGAACTTATCTGAAATCATCAACAATAGAATTGTTAAAATTCTGAAGAAGCAATAAAGATTAATCTACACAATGAAAAGACACTCGAATCCATCAAACAACTCTTCCAAGAGTAAAAAAACGAAGTCGCATCCATTCTGGCGATGGTTCTGGCTTTCTTTCCTTGTGCTTTCTCTGACTTATGCAGGATATTCATTTTATGTACCTTCCAATGACGTGAACTGGGCTGATAATATGGAATCGGCCAGGAGGCTATCCAACGATTCCGGCAAAAACATGCTACTCTTTTTTACCGGCGAGTGGTGCGTACCTTGCCGCATTATGAAGCGAGAAGTTTTTGCGGATAAGGAAGTGATGAAAGCCATCAACTCACAAATTATACCGGTAATGATTAATGTTGATGCCCCCAATGCAAAAGAGCTTGTTAAACTCTATAAAGTTGGTGGAACACCTGTAACCATTTTTAGTGATCCTGAAGGAAATGTAATTGATTACGCTGTTGGAAAGATTGGGAAAACAAAATTCCTGGAAATGCTTAAAAATTTGGATGCAACGGCATCATAATATTAGTCCAATGCCGAGGCAATACGTCTTCTTATTCTACTTAGTGATTCGGGCGTTACGCCAATATAACTTGCCAGATGATATTGAGGTATTCGCTGAAATAAGTCGGGCCTCGATTTCATGAGTTTCAAGTAACGTTGCTCTGGCGAATCGGTATAATAAGAGGTCAATGCTTCTTTTTGTTCGGCAAAGGCAGCTTCCATTATGGTTCTGGAAATTGTTTCAAACCGGGGAAAGCGCTTGAAAAGGGCCTGCCCTTGCTGCTCATCTCCTTCCACCACCAAGGTATTTTCTGCACAAATCCAATTGTGCTTTGATGCATTTTGTGGGGTAAAGCTGTTTAATGAAATAGCCCATTGTTCTTCGGTAAAGAAATTAGTCGTTTTTTCTTCTCCATCAGTAAGAATATATTCTCTGACACAACCTTCCAGAATAAAATAGGTTTTGGTTGAGATCTGACCTTCTTCAATCAGGAAGTCACCCTTCTTGAATTTCTTCGTTTGCATACTTTCAGCAATGGCGTCCGCCTCTTCTTTTGAAAGTGGTGATATTCTTGAAAAATAGTCTACTAATTTATTTTGCATAGAAATACGATTTACTCCTTATTCTATTATAGAACTATTATTTATAAAGAAAGTTCCATTGCCAAGCCAAATCTGCGACTTCAATTGATATACAAAGTAGTCTCTGACTATTATTCCTACTTACATTACTATGCCATTGTTTACATGCAACTCCGCTGGAGTTGTACCCAAGAGACGTCTTTTTTAATATTCTATAGACATGCAACTTCTCTGAAGTTGATAACTACCACAAGAGGCATTGCGGAAGGAAATAAAAAAGCCATTCAACCCTCTTCTGGGTTGGTAATTTATTATTTTGACACCACGGGTTTCACCCGCGGCTATTATTGTTTATGTCCTTCAGACATACTTATAAACTGAATACATAAATTACAACTAAAGAGGTTATCACACTAATCATTGAAAACCATAAAGCTGACCTATTGCAGGTGCGGTGGGTGTCCACGAATGGCGCGGGCTTTTGGAAATAGGGCCCTGGTTCGGGGCGGACTGTGGGTAAGCTATTTCAAAAAGGCAGCATTCGTGGTGAATTTTCTTTGTCACCTTTCTTTGTTTGGCAGACAAAGAAAGTGGGTTAAGCAAAGTCTTTGACTTCGATTGATATACAAAGTAGTCTCTGACTATTATTCCTGCTTATATTGCTTTATTTAGTAGTTACAAACTTCGCCGAGCGTTATTTTTGTGACTACGGTGAGTAAAGGGGAAGGCAAAACAATTAAAACGTTGATGTATAGCATCGTCTCCTTCTCCTGACAGGAGAAGGCCGATATGAGGTGTTTAATACGAAACATTGGACCTAAAAAAAAGGAATAGTAAAAAGATTCTTTTTTACCTACTTTTTATCTTCAGCTACAGAATGTTACCTATCGGAGTTAGTTTGCCGTTAGAGCAAGAAGTTGTGGCTATAACTATAATTGCAATAATTAATTTGTTCATATTCATAAATTATCTCCTTTTGTTTGTAACGGGTTTGTTGATGCCTCTCTACCACCTTGGCTAAAAAAAAGTAACTCGTGTTGCACTTGCGTCAAGCCTAGCTTTATTTTCAGCATATTGGTCGCTATTATTGGTTCAAATCTGCTCTCTCTAAAATTAATCTGGCTATTTCTTTATAGTTCTCAACTCCAATAATTCTACTATAAACTTTTTCTCCATCACTATTGGTATCTCCGTTATCTATTAGAATAGTTCCAACATTCTTTCCGGATTCATAAAATGCTTGTCTATATATAACCTCTTTAATTGAGTTGTATCTAATTACATTCATCTCGCTTTGAAATAATACCGAAATCTTTGTAATATGGATGCCAGACGAATCAATCATATAATTGATCTTATCATGTATCAATCTATAGTGGAATAACATATAAAGTCCACATATAATCATTATTGCTCCAACTGTATGTATGTCATTTAAATCAAATGGATAATTAAAAAACAATCCGAAACCAATAAGAAAAAAGGAGAAATAGCTGTTTCTTAAAACAAATGTTAGTCTGTCGGGTCGTAGTTTTATTATTTCATCTGTGTTTTTTAATCGCCCCATCTGTAAAGAGCTAATTTCATTTTTATTCATTCTGTCTTTTTGCTGTCGAATAAATTGAAATACTCCCATCAACATCAGAATACCACTTAATATGGGAATAACTACATTAGACTGAAAATCATTGCAACGATTAAATTGCTCGAATTTAATAATCTTACCAACTTTGGGTGACGAAGCATCACAAATGCCATATGTTTTGTACTTTTTTCCTTTCCATGGAAAGGTAATTGATGAATTGTCTTTTTTGGCGTAAAATGAAATCTGGTCACCAGCTCTGAGTTGTTTAACATCCGCAGCAATTCTATCATTATAAGAACAGCTTGAAAACTCGTAAAAATTATCATATCCCTTTACCCAGACTCCTATATAATCTTCACTTTCATCATGAACTCCTTCTTTAGGATCTTCTGAAAGTACTCCATCAATAAAATCAGTGTTCTCAGGAGAATAGGATTCAGGATTGCGCGTTATAAGAATCATTGCTATTCCTAAAATAATCAGAAATAAAGAGTCTCCATAATCTTTTACTATTGCTTTCATTTAGGTAATGTCGTTTTTAATAAGCGATTGCGTTTTGCTGGATTAATTTGTTGCCATTGCTAAGCGAAGTATATAACTTCGATTGAGATATCAGATAGTTTTAAACTACTTTTTAGCTTCAACGTTATTACTAATTACGCCAAGAGAGAGATTAGAGAACAACATACTAAGTGGTGATTACAAGCCACCCCAGCCATACTTTATTTCCGGCTTTATATCGCTATTTTTGATCCAGAATATCTATAATCTGCTTCTTTTCATCCTCGCGACCGGGATTGCCCCTATACATTACTTTATTCTCTTGATTTATAATAACAAGCCAAGGATAAGTATCTTGCTTATTAAATATTGAAATCCATTTTTCGGTTGCATAACCTTGATTCCATGTCATTTGTTTTTGCTTTATTAAGCTATGAACCTTTTCGATTTGACGATCATAAACATCTAAAGATAGAATTGCTAAATGATTATTATCGTATTGCTCATGTAATGACTTTATCCATCCATTTGCAACAAGACACGGTATACACCACGAACCCCAAAATTCAATTATTGTATATTTACTTTTAGAAGTTAAATTATAAATATTACCCATTTCGTTATTAAATACCTTGCGATAATATAGATTAGGGGCTATACTCCCAACTTTAATTGGTTTATTTTCATACTTGCTATTTTGAGGTATTAATTGATACATCGGTTTTATATCAACTTTGGAGTGCTCCGCAATTATCTTCCCGATTTTTTTTTCTTCCAATTCTTTTATCTGTGTTATTTCTTTGCGAACAGTTCCTCTTTTTTTGTTATAAGTAATTTGTTTAAAAACAAATTGATTATTTAAGATGCATTGCTCCCCTACCTTTTTAATTAATTGCTTATTAGCATTAGTTAACCATACTTTATTCCATCCGTTTTTTGAGCTGGATATCCATGCTTCGCATTTTTTATCGAGAATAACCTGATCTTCTTCAGATATTCGTCTATAAGTATTGAAATTAAGATATTTACGCTCTGTATTATCTTCAAATTCAATAACTTTTCCAGAATAAACATCTATTCTTTCTAGTTTTGATTTAGTTGATATAAAGAGATAGGTAGGAGGACTCACTTTTTTAGGATACCAAAATATTAAAGTTGTATCCTTATTTATCAGATATTCTTCATACGCTGGGATGGATAGTTTTTGTTGAACCTCTGCAGGTAAATTTTTATACACACTATAATACCTTACACTATCTTCATCGGTATTAAATATTAATGAGTTTGTATAGGTTAATCTAGTAGGTAATTCTTGACAAATTAAGTTTATAAAGGAATGAAATAAAATAAATGTAAGTAATAGTTTCATTGTGTTTTGAGTTAGGTTTTTGTAATTGTTAGATGACGGCCTGCCGCATGGAGCATAAAGGAATTAACCTTACTTCTTTCCAATTTGAGCATAGCCAAAACGTTGTATTTGTTTTTATCTTTTACATTTCTAAAGCCAAATCAACGATTTGGCGATGCTAGCCGAAGCTACGACCCAACCAAAACCAGTCGGCTCACTTATGCTTTATTAGCCATTGTTATCGCTTGTACTTTATCCTCTTTCAAATATCGGGTTCCACGTTTTAGTCTTTTTCCAAAGTATAGGCAAACTATTATTAGGACAAGTATTTGGAAACACAAGAACAGCCTGACAATCATCATAGCCTAGAGGATGATTTTTTTCAAGCTTCAAACCAATGTCATAGCAAATCTTTTTTGTTTTATCTCGTTCAATTGGTTTGCTAAAAATTGATGATTCGCTATTAAATGCTTTGTTACTTATATCTAATGGGTCAAGAATTATAATTTTAATGGGTATTCCAATATCAGCAATCTCCTTTTCAATTAAATGTTTTCCTTCTTGAAATCCAGTAATTACGCCAATAATAACAATTAACCTTCTTTCAATAATTAAGTTTTTATAATTATCAGTCAACTCCCTAATATTTTCAATGATAGTATTCCCTGAACCTATAAAGTCATCAATAAATACAAGAGCATTTAAATCTCGATTTTCAATAATTTTCTTTTCAAGTTTATCAATCGTAGTCGAATTATCTTTATAAATATTATTCGCTTCAACAAATAACTTAGAATATTCAGCTCCACTTTTTGCTGGATTTTGGTCTAAATAACTAATTAGTATATCGTCTCTTTTACGTTGACTTTCTTTGATAATTCTTTCTTTATTAGCCCTTCTAATTTCTTTTTTAACTTCGCGAAATAAGTCTTCCATTTTTTCTCGTATTTCGCTATTGTTATAAAACTTTATATGTTCTAGAAGCTTGAACATATTCCGCTGATTTTCTAATCCTTCAAATTGTTCTAGCCACCCTCTGACTATATCCGTTGTTATTTCTTTACCCTTGTATAAATTCCAACTTTTTGTGAGTTTGTTTAATTCATCATGATTTACTTTAAGTTGCTCTTCATATTTTTGCCTTAATACTATTCTCTGTTCTTCTTGAAACGTTGTAATAATCCTCTCCATTCCTTGGCTAATTAACCAATCTTCAAAAAACTTGACAACAAACGTATATGAATTACCTTCAATAAAAAGAATGTTACGCTGTATGAACTCAGCTAAAGTCTTTTCCGCTTGTAACTCAGTTAGACCATTAGCTATTGATTTATCAATAATCATTTGTTTAGAAGCCTTTTGACCTTTCTTTATTATTTGACCTATTGATAATAAAACTTTTCTTCGATGAATGGATATTGACTCTTCTTCCTTTTCTTTAATTCCATCTTTCCAAAAGTGCGAAAAGTCTGTTGCTGCAATATTATTACTGTCTCTAGCAATCGATGTTGCTTTTCTAGCTTCTTGTTCTGTGATATGACTATCACGATTGGAAACCATCAAAGAAAAGAGAACAGCACAAATCTTTTTGGTAAAATATGGATTTCCAGATGTCTGATTATAGAGGTAGTCAATAGCCTTATCTGAGACTTCCATTAGGTTTTCAATGGGGTGTTTTATTAAAGATTTAAAATCTTCCCATTCTGTTTTTTTATTAAAATAGTCTACTCGAAATGGCTTGAATTTATTGAATTCTTGCCATTGACTTAGGATATATTCTAATTTTTCGCCACCAACTAATATAAATCCAAATTGCTCTCTGTTACTTATTGAGCGGATAGTGAGTACAAATGATTTTGCAATTTCACCCTCAAATAATAGTTCCTTAGAAATCCTGTCAAATTCATCGAGTATAATTACCACCTTAAATGTGTTGTCAATTTCTGTTACTTCATCGAGGAACTCTGTAATCCTATTAAATGACCCTTCAAATTTGGGAACTTCAATGGATTTGAACTTCTGATTATGTCTTTTAATTTTACTACAAATCCTAACTCCCAAATCATTCATACTTTGATTGGGATTTCCTGCACTTTCCCAGTCTCCAGCTTCTATGTATATAAATAGCATATCTGAAGAACTTGCAATCGACTGAAGCGTTTTTACAATAGATGTTTTACCAACTCTTCTCTGTCCATAAATATAAGAAGAACCAACTTTCTTCCTGACTCTTTTAAGTTCAGAGATTATTTGTTTTCGTCCAATAAAACTGTTCTCTTCTGTTACTGGTTCTAAATCATAAGGCTCTTCATATTCTATATCTTCCCAATTTGTATTAATTCTTTGTCCTTCAAGTTCTATTTCAAAATTTTGCTTTGACTTTTGACCATTAAAGTTAGTCCATTCCACATATCCATATAGTAAAATACTTTCTGCCTGACTTATACCATTATAGGGTATTTCAACAATTGATGTTGTCTTAATAGTACCAATATATTGATTTTTTGAGTTGATTTCTATTATATCGTCAGAATATAAGTCGATAACAACATGGGTTTCATTTGCATATCCAGTACTAGAATTTATAACTTCAAGTTGAAGCTTATAATCAGAGCCTTTTGCGAATGGATATTTTTTTACCGTCTTCTTTACATTTAATATTGCAGGTTTAGAAAAAGGATTAGCTTCAAAATCACTTATCAAAGCTTTTCGGATTACAGTAAAAGGAATAGAAATATATTCTTTACAGTATTTTGTACCAATTTCATCGGAGCTTTCAATTATTGAATCAAGATATTCAATGGCTTTGTTGTAAAAATCATATTTGTCTTTTACTTCACTTGCTGTATAAGCTTTGACCAACCTAAATGAGTTTTCTATATATTGCTTATCGAAAGAATCAGAAAAGAATGCATTAAGCAAAGGTTTGGCACCGTTTTTATTAATAGAAGAGCGATATCCACCTTCGTATGACTTAATAATTTCCAAATCAAATTTTGAATTAACTTTTAAGGAAACATGTTTTTCAATCTTCGAAACATAGCTCTGGAGTTTACTCTCTATTTCATAAGTTTCACTTTTATTCGATAGTCCTAAATTGGCATAGACTTCTGGAAGAGAATGTTCAATAAGAGAGTGAACATTATGTTTTATCGACATAGAAGTCAAAAGGCTAGAATTAATGCAATAAACTCTTAAAAGGCAATAAGCGATAAACCGCTTTTTATCATGCTCAATTTCTTTAGTGAAAATTGCTTTTAGATTACATTCCAAATCAATCTTTAGATACTCCAATAATAATTGAGCTAACTCTTTTATGAATATGTCAGTTGAATTGAAGTTCTTCGAATCTTCAATTAGTTGGTCTATTTCTAAAAGTTTATTTGTCATCTAGAATTGTTTATTTGTATAAGCGATAACGGCTCGAATATGCGTAGTGCGGGATTTCAAGGTACTTCAGTATCAAACCGCTATGTTGTTTGTTAAATGCTTTAAAGTTCAAATTTACCAAATCGGCCCGCATTACGTATATACATTGTACATTACTTTCTTTTTATTTCCTAATGTTTATTAATAGTTCAATTACAGTTCATTAGCTCATTTTCAATTTCGTTATATTACCCAAAATTCCTATATTTGACATGCATTTGTATGATAGAATGTATATGAATTAAAACATACATAAAACCCAGTAAATAAAGGGTTGTACAATATAGTAAAAAAACGAAAAACAGTTTGTATGGGAGCAAAAGTTAGTACTGCAATAGTTTTATATAAAAGTCAAACAAAGAAGAACGGTAAGCATCCTGCTAAACTCAGGGTTACATACAACCGAAAACAAATGTATTACAGCATTGACAATAAAGAGCGTGTTTATGAATTTACGCCAGAGGAATTTAATAAAGTTACAGCTCCAAAGCCAAGAGGAATTTATAAGGATATTAAATTAGAGTTTTCTTTAATAGAAGATAAAGCAAATAAGATTATTGCTAAAATGGAAACATTCTCATTTAGGCAGTTTAAGACAAAATTTGGTATTGCAGGAGGCGACCTTACTAATATCATATATTATTTTGAAAGGCGTATAAAAGAATTTGGAGAAAATGACCAATGGTGCAGTTGGCAACAATTCACTACTGCGATGAGAACCCTAAAACTTTACTTTGGCAGTAAACAAATCGACTTTAAGGAACTAACTGTTCATGAACTTGAAAAGTATGAGAAATGGATGGTTGATAAAAGAGGTCTTTCAATGTCTTCAATTAATACCTATATGGGTTCAACGAGAGCAATATTTAAAATTGCACACCGTGAAGGTGCTATTTCTAAGGATATTTACCCTTTTGGCGAAGGAAAATACAAGCTACCTTCTGGCTCAAACTTAAAAAGAGCTTTGAAAATGGAAGAAATCAAGAAGATATATTACTACGAATGTGATGAGTTTTCATATCGTGATGAAGCTAAAGATATGTGGTTATTCAGTTACCTTATGAATGGAGCAAACATGAATGATATTGTAAGATTAAAATACAATAACATAGATAATGAGTTCATTACATTTATTCGCAGAAAAACACGAAAAACAAGTAAAGTAGTCAAACCAATAAGCGTTGTTTTAACAGATGACTTAAAAAGAATAATTAATAAATGGGGAAATAAAGACCGTTCTCCTGATAACTATGTGTTTAAATACATAGATGATGACATGCCAGAAAAAAAGGTAAGACTAGCTTTAAATCTGCTCATTCATAGAATAAATGACAACTTAAAATTAATTGCAAAAGACGTAGGTATTGACAAGACTTTAACAACATATACGGCAAGACATAGCTTTTCAACAGTTCTAAAACGTTCAGGGGTATCTACGGAGTTTATTGGCGAGAGTTTAGGGCATAATAATCTTAGAACAACCGAACTTTACCTTGATAGCTTTGAGGACGACACTAAGAAAGAAGTGGTTAAACATTTAACGGCTTTCTAAAAGGGGTAGAAAAATTAATCCCCTTTCTTATGCTTGTGTGGCTTTAATGAAGGCGTATTGCCCGGAGTTTCCTTATTATCTCGTTGTCGTCTGTCAGGTTTCCCTGTTGATTTTGCGGTTCGTTTTGGACCAGGTTTAATTCCCATGATTTTTTGCTTTTGTTAGAATTATATTTTACACACAAGTTCATAATAATTAGTCAAATATCAAAATATCATAAACTTTCGGGAGGTTTGTAAAATCTAATCCTCAAATTTTATCGCTCCAATCCGTTTCAACCAACCTTCTAAAAACAAATGATTCTTACCTTTTTTGCAATAGAATGGTAATACCTTACTCTTGCTCTATGAATGGCAACAAATAAAGTCCTTGGGTCGCAATCGTTTATTGCAGATAGTGTTTGATTTCCGATAATACCATCCATTTTTAAGTCGGCATCAAAGAATTGATTTAATACACGTTGAACACCCCTGGCTCCCCATACTCCACTATTAACGCACCAGTCAAAAATGATTTCTTGTAGTGAGCCATTGGAGATTTTATCAATTTTAAACCTTTTGTAAAAGGTCTGCTTATAAAAATCCTTTACAAGCTGTGTCAATTGAGGAACATCAATTTTAAAGTTCCAAGGAATTCTTCCATAGGTTTCCTTGTAGGCATCAATATATTGCCAACCTTCCCAATCGGGATGCAAATTCCGGGCAACACCCATATAGGTTTCTCCACCTCGGTCGCCTTCTATGTTGGCATAATAGCCTTCGTGTTTGATTACACCATCAAACAACTCATCGAATGTTTTCATTGTTTACGTCTGTTTTTAAGTTTGACATCGTTAACTCCTGATATTGCACCACCAAAAAGAAAATCAATAATGGTGCTTAGTTTGGTGGATATTCCACCGTTGATACTGCTTACAAATGCTATTTGCCAATCCTCAAGCTGAATGGTGTCGAAAATGAAGTAGTTCAGCATTACGAAAGTCAATGCGCACCAAGCAAGCAAAAAGAAGATTGCAAAGGCTTTTTGAAGCCAACTGTCTTTCTGATACATCTCCCTGGCTGAACTTCTATCTGCTACTGCCATCTTAAAAAGTTCCATTTTCCCCTGGAGCTTTTCTTCCTGTGTGGTAAATATTTCATCTATGAGCTTCGTTCCCTCTTTTAAGGTTTTTGCCGTTGCATTTCCTGCTAATTTTTTAAATAGCTTCATCCGTTTGATAATTATCTCAGGCATTGCCTTTCATCGTTCTACAAATTTTAAAATGGTGTCGAGCTTCTCGTTAAGCTGCTTAATGGTTTGGTGGAATAGTTCCTTACTCACATATATTTCCTTGGAGCTGTCCCTTAAATCTGATATTCGTTTATGTAGTACCGTAAACTTGTTTTCGCATGAAGCAAGTTCCTTTGTCAAGTGCTGAATATCCTTTTCCAATAAATCGGTTTTGGCATCCACCGTTTCCTTTGTGGCATTCTTTGATATGGCATTGCGGATGATGAAGGAAACCACACCAACGATAAGCGAACTGAAAGCACCGATAACAAGCCAATAAAATTTTATTGTCATTTCTTCCATGCTAAAAGATTTTAATAGTTTCTGTACTGCCCTCCGGAAAGCGGTTTTTCTCCATTGTGGCACTTTGGTTTTCGATGTGCATAATGGCATCCACTATATGCTCCCACTTCGTTCCTCCTTTGGAGCTTCCGTCTCGGTTTGCCTGATTGATGATTACAAATGAAGTATTCGGAAACTGTTTCTTCAGCTCTTTAAATTCATCGTGAGAAATATCCGTTGTTTGGGTACTGTCGATGAATACCACATCGTAATCACTGAATAGTTTCGGGTTATAGTCCTCGATAATACCGATGGGACTATTGATACCGAGACGTACAACCTTTTCTTGCATTGTTCCTTTTGCACCTTCTTCATTGGCTACATAAAGGACTTTATAGCCATGTTGTTTTACCAATTCATCGGCAAGCATCAAGGCTACGGTACTTTTTCCATGAAAGCGTGAGCCGTAAATCATTATATAGAATGGGATATACAGCTTACCTAATAGCTTACCGAACTTTCCCCTTATTGAGATGGTCTTAAAATTCATCTTGGCAAGGTCGTTTGCCAAAACAACCTGGTCGGATGCGATGACTGCGGTTCTTGTGGTGCCGGGATTGAATGCCCTGTTTTGAGAGCCACTACTTTTGGGCATGGAAGTAGTGGCATTTACTTTCCCAGTCCGGCAATGCCTTGTAAACCTTTTAGCTGAACATTGGTAACAAGCAGCTTGTCGCTCTCCAGATAATCGTGCAAATGCTTTTGAACGTTTTTCACCTGTTCAAATTCCTTGTCGGATTTGTCAACCTTACCATTTTTCAATGAGTTGGTAACTGTGGTTAGCAAGCGTTGAGCTTTTGCCTTTGTGATATTGCCATACAGATTGATGAAACGCTTAATCAATGCAACTGCCGGAGTAACACCGTAGTCATCCACTATCTTTTTCAGCTTCGTGTATAACGAATCCGGAACTTCAAACTTGCAAGTACCATTCATATCCTTGTAAGTCTTGATAAGGTCATTGCTTATGCTTTTAATTTCAGAGGCGTACTTGCTTGTTTTACGGATGGTCTTTTCGGTAGCTGCCTTTTGAATCACCTTATACAAAAGCGATACCTGACGTTCTGTTACCTTCTTATTGTGAAAGTTCAGATAACGCCTGATTACCTTAATCTCCAACGGCATCAAATCAACTTCAATAGGTTTCCGTTGTGCTTTTTTTTGTGCTGTCGTTTTCTTTGTGGCAGTCCGTTTTGGTGCTGCTTTCTTGGTCACATTTTTTGTCGATTTTTGTGACGAAGCGGTCTTCTTCTTCGCTGGTGCTTTCTTAGGTGCAGGGCTTTTCTTTTCTGAATCCTTTAGGTAAGGTTCAACGATTTTAAAGTGATTGTCCAGCATCTCTTTTATGTCCTTATCTTCATTGTAGAAATCGGCAAATGAATCGAACTCTTTATGTGCTTCCTGTGCTGCTTCCGGCAACTTTTTGAAGTCAATATTTTTGGTGGCTTCCTTGTAATTTTTGATTGTTAATTTCATACTATCTGATATTAAGTTTTTAGTACACTATTTATTATTCGCTGCCCTTCGCAAGGACTTGTTTCTGTTTAATGCGAATTGCTTTAGCTCTGATTTTGGCAAGTTTCAGTTTGCGCTCTTTGCCTACTATCACACCTTTGTTCACGCTGCCTTTTTCGGTCAGGTCTATGTATTCATCGGCTCGTTTATCGGTAAATGGTTCAAATGATTTAATGGATAAATGCTCCTTGATGGCATAAATCATGTTATCAAAGCACTTATTGATGTAAATGCGTTCCTGACCTTGCGGATAAACAGGATGAGAGAACATTCCACCTGATACTAGGTAGTTATTTACCCGGTCCTTTTCCTTTAGTTTGTCGTACACATAGCATTCAAAGCTTCGGGCAAACATCTCTGCAATATCTTTCCAATAAGTACCTTGAAGTTTGGAATAGTGATACAGGTAGCTGTCGGTTCTACGTTTCTTAGTCTCGTCAAAATCATTGTAGCTAATCGCTTTATCTTCCAAAGCATAATACCCAAAGCGAAGCATTAGGATAAGCGAAACGATACTTGTATGCACCACCGATTGTCTCTCATGAAATGTCGGTACAACCTTCTTTAAGGAGGTTTTCAGAATATCCTTGAACCAATCTTTTGTTGGTGATGAATTACCACCAATGAAATACTTCTTGCGGTAGCCTAAACTTTCAATGATAGTATTCAGATAGCTTTCTGAACGTAGCGGTTTGGTTGATAATTCCAAGCCATTCAGATAGTGGTCAAAGAAATGTCCCCACTCATGGGCTACCGAGCCGTCACCGTTTCGTTTGGTCAGGTTGATAAGTTGGCGTGTTGGGTAGTAAGTAGCCATTGCTTTACCTCCACGACCGAATGCACCGAAAGCAATAGCCAGGGCTTCGTTTATGGATAGGTTGATGTCAAGCACCTCGCATAAATCAACGATGGCTGCAACAAAGTGGCGAATGTGTTCCCTGGCTTCATCATCCTTCACGTAGTTTCCTAATGTGAGCGATTTAAAATGAAGCTTCTTGATAACCGTATTTTCATCCGCTTCTTCAATCAACAAACCGCCTGTGCGTTTAATATATGATAGCGGTACGGCTTCTATTTTAGGCTTGCTACTGCTTTTTGATTTGCTTGTTTTCTTTGTTTCTGCCCAACTCCAATCTGGTTTAAATTCCTTGTATGGGAATCGTTCTTTTTGCTCATCATATTCTCTTTTTGCATCATTGATAAACCTTGTGCAAACCTGAATAACATACCTTACATAGTCCTCCACAGTCCGAACGCTGCTCAACATTCCACCCTGAAAAGTCAGGTCGTTTTGCTTGTGGCGTTTCATGTCGGCAGGAGAAAGAATTTGCTTTGCAGAATCAATACAATCCTGTTGGCGTTTTATCCGTTTGTCGGTGTACTCTTTCAACCTCTTAGCATGTGGAGCTGCCTGTTCTTTTGTGATACCTGAATATTGATGGGCTTTCATGTAAGTTTCCTTGACCGCAGATGTTGTCCGATAGCCCTTAATGGTAAAGACAATATTGCGAAGTGCCTTACCGAATATCATTCCAAAATCATGCTTACCCACAATCTCACCATTATTAGCAAAGGTATCGAGTTGTTGTAAATCTGTAATTGAAATCGCATCAGCAAGAACTTTTGTAAAAGCCTCCGCCATTTTCACATATTGCTCCCTCGCTTCTTTGGTATTGGCGTGTGGTTTTACCGGGAATGCCTGACGAACTTTTACTTTCAAAAATGCACAACCCGAATCCGTTCCATTTTCTTTTTCTGCCTGTGGGTCAACCTTTGGAAATACCTTATCCTTTTTGATAAGCTCAATAGCGGTGGCTTCATCCTGTTCGATGCTGTTTAAATCACTACTGCTGATAAGCTTGTTGTACATGGCTTGTTCTTTCCTGGAACCATGAACACGCTTCCCGGCATCTTTAAATTCCCGGTTCTTTTGCTTTTCCTGTAAAGCCTTTTCAACTTCTGTATCAATATCCCCAAGGTTATCATTGGGTTTTGCTAAGTTGGCACAGTAGTTTTCATACAACGACCAATCATCGCTGATTATAAAGTAACCATCATTAGGAGTGGGCTTGTAACCTTGCTTTGTTTTGTAGCCATTCCGTCCTTCGATGAAGCCTTGTTTTGGTAGAATCCAAACGAAGTCACCCTTTCTTGGTTTATATCGGGTAGCAATAATATCGGTTGCTTTTTCAAAACCTTTATAGATGGGCAAAGCATTGACATTAACGCCCTCTTTAAAACCATTGGCTATAATGGAAGCCTTTGATTTTCCTTTGGTGCGAATATCCTTGTGAATGGCTTTGTACTTTTTATAAAACTCTTTTTCGGTCATAGTATGGTCTTGATTTTAGGGTGAGTACCAAGCCCGGCAACCGCCCGAAGCTGTTTCTGTTTTATCAGGATTGCTTTTGCCCGAAGCTTTACAAGTGTCAATTGCTTGCCCTTGTCAATGCTTATTTTCTTGCCTTTGGGTGCGGATTGTTTTTGTTTGGCCAGTCGTTTGGGGAATTCCTTTTTGTCCTGTTCAAACATCTTCATCGCCTCATTAGTAAGGCTATCTGTTGAGTTGCTTCGCTTTGTTCCCTTATCCAAAAACTCATCGTAATAATGGCGAGGAATTTTAACCGAAAGACTGAACCGCTCACCAAGCAGATTAAGAAGTTTAGGCATCTTGCTTTCTTCAACCGAAGCCCTCATATTGCCCGATACCATTTCAAAACCATCCCGATTATTAACCAGGAGTTTTACCACTTCTTTATCGGTGTAAATGGGGATATGTGTTTTAGTTTTCGGCATGATGACCTTAAAAGTGCCATCATAATGCCTGGCTATTGTAATCCTGTTTTCGGTCGCAATAGTAGCCCCGTTGCGAAGGCTCATAATGTGCTTTTGCAGTTTGGCGATTGGAGCAACAACATAGTTGTCTGCTTTATTATCGTTATTGTCGGGCGACCATGCCTCACTCATTAAAATGCCTTTCTGAACGCCTCTGCCTTTGGTAGTGAAGCTTACCAACTTACCCGAAAAATCCGCAGAGCCTTGAAGTATGTTTCCAGTTACGATGTAACGGGTTTGTCGGTCTGCTGTGAAGTCTTTAATGGCTTCATCCCAACGCTCAATCAAACTTTCTTTTTGACCTGTTGTAAGCTGCATACTACGGCTCATTACACGCTCAATTTCTTTGGCGGTATCGCCCGATGCTGGGAGAACGATATATTTACGACTGTCCGATATGGCAAAACGAAGCTTCACCGATGAAGGAGCATAAGGATTCTTGCGCTTTGGGTTAATGTCGAAACCAAGAAAAACGCAGTATGAATTGGAACTGCTATCGGTTTCAAAACTTACTGCCGGATAGAAATAACCATGACCGACTTTGAAGAACTTGAAAAAGTTGTTCAGGTAGCGTTTTCGGTTCTCGCTTTGTGTTTTGGTCTTAGTAATCTCGGCTTGTTTTCCTTCTTCAATTTCTTCGGTTCTTTCAGCGACATAATCTCTTTGGGCTGCTTTGTCATATACAGGAATTTTCTGATAGCCTTTCTCATCGGTAATGCCATTAAAAAGGTCTTTGTATTTTCCTTCCAATGCCTTTAAATCGTCAGATAACTTGTTTTGGACGAATTTCTCGTGAGCCGAAACTATTTCTTCAGAAATACTATCGGGGTGTTTACTGCTTAGTTGTTTTTGAATCAGCTTTTCAAGTTCTGCTTTACCATAGGGCTTTTTAAGTACGTTACATTCGCATTTTTCCAAAAAAGTATCGTTACCAAAAACAGAACGTCCACCTTTCCCGGCAATCACAACTCTTTTTTCAAGGGATTCCGCTTTCAGGTTCAAGACTTCAACCTCTAAGTCGTACTCATCGGCTTGCTTGAGGTATTCAATGTAATCGTTATATCGCTCAATAACCTCTTGGTAAAACTTCTCCTGTTCCTTAACCGATAAAACAGCCACACGCCCTGTTACCTTTGAAGCATCACCTTCGGATGGTGTCTCATCACTCTCTTTGCCTTCAAATTTGAGTGGGTTATCCAGGGCTTTGTTTAGTTCCTCGTTTTCCAACATATATTGGCGAACCACTTTGTCACCGTACTTATTCAAAAAGTCATCGGATTCCAATTGTGACTTGCTGCTTTTTTGGTTGGAGGTGGTATTGGCATCCAATGATTTCAGCTTCTTTTTGAGCATCATCATAAACCGCTTTTGTGCAGGAATGGATGAGATAATGTAATCGTAAATCGGTTTTATTATCTGCCCTGTGCGGTTGATACGCCCACGCTTTTGAATTTCGGTATTGATGTTCAGTTCAGGTTGGAGTATCACCATCACACGTTGCTTCACTTTTTCTGCTGGCACCTTATCGGTGACAATGGCATGTGCCGAAGCTCCTGTTGAACCACTTTGATTGATAAGCAGACAGTCTATTTCATTGTCATTGAACTGACGGAACAAGTCGGCTGTGTTTTCCTTTTTTCGGCTCATCACCAAAGCTGTGGTGTTTTTCCTATTCAGGTTCTTGTACTGTACACAAAGCTTTCTCCCTGTAACTTCACCAACTGAATAGCCGGCTTCTTTTATCTTTTGGATAATAAGGTCCAGAGGGCTTATAGTAATACCTGTTGAAGCCTGTTCGATTCGCCTGATAATATCATAGTAAGCCAATTGTGCATCTTCTGATAGGTCTGCAATATTGAACTGTTTGCCCTGTGATTCTCCATCAATATCCTTTTCGGTGTAGCGAAGAACTGAATCCAATCCCTTTTCCAATACGGTGGAAAAATCACCATTAATCACATCATCGGGTTTTGCCATTCCTTCTAAAAAGCTGCCCATTGTTGAAGCAAAGGCAATAATGGGTTTCTTACCTTCTTTCAATCGCTTAATGGCATGGTCGGCAACATCAGAGGCATTAAGGCTAAAGAGCAATTGATTAATGACGTTAAAGACTTTTGAGAAATATGGAATATTATCAACCCCGGCTTTCTCAGTTCCTTTGCGTGTTTCAACCTCTTTACTTTCGGCTGCTGCAATCTTATCAAGCTCGTCAACCTGTTTGTTGATGTACTTCTCCTGAAACCCAATAATATCACGGATGATTGAGGTAATCTTGTCAGCTGTTTCGGCTTGCTCTTTGGCTTTTTCTTTCAGCTCAATGTAGTTCACTTCCACACCTTCAAAAGAGCGTTCACGCCTAATCATTTGCCCCTCACTTACAAGCTGTGCTGCTAATACTTCTTGCAAGGCAACACCACCTTTGGTGATGGCTTCCACCAAGTCCTCTTTGCTCATGTTAGCATCGCTCATTGAAGTCTTTTGAGCATAAATCGGCATGTTATCAGGTCGCTTGGCAAATGTGGCTGACAGGAAACAAACGCCTTTGGTTTGCCTTAATACACCTTGCATAAATTCTCCTGTATTGGAGCTGCCCGAAGCATTATGAGCTTCGTCCATGATGATGATATTGCCATTACTTGCAGCGTTTAAAAACTCTTGTTTGGCTGGCTTTTTCGGCTGATTGAACTGCGAATAAGTAGCACAAACAAAGTTGTAATTGTTGGGTACTTTCTTTCCCTTAATAATCCGCTCTTGTGTAGGTTTTTCAGGAGCTGTATATATGACTTCTCCGCTTTTGTCCTTTACATTAGTTTTGCTCTCTTTGGTGTTCACGATAAATGGAACCAGGGCAGAACTTCCAATGTCCGATAAGTCTCGATATAGGTCTGTAAACAGGTTGGGCTTTTCGGATAAGAATACAGGTTGCAGTCCACTTTTAACACCGTAGCGGATTAGAGCTGCTGCGGTTCTGCCTTTGCCGATTCCTGTTTGGTCGCCAACAATAATTCCCTGGCCACGCTTCTCGATATTGTAAATGGCTAACGATACCGCATCAATCTGTTCGCATGAAAGCGACTTTACAAGTTCATCATTACTGTAATCGAGTTTCTCGGCAACGTAGTCAAACAGAGGTATCCCAATACTTTTCTTTACTTTCCGGATAGCGATGTGCATTTCATGTCCCATCGAATCGGGAACGGTTGTATCCAGGATAAAACCTTTTTCGGCTGTGGGTATATATGCCATGCCAAGCCCTTTATGCCCGAACATTCCTTGTAAATACTCATGCTCGTTTTGAGCCAACTTTTTGGTGCGGACAAAACTCTTGTTGTTAGTGGTTTTAAAACCTAACTCAATAAGCCGTGCCGATATATATTTTGGTGGAACGCTACCAAACTTTATGGTAATGCTGCTTTTGCATATTTTAATGTCTGATTTCATACTATACTGCTATTGAATAATTATTCTTTGTTGTCCACTGGTCAGCCATTGCCTCGGCAATCCCCTGAAAGGTCTTACTGCGAACCCTTCGTCTTTCTTCATCGCTTAAATCCCTTGCCTGATAGTACCAAAGCGGTTGTCGTCTCCACCGTTTTTTCTTCTTGTCGTACCAATGCTTGTATTCCAATTGGTCTTCATCAAGCATATCGGTTGGTTCTAGTAATGGTAAGTTCTTTAACCACAAGCAAGTTGATTTCTTTGCATTGTCGCCAAAGTAGTAGGGCTGAATGATTTGGTCAGGCTTGCGGATGGCGGTACTGATAACACCAATAGGGTTTTCAATGGCAATTTTATCAATCGGAGCTTTCATCAGTTTGCGGATAAAAGCCAATGCCTTCCTGCGTTCCTTTTGACGTTCCGGGGCGTGCATCCAGGCATTGCCTGAAACTGTCAAGTAGGTGCATGGTGGAAAAGCAATCATCATATCCCAACCTTTATCTAATTGGTTCAACACATCATCCTGGATATGCCATTCGGGATGTTTACCTGTGGTTGGAAGAATATCACAGCTATAAGCTTCATGCCCCTGACTGCGAAGTGCCATTGTAACTGTCTGGCTTTCTTCACAAGCTACCAAAATGCGTAGCGGTCGGTTTGCCGTTGGAAGTTTACCAAGTGATAACTGTTTTTGTTTTATCAGGATGGCTTTAGCACGAAGCTTAATAATCTTTACATCTTTAGTTTGAGGTTTTGGGCTTCTACTGTTGCCTAAACCAACCCTGTCCCAAAGTTCTTCGTGGGTATTGACAACGGTGCTGTGCAGTTTATTTTTAAGCGGAGCTGCTCCTTCGGGAACTGCTTTTGCTCCATCTATTAAAATCAATCGGGTATTGATTGAAGTTCCTTGTCTGGAGTAAAGCTTTTTGCCGTTAATGGGGATAATATCTTCAACGTTGTAAAAGTGGTAGAGGTAATTCAGGAAGATGCGGTTAGTTCCTGCGGTAACACGACCGTGTTCGTCCCAAGTGGTATGACCGCCAATGATAATGGCTGCCTTACCGTCATCTTTCATGCAACGCAAAGCATTCAAAGCCATTGCATGTTCCAATCGCTTGATTTTAAACTTCCCGAAAAGTTCAGGTTGAGAAAGTGAACCGAAAGGTGGATTCGTTACTATGCCGTCAAAAGTTCTGTCATAAGCTGCCGGAGGTTTTAACGCATCCCAAGAGCTGACCTTTGCGAAAGGTTGTTCTTTCAGGTTGGTAAGCCTTACATCGTCCAGCTCGTTAACATGGGTATAGTGGTAAGGCAAAGCAATGGTTAAAAGTCCGTTCCCTGCCGATGGCTCTAAATATCTTGGAAAGTCTTTTTTATCATTGGTAAGGTGAGCATTGCTGACAATTTTACCTTTAGTTCCACCACCTTTTACGATGTTCTTAAAAGCTTTGTAACCTGATAAGCTACCTGATTTTAAAATGTAACTCGATGCCAGGAAGGAAATGGGTGCCGGAGTGGAATATTGCTGCATCAACACACTCATGCTTGTTCGGAAGGAAAGATTGACCTGTGATTGATACAGGGCTACAATATCAAGGTATTTTTCGTAAGTGGTAAGCGAACTGTCATGTGCTACCTCTCTTGCGTTAAGGATTATTGCCAGTTCGGTAAATTCTTTTACCATGTTTTTATTGGCAATACCGAAGCTTTTGGCAATAGTTTCTATAGTTTCTATTGTGGTTTTAGAGTGCTTACGTTCCGCCTTTAAATCCTCACGAATCCTTGATATGTAGCCCTTTTTATCCATGAACAAACAAGAACTACATGATTGTGTGAGCCAAATAGAAAAGACCTACGAATATCTCTGCTGCCATTGTCAGCTCCAAACACCAAATTCGCTTATCGGCAAAGCCTGTTGCAATTAAAGCCGAAATAGCTATGATGATGGTGTATTCTATATTACCGAAGCTGAAATAATAGCTTAATCCAAGGAGCGTAAACCCACCAATTGCCGATACATAGTGAGCAATACGGATAAACAGGTTTCGCTTAAAGTCGGAAAATACACCGACCAAAAAGATTCCGATACCGCCTCCAATAACCCACCAATCGGCAGATTCTTTAATGAAAAGACCTGTAATGATGATGGCCAGTCCACAAACCCACATCACAATCTCAAATACAAGCTTGTAGGGTTTGCGTAAAAAGTAATTGCTATCGGAAATTGATTTGCGTATGCCATGAACCGCTATGATTGAGGTAAGATAAACTACCAAGGCTATAAATGCCGTGAAAAGGCTTGCTATTACTAATGCTTTCATAATTATTGTAGTGTAATGGTTTTGTCTGTTTCGTCTTTGAAAGTGAGCTTCAGGTTGTTCCCTGCAACATCTACCGAAAGGCTATCCACATCGGCATCCACGAAGTTTTTCATGAAGTTGATTTGGAAGTTCAGTATCTCAGCCAGCTTTGCTTCCCAATCTTCACCTGAGAATATGCCGGAATCAGCATATACCTGTAAGAACTTTTTCAGGAAGTCAGGAATGTTCTGCAAATTGACATCCCAATCAGCCCCAACGGTGGCATTTCTCTCAATGCTTACAAGTTTCTCTCTGTCATCTTGAGGATAAGAGTTCTTGGCAGAATTAGCTTCAATGGCTGCTGCCTGTTCTACCGATATGGTAACAGGTTTATTCTGAATATTGGTGTCCCAATCAGCCCCAACAGTAGCACCTTCTTCGATTCCTCCAAGCTTGGTTTCGTCCGCTTCGGGATAAGAGCGTTTTGCTGTATTCGTCTCAATGGCGGTAGCTTGTTCCTCTGTTATTGTGGTAGGCTTATTGGCGATATTCAAGTCCCAATCTGCTCCGGCTGTGGCGTTTTCTTCAATACCTGAAAGTTTGTCCTGGTCAGCTTGTGGGTAACTGCGCTTTTGAGCATTGGTTTCAATGGCTGCTGCCTGTTCTGCTGAAATGGTTATCGGTTTATTCTGAATATTGGTATTCCAGTCCGCTCCAACAGTAGCACCTTCTTCGATTCCTCCAAGTTTGGTTTCATCCGCTTCGGGATAAGAACGTTTTGCCGAGTTCGTTTCTATAGCGGTAGCTTGTTCCTCTGAAATAGTGGTAGGCTTGTTGGCAATATTTGTCTCCCAATCTGCCCCGGCAGTTGCGTTTTCTTCTATGCCTGAAAGCTTATCTTCATCGGCTTGTGGGTAGCTGCGTTTTTCTGTATTCGCCTCAATAGCTGCTGCTTGTTCTGCCGAAATGGTAACAGGTTTGTTTTGAATATTAGTTTCCCAATCACCTCCAACAGTAGCACCTTCTTCGATTCCTCCAAGTTTGGTTTCATCCATTTCGGGATATGAACGTTTAGCTGTATTCGCTTCAATTGCGGTCGCCTGTTCCTCTGAAATGGTAGTTGGCTTGTTGGCTATATTTGTTTCCCAGTCTGCTCCGGCAGTTGCATTTTCCTCTATGCCAGAAAGCTTGTCTTCATCAGCTTGCGGATAACTTCGTTTAGCATTATTGGCTTCAATATCGGCTGCTTGTTGTGGGGAAATGGTTACAGGTTTGTTCTGTACATTCGTGTCCCAATCTGTGCCCACTGTACATATACGCTTATTTTGTATTTAATTGATTTATACTATATTTGTAGAGGGTTATAGCGTTTTTAAAATCTCATTATTTGTAACAATTTGTATCTATTTTGGGCAATATATGGAACAAATGTGTAACCAAAAGGTAATAAAACGAAACAAAATCAGGTATTGAAAAAGTAGACTTCTATGAAAAAATATCACAGATTCAAGCTAAGAACAGACCGATTAGATGAGAATGGAACTTGTCCTGTTATAATGGTTATTACCAAAAACCGGAAACGTCAGTTTATCTCATTAAAAATATCGGTTTGTCCTGAGCATTGGGATAGTGATATGGAACGCTTGATTATTTTGGATAACTGTAGAGACAAAACAGATAAAGCAGAAAACCAAAAACGCAAGGAGGTCAATGCCAAAATCGATGATTATGCAAACCGAGCAATGGTAATAGAATATGACTATGAGAGAGAAAATAATACCCATTGGACACCATCTCAATACAAGGAAAAAATAAAAAGGCAACCTGCAAAAGGTAAAGTCGAACCTTTTCTGATAGAACATATTCAAACTTTGAAAGAAACACACCGATACGGAACTGCCAATACCTTCTATTGCCTGCATCGAAAACTTTTGAAATTCGCTCCTGATTTATGCAATCTAAGTTTTAATGATGTTGATGTTAATTACGTTGAGCGTTTTAATCAATGGATGGAAAAAGACGGTATATCATCCAATACAAGAGAAGAACATATTAAAAGGCTACGTGCAATTTATAACAGGGCAATAAAGAACAGACAAGCCTATAGAGAAAACTATCCTTTTGGCAGGGATGGTTTTCAAGTATATGCTCTTCATCGAGAAACAGAAAAAAGGTATTTGCCTACTGAATTTCTTGAGAAGCTGAAGAGTCAAAAATCCGATAACCCTCAGAATGAATATGCCCGACTATTATTCTTGTTCTCTTATTACTGTTATGGAATTTCTTTTAAAGATATGGCGGTATTAAAAACCAGCAACATTGTAAAATACAATTCCGGAGAATACATCATCTATAAACGCCTAAAAACACAAGAGATGAAAAGTTCCCCTATAAGCATTAAAATAACATATAACATTCGGCAAACGCTTAAAGCTATTACAGACCATAAAAAACCGATTGAGGATTATTTATTGCCAATAGTAACTATGCACAAGGATAATTTTTCAACGCTGTCCAGGCATATCGAAATCATACTACGACAACATAACAAAAACCTGCAACGACTGGCCGATGAGTTTGACATCAAAATGAAACTCACCAGTTATGTAGCAAGGCATACGGCTGCCATGCAATTGCAGGAGAATCATATTCCTGAACATGTAATCTCACAAATGTTGGGACATAAGAAACTGGAAACCACCAAGGTTTATCTTGACAGTTTAGATACAAGTGTTATAGATGAAGCGGTTAAAGTTTTATAAAGTATTCACCATGTAATTATCTAAAGAAAATGAGCAAAAGATACCATAGATTCAAATTACGCACCGATAGAAAACTGCAAAACGGAGAATATGCTATTATGATGGTTGTTACTAAATATGGTAAGCGTCAGTTTATTTCATTAAATATATCCAGTACCGAAGAGTTTTGGGATGAACACCAGGAACGCCTTGTGGTATTTAAAGGATTAAGAATAGCTGAAAAGCGTGAAGCTAACGAGAAGCGCATAAAAGAAAATGCTCTTTTGGAACGCTATAACCAACGTGCTTTGGATATTATTTATGAATATGAAAAAGAGCATATAGACTGGACTCTGAAACAGTTTAAGGATAGCTTTCTTAATCGCATTGTACAGGGAAAAGTAAAACCATTTCTTGAAAGCTTTATTAAGACAATGCTTGATACAAGGCACATCGGCACTGCGAAGAGTTATGAAAAGACCCTTCGGGTTTGGCAACAATTTGATAAGAAACTGCATGACAGGCTTTTTGTTGAAGTTGATTTGGCTTATGTGAATGATTTCAACAACTGGCTTATTAAAAGAGGATGTGGAGGTAATACACGTTTTGGTTACTTGAAATCCGTGAAAGCCATCTTTGTAAGAGCTATTCGTGATGGTGCTGCGACAAAAACTAATTTTCCGTTTGAAAATAACCTTTTTAATGTTTCAGAATTAAAAGAGGAAACCATTAAACGATACCTTCCGACAGAGTACTTACAAAAGCTAAAAGACACACCCTCTCAGGTTCCGCAACAGGAATTTGCAAGGCAACTGTTCCTGTTTTCCTATTACACCTATGGTATGTCATACATTGATTTGGCTAACCTGAAACAATCAAATGTGGTTTATCTGGAAAAAGGTACTTACATCGTTTATCGTCGTCAGAAAACCCGCAATACCAGGAATTCAAAACCAATCAGCATTCGCATTACTCCTGAGATTAAAGAAACAATGCAAGCTATGATTCAATATCGTGAGCCTATTGGAGACTATCTACTCCCGGTTGTCACTAAAGAAAAACCGACTCCGCTTGAGCATTATAATCATATTGGAATGCTCCAACGATGGTATAACGAATACTTAAAAAAGCTGGCAACAGAATTAGAAATAGATTTTCGTTTGACAGGTTATGTTTCTAGGCATACCATGGCAATGCAACTACAGGAAAACAATGTGCCTGAAAACGTTATTTCACAGGTCATGGGGCACAAAAAACTGGAAACTACCAAGGTGTACCTTGATAGTTTAAAAACAGATGTTATAGACAAAGCAGCGGAAGTATTATAATCAAAGTTAAGATGGCAGAAAGAGCAGTATATATTAAATCAGACGGATTTAAACCAAAAACATTTATCGATATACCAGAAGAAGCACATTTCGATATTCTACATGATAACGGACTTCTGAAAGCTACAATTGAAGATGAAGAAAGGGAAAGCGATTGGCAGAAGATATTTTTTGATGTAAACAAGACTATCGGCCAGTGTGATTTTGGTTACACAACATGTAACCTTACAGAAACAGCCGTCTCAGAAGAGATTCTGAAAATCATGCAAAACATTGGTAATACATTCATTTTCGTCTATCTAAATATTGACAAAAAGGATTGGTTACACAGGATAACCGAATATATGGTTTACATGGAACGCAGTATTGCATCGATTTCAGGAACCGTAATCTACTGGAAGACCCTGATAGGCTTTTTTGAGCAAGATGGTGTGGTTAGCCCCAAAAGCAAACAACTGCTTCAATTTATTCTTAGAAAGAACGATATTATATCCTGCCATAATTACTTTGATGAAGTTCTCAGCTTTTCTGACATCTTTCCTTTTAAACCCTTGGGAATTGAAAAAATTCATATCCATGATATTGCTTCAGTATTGGAACTCTATCCCCAAGGTAAACTGAACAGGTATATATCAGCGCATTTTACCAAGATTCCTAAAGAACTTTCGCGAGAAAAGATAAAAGAGTTATTACATACGCATTTAGAAACTGCGCTATGTAAATTTAGCACTGAAGACCTTTGGAAAAAAGGGGATTCAGATTCTATTATGGAGTTTCTGACCGAATGTGCCATCCAGGAGAATAAAAATGAAGAGCAAGAACTTTTACATCCTTATAAACACGAATACACTTCAATAATAAAACAATGGTTGGGTTCTCAAAAAAAGCTGATAAAGAATCTAAATGATATACAGCAGATGAATCTGAACCCTTCAAAAACCACAAGCGAGCCTGCTAAAGAGCCTGAAATACCAAAGTATGATGCAAAATACTATGCTTTGTTTATTCGTATCCAGGAACAAGCAGGACGAGAAATTCCATTTGTGAAAAATGAGTACGACAGGTTTCCCAAGGCTAAAATTGAAGCATTTGCCAAAAATCGTTTCCCGGGAATTAGCACACTGCAATTCTATAATCATTACCGTGATTTGGAAGATATGGGCAATAAAGTAAAAATTGCCAGAAGCTACCCGAACTTAAAAAAAATTGTAGCAGACGTAGCTAAAAATGATGCTGATGTACTATTTCATTTGAAGGGTTTTCCTGATTAGCCTAATTAGGGTTAAATTTTTCTCATTCATATTTAGATAGTTACAAAGAGTTAGCCTAACTCAAAACTAACCGGGCTTTCATCATCTAATCTTTGCATTGATTAATCGAATAAAATTTAATGCAAACAGGTAATCCATTGCTATTGCCATAAAATTCAGATGTATGAAACTAATCGTTATAGAACAAACAGAGCTTTCTGAGATAATTGAAAACACTGTACGCAGGGTGATTTCTGCAACAAGCCCGAAACCCGTTGCCAAAGCAAAAAGCGACACGCTTTCCATTGAAGACCTGGTTGACTTGACCGGGTATAAGAAGAATACCTTATACAGGTTAGTTCACGACCGCAAAATTCCGTTTCGCAAGCCCATGCATGGCGGTCGCAAACTTGTATTTATCCGCACCGAAATCGAGGACTGGATGAAAGGCCGAAAACCTCAAAGTACCGATGAATATATCGGTCAAATGGAAGAAGAACTATTCCTTAAACACAGAAGGAAATAACCACTTCATCGAATCATAAAGGCTTTCAGAAAAGTCATCACATATTTATTAATCTAAAATTTTAAAAGAATGAAATCAAGAACATTTAATGTTCCGGCAGATTCCAGTGTTGATTTTGCCGAGCTATTGGAAGAGTATGGATTGGAAGGATTCATTACCGGAAGAAATGATGACAATGAACTCCTTGTTAGAGTGGAATATGACCCACAGGAAGACAGCGAAGCCATCCTGGAGATAATGGAACAACTGGAAGACCTTGATGAAGAGGACGAAGACGAAGAGGACGATGATGATGAATAAAGTAACCCTTGACTATGGGTGTTAATGCCCATAGTTACCCGTTTTATGTTTAAATGATTTACAACAATGAAAGAGAAATATTTTTTCGTCCCAATAAATGAGATAGCTGATTTTGCAGAGACAGCCTCAGAAAATGCACTTAATGCTGTCATATGTGGTACGACATTTAATGAGGTTGTGTTTAGTGTAAAATACAATCCTGCTAAAGAAAAGCTGGCTATTATTGAGTTGGAGTCAAGTTTAAACAAAGGCTACTGGGCAGATGCTACTGATAAGTAAGGTAATAGTCAGCTTTGGATAACTAAGATAATGATGTAATAGCTGTATAATACAGGAAAAGTACTTTTGTAATGCTCAATATTTGCCGCAAATATCAAGATGGTGAGTCCAATTCAATTTCATTATAAGAGACTTATAAAATAATTGGTTGATAGTAGGTGTTGAGTTCGTAGATAATAGCTGCAACATAAGCCCAAATAGCAGAAAAGTAAGTCAGAATAGCTCTAAGTTGGTAATAATAGCTAATGCGTTGCTTTTTGTCGGTCTGAGTTTCTCAAAATAGAAGTCCAGTAGCTTTTTTATATCAAATGAATTAATCCAATACTAAAAAATCACAACAATGAAGGAAAAACAAAGCAATATGCAGGATGCGATATACAAAAACCTGCAAGAAAATAAGAATTATGCATACGAAATCAGGGTTGAAAGCAACTCTGGACACATACTGATAGTACCTCGAACAAACAATATCGAAGCCTTCACTGATAATATTGAATCGGCAAAAGATATAGCCCGACAGGAAGGCAAAAATATCAAAGTCTGTATTTACAGGGGCATGAGTCCAAAAGCTGGAAAGGTGGAGGAATACCCCATTACATTAGGCGAAAACAAGACAAACAGTGCTTCTAATCAATCTCAAATAGAACAGGCTATTGAAAGTGCCTTGCAAAAACATAAAATGGCAGGTAATAACAGTTTTATGGGCAACCTTGATGGAATAAGTCAATTGTTCGGAGCATTAACTGGCATAGAAACAGACAAAGAGAATACGAGCAATACTTTTAATGGATTGGCAGGATTACTGGGAGCAGTTAGCAATGCTCGTCATGAAAATACCATGATGATTTTTGAGAAAAAGTTCAACGATTACAAGCAAGAAACTGAAATAGGTTCTTTGAAGAAACAATTGCAAGAAATTACTTCTGAAAGAGATGCCTTAAAACAACAAAATCAGAGGTTAGATACGGAAAATAACAATTACAAAACGGAAGTGTCCGACCTTGAAACTCGTCTGGCAGGCTATTCAAATACCGAAATTATTAAGCGTGTGGCTACAGGTGTATTGTCTGGTATTGGAAGTAAATTGCTTGCCGGAAGCCCTAAAGCAGCCGAATTATTAGGTTTAACTAAGCACGAGTTACAAAGTGCATTAGGCTTTATTGAGGAAGAAGCATCAAATAGTCAAAGTCATACTCCGGAAGCCAATGTACAAGTAGAAGAACTTCATCCTCCGCAAACAGAACAACAAAAGCAGCTTTTCAAAGCCATTGATGATACAGCCAACGCATTAAAACAGGGTGATATCAATTTTGCCTATTACATGATTACCATAATCGGCAACTGCATGGACAGCCAGGAACTAACTGAAAGTATAGTTCATCATCTGGAAGAAGAAAAACAAAGGATGAATATGGAAAATGAGATGCAGAATACCTCTGAGGAAGAACAATAGGGTTTGAATAGCCTGTTTACGGCACAATGGAAAACAAATGCAGACAATCGAAAAAGTAAAACAAATTGACATCAAAGCCCTTATTGAAAAGGAAACAGGCACAAATTTCAACAAAGCCAATCAACTTGAGAAATGCCCCTTTTGTGGAAGTGGTCAAGGGACAAACCATTCTCCGGCTTTCAGTGTGAACACCCGCAAAAACTATTTCAAATGCTTTTCGTGTGGTTCCGGTGGTTCTGCAATTGATTTTGTCATGTTACTAAATAATGGATGGAATGAACACAAAGCCATTACATATTTACAGGAAGATTATCTGGGTATTCGAGAAGTGTTTAAGCCATCATCTCAAACTAAAACATCTGCATTTGATAAAATGCTCTTCGCCATAAGAAACAACCCATTAACAAAAGCAAGCGAATATCTTAAATCCAGAGGAATTGATGCAGAATCCTTACCACAAGGAAGTTATTGGTATGATTCTTTATCCAATGCAATTGTTTTTACGGATACGAATAATCAGCTTATCAATCGCAGGATGATTAATCCTGAAAAAGGTAAGTCTAAAGCCAGAAATAACGGAACATTGAACGAGAGCATTTATGATAAAATGTTCTTTCCTGACTTTGATGTGGTTTTCTTGCAAGAGGGTGTTATCAATGCTTTATCCATGGTTGGATGTTCATCTATTGCCCTGTTTTCAACCGAAAACAAAATAAAAGAGCCTAAAGTATTGCTACCTTATCTTCAGGGAAAGAAAGTGGTTTTGGCAATGGATAACGATGATGCCGGAAATAAATGTGCTGACTATTATAAAGACTTCATTCTTTCAAGTCGATTTGATATTCAATCGTTACGAAGATTAGTATTGCCGGAGAAAAAGGATGCCAATGATTTGTTACAGGAAAAATCATTAATCAGTTTTCTTCAAAATACGGACAATTACCAGTTACTATGGGAAGATGTGGTCACCAAACCAATTCCACAAAACAGCGAAGACAAGCAAGCGGATAATGAAGAGTACTATTTCTTTGTGGAAAATGGTTGTTATTACATGAGGGAAACCATCAAAGGAAAGCCAATCATTAAAAAACTATCTAATTTTCTAATGGAATCGGTTTATCACTTGATGGATGGCACAAAGGAAAGCAGGCGGCTAGTGAAATTTCAGCGTAATACCGGGGAGATTACCGTAAATGAAATAATGAGTTCTGAATTGAACCTGGATAGGTTTAAGAAAGTGATTCGTAGCATATCAAGCCGAGGTTTAACCTTCTTTGGCAACACTCAGCAACTTGATAATATTTTAACCTATCTGTATGACCGTGAAAAGAATGCCATTGCCATTAATCAGTTGGGATATCAAAGCGAACACCAGGTTTATTGCTTTGCGGATGCGGTTATAGATAAAGACAATGCCATTTCATATCCTGATAAGTTAGGTATTGTTAATACGGATGTCACATCACTTTATTTGCCTCCTTTTGCCTATACCAACCTGAATGATAAAAGCTATTCAGCTGAGCGTAGGTTTGCTTACAAAGCCGGAAACCTTGATTTTAACTCGTGGGCTGAGCTTATCTATAAGGCTTATGGATTAAACGGGGCGGTGGGGATTTCGTTTGTCACACTGGCGTTGTACCGTGATATTATCCTTGATATAACAGGCTTCTTCCCATTCTTATTCCTGTTTGGCGACCAGGGAGCCGGAAAGTCCAATTTTGTTAATTTCTTTATGCACCTGTTTGGAGAACCTAATCATGGCATATCATTGTTAAACTCCACAGATAAAGGTTTTTCACGCTCATTAACTCAACGCAGTAATGCTTTGTATTACCTGAAAGAATACACCAATGCCATTGATAAAAAAACGGTCGATGTATTTAAGACAGGTTATGATGGAGAGCTGTACACCATGGCACAAAAAAGCAACGATAATAAAACCACGACACTGGAAATTAGCTCTGCCTGTATGGTAGATGGTAATGAGCTACCCACTTCTGAAGCTGCCCTTTTTGCTCGTATGATAGTACTACATTTTGAGGATAATAAGTTCTCTGATGAAACTACTGAAGCGTATAAAACCTTACTCAAAGAGAAGGAGCATGGATTTTGCAATATAACACGTGAACTCTTTAAATACCGCAGCTTTTTTGAAAAGCATTTTAAAACAGTATTTAATGAGGTTTTTCAACAGGTTAAATCGGTTATAAATGCTGAAATAGAACTGGCAGACCGACAAATAAGACATATAGCCCTGTTGTTGACTCTTGTTAAACTCCTTCAAGGTAAATTGGTTTTCCCATTTGATTTGGATACGTTCCAGGATGCAGTTATCGAAAACGCAAAGATGCAGGATGAAATGGCAAGCGACTTAAAGGATGTATCCATCTTTTGGAGTGCTATTGCCTATAAAGTAGCAGACCCTTATGGAGATATCCGTAAAGATATCCACTATGTGAAAGACCCGATAAAGAAAATACTAAACATCAAATTCAAACTGCTTTATCCTTGCTATTGCGACTATGTGAATAAAAATAAGCTACACTTTCTTGAGATGAACTCATTGCGAGAACTGTTAACGGCAAAAGGAAACAAGTCGTTTATTCCCAATAGTTCACAAAAAAGCCGTAACGTAAAGAGCTATACGCACAGCATATTAGGCTCTTGCTACATGTTTAAATACGAGGATGCTGAAGAAACAAATGGAATAGTCATTGATGGTGTGGAGCTGGCAATCTGAGTTAGTTTCTCAATTTTCTTTATAGGGTACTTTATGGTATCCTTTTTTTATGCTCAAAAATTCAACTAAAAGGAAATGGGTGTTTTTTATAGTAAATGAAGTAAATAATGTAAATCAAATAGAGTAACTTATTTATTAATAATATTTTAGATATTTACTTCGCATTTACTTGATTTACTTTACAGTTAAATTTGATAGTTTATTGTCCTGAAATTAGGAAGTAACTGGGATGATAATCACTAAAAACCTTTCAATACCACAGTTTAAACAGGTGTAAAGAAGAAATAGCTATCTTGCATAGAATATTTCACTCAATCTAAAAAATTATAAGAATGAATAAATCAGAATTAGTAAGTGCCATTGCTGAGGCAAGTGGCTTAACAAAAGCAGATTCAGAGAAGGCTTTAAATGCAACAACAGAGGCAATCAAAAGTGCTTTGGCTAAAGGCGAAAGCATTCAATTAATAGGTTTTGGTACTTTTTCTATCAGCGAACGTTCGGCTCGTACAGGTAGAAATCCTCAAACAGGTAAAGAAATTCAAATTGCAGCAAAGAAAGTAGCAAAGTTTAAGCCGGGTAAGGCTTTGGATGAAGCTGTTAACTAGTTAATCCTTATGAACTGATTTTTACTGGAGCTAATTGTATAGAGTGAAAAATTATTTCCAGTAAAATTTTCAAACAAAGAACTTCTTCTTTGATTTTTCGAAGTAATCCTTTGAAACCAGCAGCAGCCAAATTTGCATTAATGGTGTTACCAATTAAGCCTTTTAGGTAATTTCTAATCATTCGGTTGTCATACTTAGTATGTCTATTACAGGTTCAACTGCGGCTCTCGACCTACATTTTCTGCGCATTGTATTTTTACTGTAGGGCTGTTTGGATGATGGAGGTTTTGGTGTAATAATAATGATGTTTCGAACCACCTTTTTACCTTTATAGCCTCTGTCTACAATAGCGTTTTTGAATTTTATCTTACTGATTTTTTCTATATTTTCTAATGCTGGTTCTAGGGTTAATGTATCATTAGGGTTGCCATTAAAATTTTTGATATAACTATGATATTTACTTTTGGCACAACAGCGAAAGAGACTTTTGAACCAAATTCAAACTTCTTATGCGCCTTGCCTTTTGCAATACAGGCTGTTTCTGGTTCATGTAAACTGTAGATTTTGTTTTGGTCGCTTTTCCTCTGTGCAACAATCTTAGCGCAGTTTTTTTAAATCTTCCACATACTGCAGCTTAGCTTCTTTACTTAACTTTCGTTCTAGTTCCCTAACCAAACGCCCTGCAATCGTCCGTAATTTACGTAAAGCTGCAGCAGCTTCCTTTTTGCGTTTGGGATGATGTGCAAAACGTTGCTTAAGTAAGAGTGTTTTCATGGTATTCTTATAACTCTGCCGTTGCTCAACCTTCTCGACTGATGCTATTCTATTACAGCGCTCAATTACTTTAATCAACAGTTTAGCATCTGTTGGATAAGTAATATTCTTCTCTTGAGCAGTTGTATCTATCAAGACATCTTTGGTGCTTTTAATCTAGTCTTTTCTGGTCTGAATAGATACTTCAAAGATCTTTTCGGCCCCTTGTTCGCCAATGCGGTGGCGGAAGTGAACCAGGTCAGAAGGATCGCATGGAACTTCCCATTGAAATTCAGCCTCTCCACATAAATATTGGAAATACGGATTTTGAACTCATTGATCCATTACTGTTTCATCTCCTAAATTATAGATCCGTTTTAATAGTAACAAGCCAACCATTGTTCTAATTGGCATGCCTGGCTGACCTGTATGAGAATACAACGAACTGCAGCTGTCTTCGAAATTATTCCAATCAATACGGTGTGCTAAAATTGCTAGTTCGTGCTTCGGGTTAATAAGCTCTTTTAGAATTGGCCTGAATAAGTTTCTTTGATTTTAATTTGGCAATTTTCCTTTCATTATTTCTGCAAGGTTTTCCCCTAATTTACTAATAATCTTGTAATTAAACATCATAAATAACCAAGTTTTCAAAGTGCTATATGTTGATTATCTGATATTTATAACGTTAGTAAGGAATGACTAACTAAGGAAAGTTTATCAAGCTTAAAAATTTGAAGAACTCTCTGTTTTAATAACTGAGAGTTTTTTTTAAGGGTTTATATTGAAATAATCTTTAAAAAGACTTAAATATAATTCATATTTGAAAGCTATTTCTTAAACTCATTATATTCTTCTTAGCTATTACAGCAAATCAATTTTAATACTAACTTCTAATTCTTTTAGTAACATTATGCATGTAATAATAAGCCAAAGGAATAAAAAACAAACTAACAAATGTTCCAATTGTCATACCACCAATGATTGTCCATGCTAAGGGTTGTTGAAGCCTTGATCCCATATCACTTCCCCATAAAAATGGGATCATTGCCAATATTGTAGTTGCACTGGTCATAATGATTGGCTTAAGTCGTTTACGACCTGCCATATGAATAGCAGTCACTACTTCATGACCGTCCCTGACTAAACGGTTAATCGTATCAATTTTTAATATGGAGTCATTAATAATAATACCCGTCATTACTACCAATCCTATCATACTCATTATATTCAGGCTATTTTCGGTAAGCCATAATAACAATAACGCTCCGGCAATATCAATTGGTATTTCTATAAATACGATGAAAGGCTGTAATATTGATTCAAACTGAGAGGCAAGAATAAAATAAAGTAATAGTAAAGCTACAATCAGAACAATCAATAATTCCTTAAATAATGTTCTGTTCGAAAATAATTGTCCTGTATATTTAACATGCATATCAGGATACTTTTTAACGATGTCATCAATCTTATTTGTTACTTCATTTATTTGACTATCCTCAATATCATATCCTAAAGAAACATATACATCATCTTTACTTCCTTTCATCAACTTGTAACCGGCAATTCGTCGGACTGACACTAATTCACTAACAGGAATACTTCCATTAGAAGAATTATTCAACCGAACACTTTGAATGATACTATATAAATCTTCTTGCTTTCCGGTTAACACAACTGGCACTGTATATTGTCCTCTTTGCAATTTAAATATAGATAAACGATTGAGCGATTTCTTAAGGATATCAGTCAGGTAAGAAACAGAAATATCATACAGCTTTAATCGTTCAAAATCAGGTACAATCTCATAATATTCCTGTAATGGCACTTTTTCTGTAGAATTCATTCCACTTTGATCATATATTGCCAGATTAATCTCCTGTAACTGATCCGGAGTTGGAATTGAATTCTTTCCAGAACTCCAAAGTCTTACCTCTAAAGGCGCTTCATTATTACCAAAGAGTTTCTCAAAAATGGATTCCGGAGGTGTAAAATAAAAAATGGCTTCAGGGTAATGTTTATTTATCCATTCAGCCAATTGTTTTTGTATTTGAATCCTTTTATCAGATGATTCAGTTGCAAAATAAACAGAAGCTTCTGAAGTAGTTAATTGATTAGCTTTATCCAGTACAAAAGACTGTTCTCCAATCTGACAAGCGACCTGCGAAGTCAAAGAATCTACCTCACTCAAAAATACTTCTACTCTAGTGCGGTTTTCATTTATGCTAATATTTCTATTCCAATCAACAAATAAAGTGGCATCTTTCTGCTCCATAGAAGGGAAACGCTCTTTTTTAATAAAAGAAAAAGCAATAACTCCAACCACAAAAAGCATTAGTGTACCCATTAGAAAATACAATCGATTTGTAAATATCCAATCGTATACTCTCGCATATCCCGATTCTAATCCAGTATATATTTGAAGTTTAGATAACCAACTCTTTGATTTTTTATCTTCTTTATTCAGATCTCGCTTATAAAACAAATGGAATAAAACCGGAATCAAGGTAATGGAAACAATTAATGAAGATCCTAATCCGATAGAAATAGCTATAGCCTGATCATAAAACAAAGCACCAGAGATACCACTCAAAAATATTAATGGAACAAATACCGCACAGGTAGTCAAAACAGAGCTAATGAGCGGCCGGATTACTTCCTGAGTACCTACTAAACATGACTCAAAGATTGATTTCTTTTCTTCCCGATAGCATTGATTAATATTATCAATTACAATAATCGCATTATCTATCATCATTCCAACACCCAGAATTAATCCAGATAGGGAGATAATATTAATTGATACATCCAACAAGTAAAAAAACAGCATACTCACTAATAAACTTATTGGTATTGAGATACCTATCAAAACTGGTGATTTTAAATCTTTCAGGAAGAACAACATGATAAAAAAGGCAAGAATAGCACCTATAATCAAACTGCTTTCAAGGTTGGAAATGGAATAATCCAACAACTCCGTTTGATTGCGCGATACTTCAAAGTGTAATCTTGGATAATCGTCTCTTAACTGAGTCATCATCTTTGCCGTTTCCTCGCGCAGATCTTCCATTCTGGCATCTGACTTTTTAATAACAGCCATGATTACAGATTGGCCTGTTTTATCAATAAAAACACCTTTACCTGTTTGATGAGCAACTTCCACTGTTGCCAGTTCACTCAATTTAAAGATTCGATTGCCGCTTTTAATGGTTAAATTTTCAATATCCCTTCTGTTTTTTAAAAGAGATGCATACTTAATATTAAACTCATACATGCCGTTACGAACCTTGATATTACCAAGCGTAAAATCATTTTCCTGTAAGGTTTTTTGGAAACTTTGGTAATCAATGCCCAAGGTGCTCATTTTATCCAAATCAACATGCAATCCTATTTCGGGATACTCCAAACCACTGATATCAACCATTGCCACCTCAGGCAATTGTTCAATGCGTTTTTTAATCACCTGTTCAGTGAATTCACTTAACTCCATAAACCGTTGTTCCTTCTCTGTTATGGAAGTATCTTTTAACGAAACGGATAAATGAAAAACAGGAATATCAGATGCTGAGGCTTTTATGATTCTTGGTCTCTCAAAATCACTAGGCATGGATGACATCAATGCATCCATTTTTTCATTTACTTCAACAAATGCATAGTTGATATCGGTGCCATATTTAAAATTCAAACGAACAGTACCCTGCCCATTGGTTGACGTACTTTCTATATCCTTTAAATGACTTACCTGAAGCATTTGCCTCCTGATTGCCTTGACATAGTTACTTTCTACTTCCTTAACAGATTTATCGGGCACAGAGACTTGCAAAGTAATTTCAGGAATGGCAATATCAGGTAATAACGAGATTGGGATAAGATTGGATGACACAACTCCCAGCGCTATGACAGCAATAAAGGTCATAATAACAGCAATTGGTCTTTTTAACAGAAAATGAATCATTTATTATAGCTTAAGCAATTAAATAATTATTCAATTATTATAGATTTCTCATCAAATGACAAATCTTCTTCTTTTTGGAAGTCATACAAACAAATTTTTCTCAAGGAATACAACTGAATCCAAAAATTACGTAAAGTATTCATATAATTATTCTGTGCACTCTGCAAGTCGCTATATGAGGTATTTAAATCAACAATATTTGTTTGTCCTAATATAAACTGCTGTTGTACTGCTTTATAAGCAACCTTTGAAATGCTATCTGCCAAACAAGAAGCTTCAACCTGTTTCCCTTGAATATTAAACTCCTGAACCATTTTTAACACCTCTATTCGAAGATTATCTTTTTGCTTGCGATTACTCTCTTCTACCTGCTTTTGATTTAATCTAGCTTGTTGAATAGTACGTTTGTTTTCCCCCCAATCAATAATAGGTAATGATAATGAAAATGAAACCCCTTGTCGATCCCTTAGATCTCGATAGGCTTCTGATAATGTCCCTTGATTTTGGTTTAACCCTAATGTTGCACTAAAGCTTGCTGTCAAACGATTAGCATTTGCACTACGAATGTTTTTTTCTGACTCTATTATTTTTTGTTCTAAAGCCAACATATCCGGATTATTCTCATATGCTTTCTCAATAGCCATAGCAGAAGAGACAAACACTTTTGGAATATCTTGTGAATAAGTACATATCAGTTTAGTTTCTTCTGGTAGTTCTAAATAATTATTCAATGCGATCTGTGCATCCTGACTGCTCAGCTGTCGTGATTCCAAACTTATATCGGCATTGATCTTATTTAGTTCCAACCGCAAATATTCAGCTCTTGTAATTGCCCCAATTTCTAGTTTTCTCTTTCCAAATAAATACAATGTATCTGCAGTATTTTTCCCCAATTGAGCTATCTCTAAATTTAATTCAGCATCCAACAGATTATAATAAAGCCGAATAGTCTCAATAGTAGTCGATTCCATATCTTCCATAAACTGCTTCTTGGCTTCTTCAAATTCAAGAGGTTCCAGTTTAGATCTCCATTTATAATTATTAACAGCATTAATATTCTGAGAATAAGAAATAGATATTGGGTTAGATATATAATTCTCAATATCATTCGCATTCTCATAATAGGTCATTGAACGCCTTAATGAAGAACTTACATTAAGATTTCCTCCAGTAAAGCCTACTGGTTGATTTAAAGAAATAGAGCCAACAGAACTTAACCATTGAACTTCATATGGTTTATATAAGCCTTCTTCCGAATCCCATAATTCGGAAATTGATCTGTCATAATTGGCAGGCGTTAAGGACATATTCAAACTAGGAAAGAGCATTTTTTTGTATGATTCGTTGTCCAATACCTTAACTAAATACGCATTCTTTGAAAGAAAGGCATCGTACGATTGTTTTCGAGCTATATCTATTGCCTGATTTAAAGTCAGTACCTGTTCCTGTGATAAAACAGGCTGTAAGCCAATCTGCATCATGAACAAATAGCTAAAAATGTTTATAATTGTCTTAATCATCATGTAAATCTTTCACTTTACTTATTGTTGTTTAATAACTTTAATAGGAGAGAGGTGTGCCAGATTAAAATTTCCTTCAATCACTACCTGCTCCCCATCGTTAATGCCATCTTTAATAACAGAATAGGTTGAATTAGTTTCTCCAACATCAACATACCTCCAATAAGCTGTATCATTTTGAGCTACAAAAACAACATTTCGTTCCTGACGTAAGGTAACAGCTTCTTTAGGTACACAAAGGTTGGTTCCTAAATCTTTTTTCACCATCACTTTAACATTCATTCCATCTACCAGTTCCTTCCCTTTATTAGGAACAATTGCTTTTACATTCACCATCCCGTTTTCTTCAACTTTAGGGTTGATTTCGGATAACTTACCCATTATGGTATCTTCTGAAAAAGCAAATGGAACAACTTCTACTTTCATCCCTGATATTAATTGAGAAATTTCACTTTCCATCATAGGGAAGGTTACTTCAAAGACTGTATTGTTGATGAGAGTGCAGCAAAATTTATATAAGGATGTTTCATTATTAGGTTTTGCTTCCAAATCAGCAATAATACCATTAAAAGGTGCTATTACTTTAGTTTCTCTTAATTTATAAGCAGCAATATATTGATCGTTTAATGCATCCTGATAGCCAGAACGAATCAATGCCATCTTCATAATATTTTCCGGTACCCAGGCCGAGTCTTTTAGAGTATATCCCTGGTTAATTAATGATTCCTCAAATGAAAGTTTACATTTCTCCACATTACGGCTTGCTTTTTCAAAGCTAAAACGCTGAGTAACATCTTCCACTTGGGCAATAACCTCTCCTTTGCTCACATATTGACCATTACTGGCATTCACCTTTACTATTATGCCAGCCTCTCCAAAATTTAATTGTGCCCGTTGGCTGGATGTTAAGGTTCCATTGTTTAAAAACTCCTTATAAAATGGCCTTTTATGTGCCACAGATATTACTACTACATTAACATCATCAGTAAAGGTTCGTTTTCCTGTTTGAAACTTATTTTCTTCTGATGATTGGCAACCTGAAAATAATAGCAAGCCGCTTATAAATATATAAATTACTCTCATTGGTTATTATTAGTATTATTGATGTGTTTATATTATTAACCTTGAATTTCTAACTCTGAATAAACGGGTTCCAATTCTTTAATATCCATTGCTTTCTCCTTCTTTTTTCCCTTTCTATTTTTTCTTTTCTTCCTTAGATCTCTTTTTTTACGAATTCCTTTCTCAAATAAAGGTAATATCATTACGATTGCCAGTAGTGAGAAAATAAGACCGCCAATGGTACCGGCAGCCAGGCTAAACCAAAAGGCTTCTTTTTTACCTCCTGATAAAAAGGGTACTAATCCCAATACCGTTGATAAGATGGTTAAAATAATGGGGACTATCTTATTATTAAATGCTTTCAAATAACTTTTTATAGCACTCAGGTTTGGATATCGTTTTCGTATATTATTTAATTCATTAAGAATATAAAGGGCCGAGTTAACGGTTAACCCACTTAACAACAATAACGAAGCATACCCTCCCTGATCGAAGCCCAAATCAAACCAATAGAACGTTAAAAAGACACCAATAAAGGTTAAGGGTATCATCATTAATACTGCCAGGGGTTGCAACAACGATTCAAACACAATGGCACAGATAAAAAAGATGATTCCGGCAATCAAAAGGAGTAGCCATAACTGAGTATGATCTTCTTCCTGATCATGCCAAAAACCTCCCTGGTAATATTGTTGTTTAATACGATATCCAATGGGCAGTTCCTGTTCTATCCTTTTTTCAACCTGACCAATGATGTATTTTTTTTGCCCTTGACTACCAATAAAGTTGAATTCGACCACCATGGTATATTCCATGTTTTCTTTATTGATCAGATCCTGTTCCCGTTCCTTAGTAAAACTACCCAATTCATCTAACCGGGCAGTACGTGTTTGGCTAACTTCAACCGGATAATTATTAATCTTCCAAAAATCAGGCACTGATGCTCGTTCTGGTGTTAGATAAACATATTGAGTACTATTATCCTTTGTAACAGACATCACCCAGTCTTCATCATTTGATAATTCTCTTAAACCATTCAACATACGCCCCGTAGAAATTCCGGTTCGTCGCATTCTTTCCTGATCCAGTTCTAAAAAATACTCCCGATGGATACTGTTACCGGAAGTGGAACGTCCATTAGTAAAGATTGAATTTTCTTCTACTCGCGGTATTTCTACCAGGTAATTTTTAATTTTTTGAGCATAATTTTTTAAACTCTCCAGATTATATCCATACAACTGAATACGGCTGTTACGATAAGCCTCATTTAATGAGTTATCGAATCCACGACCTACACCGGTTACGCTCCAGTCAGCACTACCTAGTTCTATTACCTTCGTTTCTAACTGAGATTTTAATGTATATGGAAACCCATCAAACTCAAATTCAGGTTTAAATAATATATTGATGCTTGCCGATGAAGGGCTGCTTATCCTTGTTTCAAACTGTTCAATCTCATCATACTGTGCCAAAAAATTCTCCAGTTTATCGAAAATCGAGTTAGTTTGTTCCAAAGTACTACCATCATTCATGGTTGCCGACACGCTAATTGAAGTTCTTCTATTACTATTGCTTAATGCATTGTGCGTTACTTTATCGGTAAATAAGCGTAAGGTTCCTCCCAATGCAACATCTGTAATAGGTTTTATCTCTTCGGTATAAACCTGCGAACCAAGTGTGTTATTATACCATTTTATATACCATTCTTCTCCTTTCAGATAGGATGGTAACTTATTTACAGGCAATCCAAAACACAAAATAGCTATCAGTAACAAAATACAACGAAAACGGGCAGTAAATGCAATTGTATTTCCATACCAATGGGTTAATGTTAATTGGGTTCTATTTCTTTTAATGGTATTGCGCGATTTTCGTTTAACCAAGGGTAATTTATCGATCAAAGCCGGTATAAAAAATAAGGATATCACCAACGATACGCCCAGGTTGATAATTATTACCCAGGCAAAATCGAGTAAGCGAAGCTGCATATCTTCATCCAGAAAAAACACCGCAATTAATGCTCCCATCGTAGTCAATGTTGCAGCTACAATGGCTCTAAACACTCCTATTCCTTTACCGTTACGCAAATGATCGGCCATTACAATGGTGTTATCAATTAAAATTCCCAGCGAAATGGTAATACCTGCCAGCGAATACATATGTATCTCTATTTTAAGCCAGTAATAAAGTATAAAAGCAATTAAAATATTCGACACAATGCTAAGTGTAATTATCAACATGTACCGGCCGCTACGGCTGACTAACAGCACAAAAAACAGCAATATAAATAAGGATGATAATATTCGAAAGATAATCTTACTCAGTTCTTCTTTGATCTGAACCGAACTATCGTAACTAATATTAATGCTATAGTCTTCCGGTAGTCTATTGCGCAACTGATTCACTTTAGCTTTCACCTGCTGCGCAGCCACCATCTGATTGGCTCTTGGCACACATCGTACCACAATATTAATGGTGTTCAATCCATTAATACGATAGTAGCTATCCGGCTCTCTCTCATGCTCAATGCTTTTGACTAAATTGGCTAAAGGAAACAGACGTTGTTCATGCTTAATAAGTATCATTTGTGGATCAAACTTCTCTGTTGTCAGACCACTCAAAACCACGGGCATATGGGTTACATCACCCATAAACGATTGCTCTTGAACACTTCCCAGGTTATTATAAACAAAATACTCATGTATCTGCGAAATAATGGTACCCTCAGATAATCCTATGTTCTTTAATTTTTCTTTATCGAATAACAGGTCAATCTGCCGGGGAGAACTACCATAAACATTTACAGAATGTATATCCTGAATTTCGGCTATCTGAGAAACAATATATTCGTTGGCATAATCACCTATTTTACTTCGATTTCCCGGGCCATTAAAGGTAAACGTAAGTAAGGTTTCCACTTTTTCATTGTCTTCATCTGGGCGATTAACCCGAAGAGCCGGATAACTAACGTTTAATGGTAAAGTAGGATAGACCTGCCGAATTAAAGTTGATACCTCAAAACGAACCGCATCCATATCCTCATTTTTATCCATCTCCAAACTAATGGATCCACTACCACTACCCGTGCGTGACGATAAACGTTGTACGCCTTCAATCCTCGATAATACGCCTTCCAGTTTTGAAGTTACCTCACTATCGATTACAACAGCATTGGCACCTCGCATACTATAACTTACCGTAATACCAGGTTTACTTTTACCCGGGTATAATCGTAGATTTAGCAAGGGCATTACAGCAAAACCTATAATTGACAAGACAATAAAGGTGGTGATAATGGTGAATGATGAAACAGACTTTTTAGATAACATATAACTTTATTACCATGTTGATAGAAATATTTATCATTTACTAAAATATCTCGCTTTTATAATATTTAAATATGTATCAGTTAGTTCAGGCATAGATTTTTCAGGAACAAAAAATTGTTTGACAACTAAGGTACTATCCAAAATAAACATATAAGGAATATTTATCTTCTCCATTGGTATGCCTAAGATATCTTCTTTTAAAGACATATATGGCATTTTTCCAAACATATTTTCAGTTATTCTTCCATTAACAGAATCATACATAAACACTATTTTAGTATTATCCTTATAATTAGGAAAAATATCCTTTATTTTTTCTAATACAGAATTAACACACATTGAACAATTAAACAATGAAAACCTAAAAATTAGGCAAGTATGATTACAACATAACTCGGATAAAAAGATTGTATCATTATAAAATAGAAGTTTATTATTCTTAACCTTTAAGTCTTCTTTCAAATAAATGTTCCTCACTAATGCATTATTTATATTGTCAACAGTTACTTTTTTTGTTGCAAATTTCGATATTTCATTAGTCTTTAATTGATACATTATAAAAAATAGGTTTATTACTAAAAAAACAATTAGTACAAAACAAACTACTGAACAAATGCTTCTTTTAAATTGCATATTAATATTAATTAGTTTAATGTACACATGAAAATTATAGGATTATCATTTATTTTATGTCTCTTTATCAATTCTAGCAAACTACTATCGAAAATATTCATTTGACAAGCTTCTGAAAAACCGTCAGCTAAACATATATACAATTCATTTTTATTTAAATAAAAATTCGAACCAGTAAGGATTTGGCCCCATAATCCTGAAAGTAGTTTATAAGTTTCATTTCTTTTATTGTATATTAAAGCGCAACATTCTCCTTTATGCCTAAATGATCGAACAATAAATAAATCATTCTCACTATATCCAAAAAAAATATATCTTAGTAGTCATTAACTCTTTCATAAAACTAACTATATCAACTGCTTTTTTAAGTTTCGAAATTTTACTAAGAAATGAAGGATCATTCCAATCAATTTGATCCTCTCCGAAATCAAAGCTGTAAGCAGGTGTAAATCCATCATTATCAACAGTTGATATATATGAACATCCAATATTTGAATATAAATAACTGGATTGAGAACCATTTTTAAAGGATCCAATACCACTTAAATATTCATATTCTGTATGTACCTCAGGATAAAGTTCTTGCTTTTTTAATATTCTATTATTGGTTAGCGAATAAATATATCCAATTGAATTTTTGATACTGCTTATACATGAAATTTTATCGGAGTCAATACGAGAAATATTATGCAAGAATAAACCTGTTTCTCTTTGTATATTTTTTCGCATAACTAATTGTTTATTGAGACTATACACTCTATATGTGCGAGCATCAGTAGTCTCAATATTTCCATTATTTTCATTTATATAAAAGTCACATATATCCAAATATTCATCTGCCCCTTTTCCTATTTTATCCAGACAACTAACAAAATCCCCACTTTTATTAAACCATAATATTTTTCTTTGCCCTCTATCTAAAATAAATAATAATTCTTTATATACTTGTATCATATCTGCTTGTCCAATAAGAGATGAATCGTTTGTTTCTAATTGTATAGCAGAACAACTATCAAATAAATCATTTGTTGTGTATTCTTTAACCTTATCCATATTGATATGAATTGTGTTAATACTATTATTTTCATTGTTAATCATTGTTGTCCGGTAAAGCGGAATAGCTTTAATTTTATCGATATAAGTGCCTGATATACAAATCGGGCATTTTTAGTTTCGAAAAGTAAGCCCCTTAAATTTTTGGGAATAGCGAATTCTGATACTTGTTTTTATCTTCTTTAATCAATACCAGCCAGCTTTTTTCAGGATTTTCTAAGAAGGCATATATATTGATATAATTCATTAATTGTTGCCTGATAATAGAAACCATATTCGAGAACGCCCAATTACGCTTCAACTTACTTTTTACAAGGGCAATAAGCAGGTTTGCTAACATTGCTGCCCATATCTGAATTTCAATTGCGTTTTCATTATCGCCAAGAAAATACTTTAATGGAAAATTTTGTTTGAGTTGCTTAAATAGCAGCTCTATTTGCCAGCGCTTCTTGTAGATGTATGCAATTGTTTCTGCAGCAAGTTCCATGTTATTGGTGATAAACTCAAACACTCGCGCATTTTCATTATCCCAGTATGCAATACGTCTTGCTTTATGTTCCTTTGTTTTGTTACTACCATAAAGAAGCACGATTTCTTCATCTTTTAGTACACCGGAATCTGCATCATCTGGTATATCAAACTCTTGCCTGGCTTTATAAAGAGCGTTGTCTTTTAATCGGGTAACATACCAAATTGACTTATCGCTAAACGCCTCATAGCGGGCATAATCAACATAGCCTTTGTCAAAGGTTATGATTGAACCGGACGGCAAATGCATTGCCTCTGCTAAAAACAGATGGTCGTGTTTGGCAGCTTCGCTATACCGGATTAAACAAGGTACGTTCTCGTCTGCTTTTATCAGTGTATGAGCCTTGATGCCGCCTTTCTTTTTGCCATTTTTAGGATTGCGTCCAACTCCTTTCAAAATATCCTTGAACAAGGAAATAGTTGACGAATCCATGATATACAATCGCTTGAGTTCTTTCTCTTGCAGCCGGCTGTCCGCTAAACTGGAAGCATATTTTCTGTAGACAGACATGTAAATATCTTCGAAGACCTTGCTAGTTCGGCGTTTATTAGCCTCTGAAAAAGTACTGCGTTTTACCAGATAACTTAATCCTAAATGGGATAATTTATGCGCATTAGCAAGTAAACCAAGAATAACCTCGCGTATCGAGGAGTAACCTTCTAATGCAACAAATAACATCACAACCAAATGGTTATAGGTCGTAAACTTCTTTACATACCGTTCGCTGCCGTGTTGTTTCGCTATTTTTCTAATCTCACTCTTGTCAATGAACGTTAACAGCTGATTAAATATAGGCTGTCCGCTAAAAATTGTACTTTTACCCATGTCTTACTTTTTTGTTGTGGTAAACTAAAAGTAGACATATCGGGCAGTTCTTTAAAATGTTCTGCCCGGTAAATTTTTACCGGACACTAGTGTTTTTTTTTCAAAAACGTAATTTTTTCAGAAAAATGTGGATAAATACAAGTCAGAATGTTTATAACCCTTTGACATAACAGCGTTCAGTGATGATGTAAAACCGGATCTTTGCAATCATGATAAAACGCGAAACTCTTGAACCGCTAAGCAAGGATCAGATTATTGATCTTTTTGTTGAATTTAGCAACAAAGTAGAACAAACACTTCATGAAATGAAAGAGGATATTCGCGTATTAAAGGAAGAGAACCAACGTTTATAGTCTCAAAACAGCCGTAATAGTTCTCGTCCACCCTCACAAGATTTCGGTCGTGCCCCACGACAAAAAAGCCTCCGTCAACCTAGCAAAAAGAAAGCAGGAGGTCAAAAGGGGCACAAGGGAACAACACTTTTTCAATCACTTAACCCGGATCACATTATTGAGCACAAACCAGATGTGTATTGTCCAGGTTGTGGCAGGATACATCCAGTAGATGCGTTTAAACTTCAATCCAAGAGACAAGTTGTTGATATTCCTCCAATCCAGACTACAGTAACCGAACATCAGGTTTATCAGGTAAAGTGTACTTGTGGGTGTTTGTCTACTGGTGAATATCCTGCCGGAGTAACTGCTCCTGTTCAATATGGCAACCGACTGACTTCTTTCGTCAGTTATCTTAGTACTCGCCAATACATTCCTTTTGGTCGTTTGCCGGAATTATTAAAATGTATTTGTAATGTTTCACTTAGCGAAGGCACCATCTTTAATATGCTTAACCGTGTTGCCGATAGCTTACTGCCTGTTTATGAAGGAATCAAGCAGAATGTAGCTAAAGCAACAGTTATTGGTAGTGATGAATCAGGCGTAAAGGTTAACAACAATAACTATTGGACTTGGACATGGCAATCTTCAACAGAAACATTTATCACCATCGCACCAAGCCGTGGCTATGTAACTATTGATAATGAATTTCCTGATGGATTTCCAGGAGCAGTGCTAGTTAGTGACTCATTAAGTGCACAGCTTAAAACACCTGCATTGTTACATCAGTTGTGTTTGGCTCACTTAATGCGCGAACTCAATGCCTTTATCGAGATATCTGACAGTCAATGGGCTAGATTGCTGAAAACGGTATTTGAAAAATCCATTGAACTCAAAAAGACCTTGACTCCCGATCAATATGATAAACCACTAGCAGAACGCAGCCTCATTGAACATGCACTTGATGAACTCTTAAAATGTCCGTTTCAGGAAAATATACCAAAGTTAGCTGCATTTCAAAAACGCTTAATAAAATGGAGAGATGCTGTTTTTACATTCTTATATCACCCTGATGTACCATTTGACAACAATGGTTCTGAACGGGCTATCCGGAATATCAAAGTCAAACAAAAAGTCTCTGGTGGCTTCAGATCCGACAGAGGTGCCTCTATTTTTGCAATTATCAGATCAACGATTGATACTTGGATTAAGCGATCCGCTAATATATTTGAAATGCTAAGATTTTCAATTGAATTGGCTGAGCATAAGTCACAATTTTATTCCCTTAAGTAACCCTGTGTTTTGTTGACACAACACAACCTGAGTTGTTACTAAAAATATCTTGTTTTTATAGATTCTAAGTATTCTTTAGTAAGATTAGGCGAAGCTTTGTCTGGCACAAAAACACTTAACACTCTTAAATTATGATCAACTACTAAATAGTAAGGAAAATTCAACTCCTCAACAGGAATATTCAGACTGGAAGTATTATATACATTTGTATTTTGAATTTCATATGTCTGTATATCCATTTTAAACAACCTCACATTCCTGGTTTGATCAAGGTAAATTATATTTTTTTTTTCAATGCTATTTACCCAATTAGATAACATTTTTATTGAATACTTAACACAACTCTCACAATCACTCCTGGAAAAGCGACAAATGAGGGTATTTGAATTTTTATTTTTGAGTATTACTTTAATTGAACTTTTATTGTTGAGGGAATCATGAATCACATTATTTTGAAGAAAAAGATTGCAATTAGATAATGTTACGATAGAATTTATTCGGTAAGTTTCAAGATTTTTTTCTTTAATGGTCTCTCTCGTTATGTTTTGAAATTTACATTGTGTTACTTTTTTTTTTAATTTCGAGTATTTTACCAATATAAAAACATTAAAAAAAATAAAACTTATTAATATACCCAATTGAAAAAAACGACCTTTCATTTTCAGAATTTTTTTAATTTGAATAGTACTACAACTGGATTATCTTCAACAGTGAGATCTTTTATTTTCTCTTTGTCTGATTTAGAAATTATTGTACTTTTAGTTGCAAATAAATCATTATTACTAGGCAAATACCAAGAAATAAAATAGTCTCGATCAAAAGAAATAGGAAATGCAATTGGCGGAATTTCATTTATATCATAATTAGCTTGTGTGCCTCCAATTAAATTTCCAGATTCTTTATCTCTATATATAACTGTTGTTGCACCTACATGCCAATTATGTAGAAAAAATACTTGATGATTTTTTACATCTATGTATCTACCTAGGAAAAAATAATAATCATTTTCCTTTGCATTCTCATTAAAATTTTTCCATTTACCTACAGTATTAGCAAACGGCATCTTCTTATTACTATAGTCAAGGAGATATCTTGCTTTCAATTGATTGAAATCACTATCGTATGTATAAATGGTATCTATGAATTTCTGTGTTATGTAAATTGAATCATTATTTTTATAAAGATAACTTTTGTTTTCAAGATTAACATCTGTTTTCTTAGAAGGTAATCCTATCGATATTAATCTTAAATCTTTATTGGTTAACACCATTCGAAAATCACAAAATTTTCCCAGATGATTATTATCCTGTTCATTGTTTATCTTGAACATATAACCATTTCTAGTTACTATAAAGTTATGAAAATCGAAAGCCAATCGTTGCTGTCTCTTATAATGTCCAGTAGAATTATAAAAAACAAAAAACGAATGTTCATAAATTACTAATTCTTGCTTTTCTTCATCAAAATCCATATCATACATTCGATTAAGCTCTCCAGGCCCATTACCATGTGGTATTCGCCTAATAAACCTGCCATTAATATCAAAAATAACAACTCCTCCTCCTTTAAAATCATCATGGACATAAATACAGGAATCGGTAATAATTATCTTTCTAATTTCATCAAGCAGACACTCCTTACTAGTTTCAAGAGGTATAAGCTTTATTTCTTTAATATTTTGGCCAAAGCTAAACGATTGTTTCTTAAGGAAAGGATTTAAATTTATTTTAATTATAGAATCAATTTCAGTGTTTAAAACTGCCACCGAATCGATGTGTAAAGAATCAATTTGTGGTTGAGAATACCTAGTTTTTTTTGATGGTAAGTTTGTACATCCTAGAAATAGAATAAAACTAATAATTACAACAACATACTTAATCATATAAAAATTTATCTTAAAAGAGATACTCATTTTAGTATAATGAGTATCTCATAGTTAATATTAACAAGCAACTGGTGTACAATTAATACTACCAGAACCACATCTTATATCTGTTCTTCCTTCAGGATTTTCTTGATAATGGGACCCTGAACCAGAGGCTGAACCAGAGGCACCTCCATATGAACCCGATGCACTGCCACTTCCACTTCCATACTCAACACTCGGACATGGTTCCTGAATTATTGATTCATCCTTAGTCCAACCTTGCCCTTGCCAAACATTGCTCCAACCTCCAGGTTGTGCACTACCGGATCCATAAACTGTTGCTAAAATTTTTCCCATTACATTCCATTGTAAATGGGAACTCGAACTGCCATCTAACACTACATTTACATTAAGTGTCAAAATTGCTGCAATGGCCAATAAGCCAAAAGCATTAAAAACTTTCTTTTTCATAAATAAAAATTTTAAATTATAAAAAAATTTGATACCCTATAACAGGAACATCATACAGTGTAATATTTAGCATGCATAAATATTAGGTAGAATAAAATTGAACCTTGCGTATAAATCCGTTTAACGATATTTTATGATTCAATATTTTTTTACTGGAAGTACTCTTTCTCTAGATTTTACTACTATTGTTATGCAATCACTAATAATACTTCCAAGTAGTAGAATAATAAAAGGAATCACAGGTAAAAGAACCCGTTCCCAAGTGCTATCATCAACACCCCCAACAATGGTTAACATCACAATTAGAATGGTAGTTAACAATAAAAAAACGTTATACTCAAGGATTTCTTTAAAGATAAATATCCGAACTATTGTTGTAAGAAATAAAAGTGCAATGATAAGTATGTAATAATACCCTTTACAGCTAAAAAAGGTACGATTCGAAAAAATAAATACCTTTTCAAACATGTACTTTATATATACAGATGTTTTCATAGCATCACTAATCAATGGTGCCACAGTATCTCTGTTATACCCTAAATTATTATATGGCAATTTCCTCAAGGATTTCATAAACTCATTATCAGGATAGATAACAGGAAAAGTAGCCAGCTTTTCCTGTATTATATCATGTTCATTGTGCATCCAATGCATTGTAGTATAATCTCCTTTCGAAATACATGTGTCTATTGTATTTGCAAATTTCTCATCAGACACTAACCGATATGCCTTACTATGTATCACATTGAGAAAGTTATTATCCTGGGTAACTATTGATAATCCCCAATAATCATTTTGTACATAATTTAGTGTACAATAGCCCAATATCCCAATTATACTTATGGCAAATGAGAAGATCATCTTCTTGTAAGTATTTTTAATAAGGAACCTAAACAGCAGAACAAAACCTACAATACCATAAAACAGAATCCCGGCCGGTTTAATCATAACCAGCAGAAAAATGATTACTCCTGATCCAATAATATTCCATTTCGCAGGTTTCTCCAAATAAGAAATCATAAAAAAAAGAAACAATACAATAAAAGAAATAAATAGTGATTCGGGATAAACACAATAATTATAATAAAGCAAATAGGGAAAGGCACTATAAAATATTGAACAGATTACAGACAATACTTTATTTTTAAAAATAATCTTACATGCAAAGTAAAACGGAATGATGCTTAGATAAGATACAATATGCTGGAAGATCAACACATTCTCGAAATACTCCAAAGGATTAATCATCTTTATCAATGACAAAATAAAAGGATAAAACGGAGTTCTGAAATTATCAATCAAACCGTGAAGAATATTTTCAGCTGCATATGTATAGGATACTGTATCAAAAATATATACAAGATTTGAATTGAATTCAAGATACAAATTACGCAAGGTTAATCCCAAAAGAAGACTCCAAAATAATCCGGATCTGAACAATGTTTCAATATTGAATTTCATCTTTCCTTTATTATTTTACTGTTCAATAATATTAATTTCCATTTCAGCTTTAGCATCAAATCCTTCCCCTTTGAAATTTATTTTGGCTACCCCCGCTCTATCCGCCGATTTGAAATAGGCAACCAAACGCCCTCGATAAGTAGATTGACTTTGATCACTGTATTTTTCAGTGTTATCAGTATTTGCGTCACCCATGCAAACAAATTGTAAAGGTCCATCAATCGTACAAACAATATTTATATCCTTCGAAGTTAGCGGTATGTTATTTTTATCGCTTAATGATACATAAACCTGCAAATAATCTTTACCATTAGCAACCAGGGCATTGCAATCTGATGTTTCTATTATTTTTATAGAAGATGTATCAGGCGTTTGCAAATAGTCAATATACACTTTACCATTTTTATCCTTCCCAACAACTTTTAGCCTACCTGCATTAAAAGGAATTATCCATTTTGCTATATTTTTATCATCCTTTGATATAGTCATTTTCCCTAATGAATGATTATTTAGAAATAATTCAACTTCCTTACAATTAGTATAACAGTAAACATTAATCAAGTCTTGTGGTAAATAGTCCCAAACAGGAAGGTACTTTGCACGATTTCTAAAATTATCATCTTTAATATCAGAAGCTTTTATGGTTGTTAAATGAACCATAGGATTTTCACACCATAAACTTTTTCTATAATAATACTCACTACGCACATCTCCAATCAAATCAATTAGTCCGGTAGGACGGCTATGAGAAGGAAATGAATAAGCTTCTCCTATAAAATCAAAACCTTTCCATAAAAACTGTCCAAGAAAATTTTCATGATCCACAACATATTCCCACGATTCATAGTCCATATTTGCCTCGCTGGCATACATAATCCTTTCAGGAAATTTACTATGATCGGAATCATAGCTTCCTGTTTGATAATTGTATCCAACCACATCTAAAGCATCGGCATAGCCAATTTTGGTTGCCAACACACTCAATGCTAATCCTGCCGTAACAGGCCGTGATGCATCCAGCTTTTTTATGCAGAAAGACAGTTCACGAGCAATTTTACCTAACCTTGTAGCGTTAGGTAACTGCGGATTATAATGAGCCCACTTAATTGTGTTCTCATCACTGTTTAGTATCGGATGCGAATACGGATCGGTAGGATACTCAATTTCATTACCAATACTCCACATGATAATGGAAGGGTGATTCCTGTTTCTAAGAACCTGATCTGTTACATCAACCTCATACCAATCGTTAAAATAACCGGAAGTACCCTTTAATGATGGCGTACCATTATTTCTGCCTTGTACCCACTTTCGTTTAGGTAGTTCCCATTCATCATACATTTCATCAATGACCAAAAATCCCATTTGGTCGCACAAATCCATAAACTCAGATGAAAATGCATTATGAGCCAAACGAAGCGCATTGCAGCCCATTTCTTTTAGAAGATTTAAACGATACGCCCAAACCTTATCTGGTACTGCAACACCCAAACAGCCTCCATCCTGATGCAAACAAACCCCTTTTAGTTTTATTAGATGATCATTAAGAAACATCCCTTTATCAGCCGAATACTCAATCTTTCTAATTCCCAAAGTTGTTACCTGTTTATCAAGCTCAATACCATCTTTTTTTATACTGGTGTGAAGTTGGTAAAGATCCGGTGTTTCAGGCGACCAAAGCCTTGGATTATCTGCTTCAATATTCTGGGTAATTATACTTTCCTCTCCTGAACCGATCAAAACCTGCTGATTATTATTAGCAATAGTATCGTTACCAAATAAAAGGTAATTTTCAATTTCAACATTAAAGTCTTTTGAGAATTCATTTATTAAGTTGGTTTCAACCTGCACTGTTGCATGCTTCTTTGAAACATTATTGGCAACCGCATAAACGCCCCATTTTTTAATATAAAGTGGATAAGTTGAAATTAATTGTACATTTCGATAAATACCGGAACCAGTATACCATCTTGAATCGGCAAACTCGGAATGATTAACCTTTATGGCAATTAGATTGTCTTTCCCATAATCAAGGTAATCACTAATATCATAATAAAAAGAAACATATCCATTAGGGCGATATCCAACTTCATTACCATTAACCCAAACAGTACTATTATTTGAAATCCCCCCGAAATAAATAAATACCTTCCTCCCTTCTTCCTCCTTATCAACAAAAAAAGATTTTCGGTACCACCCAATGCCTCCGGGAAGATAACCTGTACCGCTGGCCCACTCTTCACTAAAAGACTCTTTTATACCCCAATCATGTGGCAAATCAATATCCAACCATAATGAATCATTCAATTCCGTGGATTCCCCATTATTTATATCTCCTTTATTAAACTTCCAATTGAAATTAAAATTTTTTGTTGTTCGCCCTGGAGGTTGATTATTATCAACAAATTTCTTCTTACAAGATATATTTAAGACTAGAAAGATGGTTCCCAATAGCATATTAATTGGCTTCATAAATTATTGATTTAAACAATAAATTTGCATTTCACTTTTAATTACAATTGATTTATTCAAATAAACTAATGAATGGTTTATTGCTTTTAAATCTAAAATACTTACAAAAAAGCTATTGAAGATAAGTTGTACCCCAAGTACTAAACTGGCTACTGCCGGAATAACCACTCTAAATACTTCGGTAGGTTGAAGATTGCCAAAGTTGTTTTTATCCCAGATTAAAAAACTGTAACCTGTAAGCATACAGCCTAAAAGCATCAATACAAAACCGGCTATTATTCCCTTTTCGAGTGAGAACCACTTTTTAAACCGCATCAACCAAACGGGTTCTTCAATCAGATTTGATTGAACGGCTAACATTTTTGCCTGAAAATAAAATGCGATAACCTGCCATCCCATAACGGCTGCCATAGCAGAGTAGAGCATAGTATGAATATCAAAGGTAATTGTACCCAAACTTACGGGTCCAAAACAAAGCATTGAAGTAATAAGTACCCCTAAAAATGTAATAATGAACCCTGGATATAGAAATAACCACTTAGGGCTGTATAAGAGAAGAAAACGTAAATGCCGCCAGCCATCGTGCCAGGTACGTAAATGCGGTGCACGGCTTCTGCCATCAGGATAGAGTTTAACAGGAACTTCAGCAATGGTCAAATTGTTTAGAACAGATTTAACCACCATCTCAGAAGCAAATTCCATTCCAGTGGTACACAACCCTATACCCAATATAGCAGTACGATTAAAACCACGTAAACCACAATGAAAATCTTTTATCGCACTTTTAAAAAACAATCGTCCAATAAAAGAAAGAACAGGATTACCCAGATAGCGGTGTAAAAAGGGCATAGCTCCTTTTTCAATGCCTCCTTTAAATCGGTTGCCCATTACCAAATCGTTTCCTTCTCCTAGTTTGCTAACAAACTTCATAATATCGCCAAAGTCATAACTATCGTCAGCATCACCCATAATAATATATTCTCCCTGAGCCTGTTGAATGCCTGCAATCAGCGCACTACCATACCCTTTTTCGTCAACATTAATAACACGTGCACCCAATTCTGTTGCTATTTCAATTGACGAATCAGTACTACCATTATCCGCTATTAAAATCTCGGCCAACAGATTATGCTTTTCAATCGCATCCTTCGCCTTTTTTATACATATCCCAAGGGTTTCTTCTTCATTCAGGCAGGGCATTAATACAGTTAATTCCAGTTGATATTCCATAAATTTTCTTTTATAGTTAGGATTTTGATTCTACTGATTTCATTTCATCATTGACAGCAAATAAAGAATGCTGAAAAAACAAAAAGACCGGCAAAAGCAAGAGCCAAACAACCCTTGCCTGATAACGGAAGTACACACCAGAGAAGACACTGCAAATAGCTGCATTTATAAGTACTGCCAATAATATAAAAACCGAAAACAGCCACAATTCAGGTGTAAGTTTGTTCTCAAAAAAAGCCCATATATAAAACAGTAAACAGAAGCCAAATAGTATGGTTTGAGCATAATTAATCGTACTAAAGTTCAGTTCTCCTTTTTGTTGTTTAGCATCTGAAAACTGGTCATACTCATTTGAAAAATAGGATACAAATGCGCTCTCAGATCGTTGCGTTGGTTTCCCGGCTTCACCAGTATCAAAATGACACATTTGTTTGGCAACATAAACCGAGGATTTATATACAAACTTTTTCAGGTACTTGGGAGTAGTGAAAATATCTTTTATAATGGCGCTAAACTCATCTTTGCTACCTTCCCAACCGCCCATTTTACGAATAGGGCTATTGGGTGCCCACAGAAAACAATTAGGTAAAGTATCGCGATAAGCACATATCTGATAGTCTTTTTTGTCACAATTTTCTTCGAGATAAGGATTTACAATTCCCATCTCAACCAAATTGCCGAATAGAAATATTTCTCCTCCACGCGAACTTTTAAATCCTGCGCCATAACCATAGTGCACACTAGCTGTTAATAAATTACCGGCTAATATTAATGCAAGCGCTAGTAATAATTGGGTCGTTTTAACAGTTATAACCTTGTATTTAAATCGAATATTATTAAATACATAACCTAAAACTATCATTATCAACAATCCCAAACAGATATAAAAATGAGAATTATGCATTGCTGAAGCTAAAACCAGTAATACAGAAACACTGACTCTATGCATAATACTTAGACGCTTTATAAATAATAGCAAACCTAAACAGAGAATAGAAACAGAAGTAAAAACATCAGCCAACAACCAACTAACATCAAAAGAAGCACCTGTACAAAAGGTTATAAGCACAATAAAGACTAAAAAGTACTTTTTATAATACATTGCTTTAGAAAACAACTTAAAATACAAATAAAGCAAATAGCTAACGATAATAGCCTGTAAAACAATAACCAACCACAACGTCTGTTGCAAGCTAACAAAGTACATAAATAAGCCATACATAATAGGCCTGTCTGGTCCTACATATCCTTGAAATGCATGATCGAGATACATTGCTGTATCACTATTAAAATAAAGTGGATAGTGATTATAAAGGGCCCAGAAACACAGAATGAAGGCACCAAATAATACTACTCCAACTTCAGTCAAATATATTTTCAGTTTATCTTTATTCATTTACCTAATTATTAGCGATCCACTATTATTAATTAAGCGACCTTTTCAATTTTGTAATGATTTGTTTTATATTGCTTCTATTGTAATTCTCTCCTATATAGATAAAAAGAGGCAGAGGCAACAACCATGAGTAATACCACTGTAAATGCGAGGCTCCATAAAAAAGAACATTTATAAAGGTAAATAACATAACTCCAGTAATAAGAAACAGAACCAATCCATTTTTTTGCTTTAGTAGCAGAAATAAAAGGGAGATGATAACCAGAAACACAACAAGATGCTGACATGTATCTTTCACTTTTAAGTCCATGTATTTTCCAACTTGTCTGGCTAAATACACTTCTCTAACTTCATCATTATAAAATCGAAACATAGATTTTAAAACAGGTACACTATATTTTATGTCCAATTGATTTTGTATATCAAAAGAAATTAGTTCTGTACCATAATCCTTTGCCAGATCAGCTGAAAAGGATGCTAAAAAATTGGGCTGCTCTAGTATGCTTTTACTTACATCTTGATAATCTCTAACCCTACCTTCACTTAAAAAGGGATCTTTGTACATACTTTTAGCTGCAAACAATACATCTAAACTATCTTTGTACAGATATAATTCTGAGTTATTCCGATTGGATTCTATCAGGTATTCTTTTACATATCCGTTACCATTTAATCTCGGTAAAAACTGTACTTCCATATTAGATAAAGGAGAATAACTACCGGATATAGCTTTGTTAATTAGCGAATAAGTAATCCAGCTCCCCATCACTACAGATACAACCATTATGATTCTGGTAAGCGAAAAGAATTTCATCTTATAAAAGGGTAATAAAACAATATAACCAATCAGAATTAATGTCCCAGCTAACAAATTCGTTACTGACGAAATACAAGCAAAAAGCAGTAGAAAAAGTATAATATAAAGATTCCGACTTTTCTCCTTATCAGAAAAAAGAACCAGTATAAAACCTAATATTGTAAAAGCAGAGAATATTCCGGGATCGATTGTTGATATAGCAAATGAACCCGGCAAAATAAAAGTTGAGATAACAATAAAGGATAGATAGAAGTATATAAATGCCTTATTTTTAATAAAACTTCTAAAGACAAAGAATAATAAAACTGCTGCAATAAAAGCCTGAGTTAAAATTGTTAACCATAAAGAAGAGGCCCAACTACTATGTTTTACAAATAATCCATAAACATAGCTTACTCCATAGGCAAATTGTTTTTCAAAACCCGCACTAATATAAGCACCACTGTTTTCGGTTAATAAAGGGTATTTATTATTAAATCCGGCAAAACAGAGAATAATAGTTGCAATAAGAATAAATATCTTGTTTTTACTCATTGTTAATCTATTTCATTTAAAATAAAACACAACTTACTTTACCCATAACATTAATTTCGGGCACAAATCCCCAATATCTTGAATCATAAGATTGATATCGGTTATCACCCATTGCAAAAAAGTAATCTTGTTGAAAAGTGTAATACTTTTTTTTCTTATCATTAATATATATTTCACTATTTTCAATTCTTAAGTTATTATGTTCATATCGAACAATTATATCACTATAGAAATATATATTCGCACTGTCCAAAAGTATTGTCATGCCTTTGGAAGGGATTATTACAGGTCCAAAATTCTCACGAGTATATTTATACCGCCCTGAAGGGAATAACTTAGGCCCCGGAGCACCTTTGGGATAATCATCAATTTCAATCTTATGAACAGAACTACACTCCTTTAACATCTCCACTTCCGATTTACTCAATGTATAATGTTCTTCATTACCTTCCCTCCATAAATGGCCGTAAGTATTAACACCATATTTTTTAAGGGTATCAAAAGGTAAAATTCCATTGTTAACCGATATTTTATATGAATACCTTACAGCTTCCGGGTCTTTCTGAACCTTACCATCAATATATATCACATTATGTTTTATCTCGAAAGAATCGCCAGGTAAACCAGTACATCGTTTTACATATTTTTCAAGGTTATTGGGTTGATTAAAAACAATAACATCGCCATGATTAATGCTTCCTAATGGAAATACTCTTATATTTAGATCATTGATCCCAAACTGATGATTAAATATTGACAACAAGGGTAGATCACCAAGTTTCATAGATAATCTTGCCCCGTAAGCAAGCTTATTAACCAAAACAACATCACCTTTATAATAGGTTTCTTCCATACTTCCGGAATCAACCATATAAACGCCAAATACAAAAAGACGAATACCGAATCCCACCAATAAAACCATAAAAGAATATAATATACGTTTTAGGAACTTCTTTACTTTCATCTTATTAATTATTCAGCTAACTCTATTGTTTAACTAATCCTGTCTTTGTTACAATATATGACTCCTGGTAGGTATCATAATCCGAATTAATCTCATTTAAATTATGATTGGCATTACCCAAAATGTTTTCAGCAGCCATAAGTCCCATTAATATACTATGATCCTGATTATTATATTTAAATGATCCATACCTCCCAATAGGATATAAACCTTTTATCGTAGATACATATTGCTCTACAGGTTCTAGTATTTCTTTATATCCTTTGCTATAAACCGGATAGGATTTATTCATACGATAAACATATCCATCTTCAATTAAATTGTGAGATACCAAACCAGTGTTATCAATTTCTGAGGAAGCCAAATTAATTAGTTCATTGTCGTCATAAGCCCACATTTCATCTTCTGTATTACACCAATATTCCAATGCCAATATGCTCTTATTTTCTTTGCCATATAACGAAGAACTCCAGTTTCTAAAATTGGTAATCCTGCCCATTTGAAGATTATCAGAATGAATATATAACCAGTTGTCTTTAAACAGATCAACTGAATCTACTAATAAATAAACAAGTATGGTATTGCGATAAGTTAACTGCTTACTTAATTGCATAATATTATCAGGTAAAGAAGGTAATCTTTCAACCATTGATGTGTATGGCATGGATGATACAATATGATCATAGTTTTTAACAGTTCCATTTAGCAACTCTATACCCGTTACGCTATTTGTATTGGTGAGTATTCGATAAACTGGTGTATTCATATATATATTGCTACCCTTGCTATTAATGAGATCAGCCATCTTTTCATAAACACTACCAGTTCCATTAAAAGGATATGCAAACTCATCAACTAACGTTTTATGCACATTACCTCTACCTTTTAAAACTGCATTTTTTACAGCTTCATACATCGAAAGTTTCTTTATGCGTTGTGCCGCAAAAGCAGCATCCAAATCTGTGCAATTAATACCCCATAATTTTTCGGTATATGTTTTGAAAAACATTCGATAAAGCCGATTTCCAAAACGACTTTTAACCCAATTTTCAAAAGAAGAAATATCTTTAATTTTATAAATCTTTTGACACCAAAAGCTTATTACACAGGCCGCAGACTCTATCAATCCTAAATTTGAAAGAACATTACCAATTTTTAAAGGATAATCGAAGAACTTATTCTTATAAAAAATTCTTGTTTGGCGATTTACCATTTCATATTCATCCCCAACAACATCAAGCCAGAATTCATTAACTCTTTTATCATTACTAAAAAAGCGATGTGGACCTAAATCAACCTTTTGATTCCATAATTCAATGGAACAACACATACCACCCACCTTATCTGTAGCTTCATAAATATCTACAGAAACTTCATGTTTCACCAACGCTAACGCGGCGCTCAGTCCCACAGGTCCAGCTCCAATAACAGCGATTCTCATATGTAATTATTATTGGGATATATCTGAATAACCAATTCTAAATTAAAGCTCTTCAGGTATATCGAATTCGATAAAAATTAAATCACACAACCTTTGATATTCAAGGTTATTAGGCCTTGATTAAAGTTTCCATAAACAGAAATTCGCTTTCTAAATACCCCTTGATATTTTGCATCATATGTAACTTTTATTTGCCCTGTATGATTAACCTTTATAGGTTTTTTATCCCAATCAACATTGGTACAACCACAAGAGGCTTCAACATTCCAAATAATTAGATTATTCTCACCAACATTCTTTAGACTAAATGTCACGGTACCCGGGTGATTAAGTTTTATTTCACCCATATCAATCTCTTGTTGGTTTATATCAACAGCAGTATCCTTAACATCAGTATCTAAAGGTGAGAACTCTTGAAATCCAAAAATTAATAATATAACTATACCAAGTGATACCAATATTTCTAAAGAGTACAAGTATTTCTTTTTCATTGTAACCTTACTATTATAAACCTAGTAATTCCAAAATCCACTCTGTAGATAAGGGACTAAGCGTAGGGTCGTCTTCATCATCATTGGTCGGTTCCTCAGAACTTGTCTGTTCTGTAGTATCATTTGTTGAATCAGATGTATCTGTTGTATCCGTTTCTGCTGATAGACCAGATACTCCAAAATTTAGAAGCACAAGTAAGACAAAGTAAATTTTCTTCGATCTTTTCATATTATCTTGAATTAAATTAGATTTACTATGTCAAATGAAAAGAAAAAAATATATATAAAAAGAATAAATCGCGTGACATCGCTCGTGACAAACAACAATCACCTAATTACAAACATTTTAACAATACATTCAAAATCGATTATTTGCTATTTTTATTAAATTATGTACTATTCCAATATATAATAACAACATACAAAACCATCTTTTTTTTGTATCCTTATTGTATGAAATTTAACCAGACAAAACTGCTACTACTAGCTATATATTTATTAACTCATTCATGTATTAATCACGATGAAAGAGATTTATATAAAGAAGTAGAAGATCTAATGTTCTATTATCCGCATGAAGCTGAGTCTAAATTGGATTCTTTGTTTCAATATCCAAATCTCAAGAAATCTACCAATATTAATTTCCTACAAGGTTTTCTTTATTATCAAAAAGGAGATATTGATTCCGCTATTATTAAAATACAAATCGCACAAAAAAAAATTATTATTGAAAGAAATAATGATGGAGAAGGAAAATGCCACTTTATTTTAGGTCTGATAGCTGAAAGCATAGGTCAATGGGAACAAGCAAAAATTAATTATTATTCTGCGATTAAGCTTATTTCCAATAATCATACTTATACAGCTCTTTCAAACTACGGTATTGCCAGATGCAAAAAATATTTAAATGAAGACTACAATAACTACCTTGAAAAAGGTAGTATAATAACAGCATCCCTTAAAATTAAAGAGTTAACATTGTACTCTGAATATTTAAATATAATTCTTAATAAAAATTTCGAAAGAAATGATATTTATAAATTATATCAAATTGTAGATCAATACAATTGTTTAGATCTAAAAAATAATGCAGCCGGTGTATATAGAAGTATCGCTTTAAAATATAAAAACTATAACGAACTCGACTCAGCAATCATTTGTCTTGATAAAGGCATAACTATTTGTTCTAAAACATTTCCAAGTATATCAGTGCTACCTACGTTATACCAAACAAAAGGCATAACTTATTATAAGAAGAATGAAAAAGATAGTGCTCAATTTTATTTTAAGAAAGCTCAACAATACTATAATGAATACCATTTATATGACAGGCAATATTATGCATATGCCTATTTAAGACGGATAGCTTATGATAACAACAACTATAAAGAAGCTTATTATCTACTAGACAAAGCACTTAAAGCAGAAAAATCATCCAAAACTATCACCAAGGCAAGGACAGCAAAGCTCATGGAAATTTCTTCTAATGTTTATGAATTACAAAATCAATTGAGCAAACAACGAAATCATAAATATTTAATTTTAATTCTTTTAGCTTTTATTATTGCTATATTACTTTTTATTCTGCGTCTAACTAAAGATAAAAACAATAAAAGGCTCGAAACCATACGAAATAAGAACATAGAACTTAACAAACTGATAGTTGGCATTAATGAAAAGGTATTAATGCAAAAAAGATATGGAATCGTAAACCAAGAAGAAACAGAACTAAAAAGTAAAGAAACACTAATGGATAAATTCGATAATTGTTATCAGGAAACAATTTATTTTTTATTAAACAAATTCAATATATTAACTCCAAATGAATGTCGCTATGCATTACTATTTGGATTAGGATACTCTGATGAAACCATTTGTTCTATACTAAATATCCAAAAATCAGCAATAAGAAAAGCAAGACAACGTATTAGAAATAAACTTAACTTCGAGAATAATATAAACCTTAGTGATTATTTTAGAAATGAAATACCTAATAATATAGATACCTTTAGTATTAAAGAAGAGTATTTTATGAATTAATAAATTGAATCACAACCCCTTTCTAACGCTTGGTTTTAATAATATCTGATTTAATATAATCTATAATATAGACACTCTTCCTAAACTTTTCAATCTCAATTTTCAGGTATTGCTACACTTTTAAACAAGCGAAACCTGTTTTCTGGCTTAAATATAGCAATAATGTAGAAATCGTTATACCTGAAAAATGCGAGAATTAAAGTTGCAATAAAATCTTTTTGAGGAAATTCTAAAATCTGAAGTATTAGATTTACAATATAAGAAACAGGCAAATTAGCTACAAGATAAATTATATATTTTCTACCAAACCATTCAAGAAGCTTTGATCTAACATTAGCAAATATAATTAAAGTTAAATTTATCACCAGAATAGATATTCTGGTGATGTTGCCCCCTCTTGGCGTAAAACCGTTTTGATAATAACATAGCAATTTGAAAAAACTTGCTACTAATTCCAATGCTAAGATTTTAATGAAGAGATTTACTTGATAATATCAATCAAGTAAATCCGCATTAGATAGACATACAACATTTTACACCTCTCCATTTACAACATTTACATAGTTTACATGAAATTTTAAGTGTTAGCTTTCTTTCTCTTGTAATTGGAATTTCTATCTTTATTGAGCTAATTACCAAAAAAGGTATAATACTATGAGTTGTGCCTAAAAAATTACATATAACACTTAAAACAAGCCTCTTTCAGAGGCTTTTTGTGTTTATAGACCCTTCGTTTTTTTTGATTTATTATCTCTTATTTTGGTTTATTAGCAATGAAACTACAGTATTCCTATTGAATTTTAAAAAATCACTTCATTTTTTAAAAATTCATCAATTTCTGATAATATCTTAATGTGATGGTAGTCCCAAGAACATATTTAAAACAAGAATTAGTAAAGAAGCTTTATCCAAACAGCATTTCAATTAAGTCAGCAATGCAGCAACTTCGGAATGAAATTGATATATGTCCTGCCTTAAAACAAGAAATTTCAGATGCCGGGAGCACAAAATGCCATTATTACAACAAACAGCAGCTTCTATTAATCCTGGAACATTTTAGTATAACCATTGAAGAGTTGGAGTAACTATGATTTATTTTAAAGGAATAGTAGATGAATCTCAAGCCAAATTGCGCTACGGAGAACTGGCAAAGCAACTGCATCCGGATGCTGGAGGAACAGCCAGTGAATTTCAAAAAATGCAGGAAGAATATAATGCTACACTCTTGCATTTACAAAAGCAGAAAAACACTACTTATAGTCAAACTCAAACATCGTTAGAAGATGAGTTGCTGAAAGATTTGGGGAGATTGGCAAAAATCCTAATAAAAAAGCAAGTGCCACAATCATACTTGAAGCAAAAAATCAGAATGACCGATTCATCCTTGAAAAAAGATATTCTGGAGGGGGTTGTAAATTTGTTGAATGGTCTTTAATATTTTTATGAATATGGCGTAACATATGTGTAACCATGTCATATTTAACTACATTGCTAAATATTCATATATTACTATTATCCTGCTTATTACAATCATTCAATTAATAGTCACAAGCGGCACCCAATCTGCTCCAACGGTGGCGTTTTCTTCAATCCCTGCCAGCTTGTTTTCATCGGCTTCGGGATAGGAACGCTTTTGCGTATTTGCCTCGATAGCTGCTGCCTGTTCTACTGATATGGTAGTTGGCTTGTTTTGAATATTGATATTCCAATCAGCCCCGGCAGTTGCACCTTCCTGAATCCCTGCAAGCTTTTCTGCATCAGCTTGTGGATAGCTGCTCTTTTTGTTGTTGTTTTCAATTGCCGTTGCCTGTTCTGCACTAATGGTCGTTGGTTTGTTTTGCAGTTCCTCAAAATTGGAAGTCAGGTTCATATCGTTTTCCAACTGCGAAAGTTTTGTAGGAATGGCAATATTGATGTTACCATCAGGGTCGGTTACAAAACCACCGTGTACCTCGATACCTCCATTGGGCATATACACAGGACTTTTCTCTGATATGAGTAAGTCTTCAACATTCCCGGCGATAATCAGACCTCCACTAATTTGCTGAACAATGGTTTTTGGTCTGTATTCCGGAGCGGATTTTGAACGTGCGATATTGATGAATGAACCAACCGAAGCCCTGTCAAGTATCGTATCCTGAATATCCCTGTTCATTTTGAAGTAGGTATCTGAAAAAACAATCTTGTTGTAGCCCCTGTCAAATACACACGACTGATTGACCTTTGCCTCGAAACAGCAATCATCAATGTTAGTGGTACTATTCAGGAATGCTATTGCACCGCTTCCGGCATCGGTATATTCAAAGCGTATGTCTGCAAAATTGATAGCACTATTGTAAATCTCAATGGCCTTATCACTTTGGAAAATCACAGGCTTAACGTATGTTCCAACCACACCATCCACCTTATTGCTCAAAGAGCAAATGTTGATTTGGTAAGAGAAATCACGAAGGACCAGGAACGTTCCCAAATCGTTGATGTAAGTACCATCCTCAAACATGATGCTGATACTTGCACTTTTGTTGGTGTGATACTTCAATGCTTTGGGCAGGGAATCAAAAAGCCTTTGCAGCTTTGAAAAAGGAGTTCCTGACGGAATAATAATCGCTTTGCGCTCAACATCATATTCAAAACCTGTTATCTGCTGGTCTTTACTCATATCAAACACGCCCTGAAACACTTTGTATTGTTCGTGTTCCATACCCAAATAAGCGTACTGGCCATCCGAAGCCCATTCGCCTTTTTTCAATAACGGAGGGGTTGTTCCCCTAAACATTTTTATCGTTCCCATATCTAAAGTCTTTTAATTACTAAATCATTGCGTAGGCTTGCTCAAACAATTGGTTGGAGACGTAATTACCACCTGTCTCGACCTTTGTCATTGAAAGCACCAATAAGCGGAGTGTATTTTTGGTAGGCAGTAGCTTTGCGCTCTTGCTGACCTTTAAATCCTTACAAACCGTTTGGATATAATGGTCTGTATTGTTTTCAAATCGGGGAGCATATTCTTCAACCAATAACGGTACGGTGTTTTTGCCCTTTTCAATGTCATGCTTGAGGTCTTTAATCATGGCACGAACACCATAAACCGGAGCAATAAACATTTCAAATCGTCTGTCCTTATTTTGCTCTTTGGGCAGTTTACCGTTCCATTTGATGTTGGTAAAAATCAGGTTTCCCGGATTGTTGTTTCGGATGCCCCTGGGCGCATTGGACAGATAAGTATTGCCACCGTTCCAATTCTGAAAGTTTGAGGGTAGTTCGTTATTGTTGGTAGTCAAAACGTTTGAACCACGAGGAGGCAATAGTCCACGCTTGCGTTTGTTTCGTCTGCGAATCATTACAATCGTGGTAACTATTGCCCCTGTGGTTAACACCCCTCCCGAAATAAATAATATCTTTTTCTTCTTGTCCATAGCTTTATTGTTAGAGTTTAGAGAGGGATTCCCCAACTATCGAACTTGGGTTTGATTTTTGAAATTTCACTTTCGCTTAGTTCAGCTCTTAGCCATCCAATAAGGTTATAGTCCTGACCAAGGAATGCTGCACGACCGCCCCATAAGTATTGCTTCATTCCAAATGCTTTAATCACCAGTAGCATATCGTCCTTACTGTTGATTTTGTCCATTGTGCTGAAGATGGTTTTCTCGTCTGTTCCAAAATCCAACATTGCACCGTACAAGGTATTTGCGAACAAAGCTGCATCAGAAGTGGAGATAGTAAGATTAGCCTTTTCAATGACTGTATCTTTTATGGATGGAGCTATCCTGGATGATGTTCCATCGGTATTCTTTTTCCCTTTGATAATTTTTCGGATAGCGAAGAATCCAATTCCGGCTACTACAACCGGGACACCAAATTTGATTCCTGTTGTAATCAATGCTGCTTTATTTGCTTTATCTAATTGCACGGTATTATTGTTTTTAGATGTATCGTAATGCGGTCTTTACAATCTTCGGGTTCTTGGCAACCTTGGTCAGAAGCTTAATCATGTCCTGTTGCTCAACCTTGTTGACTGCATTTTGCAAAAGATTTCCTACTTGCTGAACTACCTCGGTACTGTCAGCTTCAATGGTGATTCCTACTTTAAACTTTCTCATAATCGTATGTATTAATCGTTATCTAAATCTTCGTTTTCAAACTCTGCATTTCCTGGTTCCGGCTCTGATATGCCATTCACGGCTTGGTTCAGGAACAGGAGGGTTTTATTAATCAGCTCCGCTTTGTCAAGGCATAAGCCAACGATGTTTGCAATCTTGGCTACATCTTGTAGTTCCCATGTCATTAGTGCATCGGATAGCTTTTTAATAATCTCTGCTTTCTTGCGGTCTTCGGGAGTATTAGCTGTACCGATGTCGGTTATCTCAACATTGGTTTCAGGGAGCTGTGCCGATTCTTCCTCTGTATCATCAAGCATACCTAATGCTCCTTTGAGTTCTTCGGCTGATAATCCTAATAGCTCTGCGGTTTTTGGACTGTTGGTAAGCAAGCGTGAACCGATACCCACCAATGCACCTGTGGCAACACGTTTCATTACTTCATTGGGAGCATACCCGGCAAGACGGCTTTCAAGGTCTGTCTTATCGGTTTTCAGTTCCCTGTTTTCACTTTGGTAGCGGTCTTTTTCGGCACGTAGTTCTGCATTTTCATTCCGTAAACGCTCATACTTTTCTTCCAAAGTATTGTAGCGTGTCTCGAACTTAAAATCATCCAACTGCTTTTGGTAGCTGATTCGCTCAACCTCTTTATTATTGCCCGATAAGGCATTGAACACTCCAAACAGACCATCAAGCTTTGATTTTACGGCAGGGTTATCTCCTGAAAATAATCCTAACAAGGAATCCAGTTCACCCAATCCATTGGTGTTGTTTTGGATTTGGCTCTGTTTCATTTCCTCTTGGATAATAGTTTGTATCTCCGCTCTCTCAATCGGTTCTTTGGGTGGATTCAAAAGCTTGCTGATATTTACGGTATAACTGTTCAGGCTTCTTGCATTGGGGCTTTTGCCTCCAAACACATCAACCCTGAGTGAGCCGTGAGACTGCTTTGCTTTTTCAATGGCACTTTCTATATCACGATTAAACTTATCCGTTCCGGAGGTTCTTGAAGTGAGTGCCGTTTCCTGTGCTGCGGTAACCAGGTATATTTCGTAAGCGTAGGGGTACTTTTGTTCGTCCTCCGAACGCTTTATAAACTCGTATATGCTTTGTATTTGCTCTCTGTAATCCAACATAGCTGTATTAATTTCGGTGGGGAATAATCTTTACAAATTCCAATCGGTAAGGCTTAAAGTTTTCCGCTTGGGTTTTGATGTCTATGTAATCGGTGAATACCTGGTAGCGGTACTCATCCATAAAGTCGTATTCTTCGGGTGTAGCGGTAAACACGTTATCGCTACTTATGAGTTCCATTTCATCAATGGAGCTTGGCAGACCTTTGGTGTTCAGAATCCACATATCGTTTTTCAGGTCCAGCGAAATATCCGAACCTGTAACCATTATCATCGTTGGTTTTAATTGGTAGCTGTCGATGGTTCGCATTCCTGAAACACGGTCTTTTGCGATGGTATGTAATAACTCACTCGTGTTCATATTCAATGTAGATTCTAATGGTTAGTGTGTTTTCTCCGCTATTTTTATTGCTCTTGAAAACCGTATGGATATTGCTGTTTACCTCCAAAGGCTCATGGAAAGGGATAACCTCTTTGCTTAAATGCTTGACCTTTCGGTTTGCAATAAGCATGTAATCACGAAGTAGAAAACTGTTACCGTTTACCAATAGGCTGATGTTGCCACATTCGTAAGGTTCAGGCTGTTTGTAAGCCTTAACAGGGCGAAGAAAAACATCGGATTTATGCAGATAGGCAAAGGTTAATGTTTCCTGTGCTATCAAGTCAGCAAATTCAAGGCTTGTTATGGTTTGACCTTTTTCAAACAAACCCACTTCGTTGTAGAGATAATCAGCAAACTGCGTATTGAAAAGCTCTGCAATGCTGTTATTCAGATTGCTTTGCTGGTCTGCATCGAGGCAAGTAAATTTGATATTGTTGCTCAAAATATCAACGATTGCCGGAAGAATATCAGTCTCAAAAAAGTCCTTGCTTTCCGCTTCACTTGACCTTGTGCGTAGGTAAGAATAGAACAGGTTAGTAATGCCATCTGTTAGTAACAAATCGGATATTAACGCTTGTGGAAATGCTAAATCCTGTGTTACATCTTCCAATTCCGATTCCTTTTTAACCAGGGCGTTTATTGCAATGCCTGTAATCAGTTTACAGGAAGCTGGGAGCAAGTCCTGTTCGTTGATGTGTTTATTGCCAACTGAGGTTTTTGTAATTACAAAATATCGTTTCATTGTCGGGAGATTTTAGGGTTATTTCTTTTTCTCTACCTCGGCAAGCAGATACACACGGACATTGTAGCTTTCATTAACAGCCAGGTTCTCGCTGTCGTCTTTGTAAATGACACGCACAGGGCTGTTCTTGGCTTTTTCATCCACAGGGAAAGCCACATCCTTAATACTCATATCATCATTGTGGTGAAGCAATGCCACCTCGGTATCATCAGGGATTATCTCTGTATCATCAATCCAAACCCTAAGAGTGGCACCGGGTAATGCCTGTTGGTTGGATAGGCGTAAGAAAATGCCTTTGATACGGTCATGTTCCGTTTTGGTATTGCCGTTAAACTCGTAGGTCTGACCTTTTTTAACCTCAAATTTCACGACCTGTAATTTGCGTATGTTATTGTCTTGTACTTCCATTTTTGAAATGATTAAGAAGAAAAAAGGGGCGGTTAACAACCGCTGACCGCCCCCGAACGATTATGACATATCAAGCTCTTATGCTTTCTCTGTGATAGTTCCCAATAGCGTTACCTTAACGGCAGGGTGGTAAATCTTATCACCTGATACCGATTTCGGCATGTTCAGCTTTGGTGTAATATCCATTGATGGCTTCAACCACTTTGGATTGGCAAGCTTGTATTGGAATTTGCGTTTTGTGGTATCGGTATCATCAAATACCGCACATGAGATTTCAGGTACAATTACCTTCGTGCCTAAAGTCATCTCGAAAGTACCGTTCAGGATTGCCGGAGGTAAAGCAAACTGACCGAATGCAAAATCTGCCGGGTCGTTGTCTTCTTCCGATGCTCCATGAGCGTACTCAAGAACAATATCAGTTAACAGGAAATACTTTCCTGAATCCAACTGCGCACGGTTCAGGTTGGTACGACCAGCCTTTTTATCGTCCGATGCCTCCATCAAATCAATGTCGGACTTATCCTTAATCGACTTAACGGTGTAGATTGCCGTGTCAACGGTTTGCATACGTGCATCTTTCAATGCTTTTTGCACTTCCGGTGGCAACTGCTGTCTGCGAAGCTCAAACTGACCTTTTGAAGTCAGGTCTTTGGTAAGCCCTGTTTTTACAGCCGTACTTCTTGCTCCGGCATTGTATGACCTACGTACAGCACGTTTACGGCTGGTTCTTCTGCGACTTCTGCGCCCTCTTCGTCTTGTTCTTCGGCGTGAACGACCTAAATCGCCAATGCCTTCGACCGCATCGTCCTGGTCTTCTTCTTTCTCTAAAGCATCTTCCTCTTTTTCAAGAATCGCTTCTTCTAAACCCTCTATTTCTTCCATCGAAGGGTACAAATCATTTTGCTCATTAATTTCTGCCATGATAATTTGTTTTGCGGCTTAATAGCCTTGTTATTAAATTGATTAAATGTTATTTAGTGAGAATCAGGATGCCATCATATCGCCCGAAAAGATGTCATAGTCCATGCTATCGGGGTCGAGGTTTTGGATTTTGCCAACAGGCTCATCGTCATCTTCTGAACTGCCAATCGGTTCATCGCTCATTGCATAATCATTGGCTGCGCTGCCGATAGGGTCGTCACTCATCGAATAGTCCGAGGCTGCACCTGATACCGAAGCCTGAATTTCACGCTCGATGTCAATGTCGGCTGCCGGGAGTGCTTGCGTAATTGGATTTAAGGCACGTAATCCGTCCATCTCATCCACATCGCTGTAATCTTCATCACCGATAATTCCTTCTAATCCTTGTAAGATGGTTTTACCTGTGGCTTTCTTGATAATGGATTCAACTCCTGCACCTGCTGCACCAACTAAGCCCAGCTTTACATACTCGTTTTTGGTAAACTGTGTACCAACCAAACCGCCCATAGTAACGGCTGCCGGAACGATATAAGTTTTCATTTCGTTGCCCAACAAACCGCTAACGGTCTGGCTTTTTTCCAACTTCTTTAAAGCGTACTTGCCAACTGCAAACCCTGCTACGGCAGCAATGGGCTTGCCTATGTTGTTGGTAGCTTTCATAAAGTCAATCTTTGTACCTCTTGAAGTTCTCCTTGGGGTACTTGACGTTGATTTTTTAACTGCCATGTTTTCTAAATTTTAATTATTGATTCACAATTATTTATTGAAGCTTGATGCTTCCTAAATCTTCTTTATTGGAGGTTTTCCTGGGGGATGATTTCCGTTTTGCCGGAGTGCTGTCTTTTTTTCGGAACATGAGATAAGCTCCTGTACCAACAAGTGCTGCAACACCTAAACCAATACCGACTTTTGCTCCCTTGCTTAGTTTCTTTTTGCCTGTTGCAGCAGGATTCGTTGTAGTCGATTGTGGTGTGTAGTTCCCGGATTTCATTATGGGTTGGGGAGTATAACTGCCTGATTGTGGCATGATACTATTGGATGGAGGCATCACGCTGTTTGTTGGTGGAGCATAAGCTTCGGGTGTAGGAGCTGCCTGATTGGTAAATTGAGATACCACTTCCGTTGCAGGAGCTGCTTTTTTGAATTTATCTTTAACCTTTGTAAAGATGTTTTTGATAGGCTTTAACCAGCTTCCGATTTTTGCCAACACACCACTTGCTGCGGTTACTGAGGCTGCTGTTGCAACTGCACCCATATTGCCCAATTCTGCCAATTCGCCAATGGCTTCCAAACCTTTCAAATCAGCAAGTAAACCATCAATGCCTTTAAGTGAGAAGTCGGAACTCTTTTGCTTAGCACCTTTCAGGATTGCTTTTCTAAGGTTCTTTTCTCTCCCTTGTAAACCAGTAAACAGTTTCTTGATTTTGCGGTGAGTTTTTTTGAGTTTGGCTAGTTTTGTTGAGTCAATTTTGTATTTGCTGGCAAGGTTATCTGGCAAATATGCATATTGTAGCTTTTTAGCGATACCAAACATGTTTAAGCGAAGAGCTGCCAATAAACCATTTCGGATAGCAATTGATAAGGGATTAAAGCGGATAATGGCTTTAACTACTTTTTTAGCCACCTTTCCGACTTTCTTAGCAGCTTTTTTTACACCTTTTCCAATCTTTTTCCCAATTCTTTTCAATGATTTAAAGAAACCACCAAGACCTCTTTGACCTTCAAGCCCATCAATTTCTTCATCATAATCATCCAATTCTGATAAACCATCAATAGCATCCGAATCATATTTTATTAAGCCTTTAGCTGATAACTGATTTTCAATTTGAGCTAATTTCTCAAGAACTTTATCTCGCTGTGGAGTATTCCAAAACTTGATAGCCTGGTCCAACATGGAAATGAATTGGTCAGGGTTTTGGACGTGAGCCATTCTATCCTTGTTCTCCCGGTTCTTTAAGAGATAATTCCGGGTACGGACTAAATAGTTGTAGGTGGCATCTTCGGCATCACCCAAGCCGTTTATGGCATCGTCAAAGTCAACACCTGAAACAATGGCAATAAGGTCTTCATGGTTGGCTTGTGCCTGAACACCACCAGCTAAATCAATACCTGATAAAACTGATATTGGTAAACCTAAAGCACTTGTGCCTGTGATACCATCAATACCTCTAAGTCCAGCTAATTGTAGCGGAGACATATCAAAATCAGACCGCTCAAAACTGTATGGCTTTTGGTAATCGAACTTTGAGAGAACAGGGTCGATAACGATTTCATCTTCGGAATCACCAACCGCAGGAACAATCACATAGATATGCTGAAAGTTCTTTTTACCGTCATACTTGGTAATGCGGAGCTTGAACGGAATACCCAAACACTTTAAAAGCGAACCCACAAAAATGCTGTAATCATCACAGTCAATTCCTGCATCTGATTTACCTTTCTGCTTGAACTTGATTTGTCCGTCTAACCATGAGCGTGAAGGAGTACGGAGCTGTTCCGTTCCGTCATCGTCTTTATGATACTGCAAATAATTGTACGAAAAGTTGAAGATGTTACGGCAAGATTCTTTGAGTGAATCACCTTGTAGCATACTTGCCAGTTCCTCGACTTCCCGAAAATGTGTACCGATAATGTCAATACAACTTTCAACGGTTTCAATTACGTTGCCGTTTTTTATAAATGTGTCCTGTCCGTTTGCCTTTTTTATAAGGTGGTTGAAACGTTTACCGTTTTGGGTGTTTCGTGGGCCGGATACAATGCCCAATTCTCCCAATGCTAATCCGTTCATATTTTGCCTCATAGTGATTTTGTTTTCAATGGAATTCAGCGAACCCAATCCTGCGGTTTGGGTTTCGTCCTCTGATAATGATTGAGTGGTAGTAAGAGTTTCGCCATTAACGCTGATGGTCATGATGAATGTCATGTCTGCTTTAAGTTGCTGAGTATTGGAAAGCACGGAAAGAGTAAGACCTTTACCCATAAGGTTCAGGTATGGCACTTGAAAAACGATTTCAGGCTCTTGTGTTTTGCCTGCACCAATGGTAAGTCCTTTAATATCGGGGGTAGAATAAGCGACTGCCGAACCTTTGTAATTTGCAACTACCTGGTTTACGGCTAATGTGATAGGTGCTTTGGTGGGATTGTAGCAGCGAAGCTTTATGGCAAACTGAACTTCCTGTAAGTTCATCTTGTGGATGCGGAATCCTAAAAGAGCAAAATTCATTTTTGCCCCGGCTAGAAGCTTTTTGCCTTTTTTAATCAGGTAGAAACCTCCACCAACGGCTGCAACTGCTGCTAATGTGCCTAATATTTTCTTTGTGCTTGCTTCCATAATGGAAACAAACATATAGTAGGCTTATGGTGGGAGATTGGTTGTGTTTGGCTATGTTTTGCCCGAATAGGTTGGATTTGGTTATTTTTGAGCGGAGGGTACAAAAAAAGCGGTGGAGTGCTGACTTTATACAATATTGTATAGTAATTTATTTTATTCAATCAAATTAATCCAAAAGTGAAACAAGTTTATAAAGCTATCTTCTTCACCTGAAGTTAGTAGGAGGTTCTTAGAGAAAAGCTTGCTTACTCTATTATTTTCCTTTGATTTTAAGACGAGTTTCTCTTTTTCATTCCATTCATTAGGGGAAGTAACTATTAACTCGCTAATCCATTCATTGATTTTTAAAAACCAATGATTAGCATCTTCCTGTTGCACATACCCAATAATCGCAGCAAAGCATAAGTTTTTGCCGTGTATCTCTTTTTTAAATCTTTCAATACCTCCACAAGGCTTATTATGTCCAATTACATACTCCTTCTCTCTGTATTGTCCAGGAGTCGGTAGTCTTTTGGCTTCCATTGAGAAAAATGAATCAAATTCTCCATAGCTTCTATCTCCAACAATTAAATGCTCACTTACGGATAGTGTGCCAATATCTGTTTGTGGGCTATTGCCTGATTCAGAATTTTCAACATTTTCATGCTGAAAATAAAATGGATATGAACTAGCATTCCTATTTAGATATTTACATAACTTATCTGTCAGAGATTTTTCACTTGTATCAATTTTTCCTTTAACTTTTTCAGCAAACTCTGAAAAGTAAATTTCAATAAACTCAACAACTGATTTTATAGAAGAATCAATTTCAATACCATTTGTTAGCTTACCGCTACTGTTATTTTGAGAAACGTCTGCTAACATTTAATATCCTTGTTTTCTTAAATCTGAGAATGTTTCATCTGCGTCACGTAGTGCAATTGATTTAAGCCAATATCTAAGTTTCTTTGGCTTTATTAGATAAATAACATTACCCTCATAAACTCGTATATTACGTATTATTCTTAAGTTAACTCCATATTGTTTTTGTACAAGTTCATTTATGTAAAGTTCAGCATCTGATGTGTTAGAAAAATCAATAGTTGGGCGATTACCAAAGTAGAATGGATAACAAATATATCGGTCAGTTTCAAAATAAGAATAAGAATTTATTGTTTTAAAAACCTGTTTTAGGATTCCACAATATATTTCTCCAAACTCAATAAGGTTTTGTTTTGATGCAGCTTCTGTTAAAATAGTTGAGTTCTCACCTTTTTGCTTAAATTCAATTAGGTAGTCTACAACATCATTAATTATTATATTTTCATATTCTGAAAATTCAATAAGGTTCTTTGTCGGAAATGGTAATTTATCTATGTCTCCTTTAAGTAAAGAGGTAGATTTGTTTACCATATATCTACCAGAAATACCAGCAAGATAAAATAAATAGAATTTATTGTTTTTCAGTCTGTTAGAAATCTCTAACAATTCTTCTTTATTTGAAGTATGAATGCCTATAATTTGAGATGTAAATGATAAATACTCATCAGTGTAATCAATAGGTATTGAATACTTTCCTGCCACTTCTCCTAGAAGTAAATGAGGTGGTTCGAAAATTTCAGGTTTCTTAACCCAGTCTCTTAAAAAATATTCATTTTCAAGCTTTTCTATCATGGCATCATCAATGCCACTATCCTTTAGACCTTTAGGTAATAGCGTATTTTTTCCTGTTAAAAAGGAAGCCTTAATGAATTTTTTATTTAAAAAATCTAACCTTTCCCTTTCTTCATTGGATAAATTGAATTCATCTTGCTTATTTAGAGCAACAAGTTCCTCTATTTCGGTCGATTTTCCAGTTTTAAATCCTTCTCCAATTATCCAATTATCATTTTTTTTCTTATAACCTAAATATTCTCCTAAAGTTCGTGTAGATGTATATTTATTCATCAATTGATGAACACGTGAGCCGCCTAAGAAATTGGATTTCCAAATTAATACATCATTTAATGCTAAATGATAAGGAACGGTATGAAAATCATAGCTATCTAATTCGAAATAGAGTTTTTCTTTATGAGGTTTAGTTCTACGAACAGTTACATGAAGTAAAGCTTTATTTTTAGATTCTTCGTTTTTAATAAAAGCCGCGGCAGTAGCAACATCCCCATTTTTGCCAAAAAGTATTCTACTAATATGTGTAAAGTCTATAATCTGAGGAACGTTATACTTCTGTAATAGATTCTGTCTAAATTCAAAAGATGAATTGTTGTATAGTAATGGACCAGAAGGCTGAATTAGACACACAAGTCCACCTTTTTTACAAAATTCAATGGATTGCTCTAAAAATAAAAGTGCTACTTGATTATCTGGTAAGGATACAGGTAATTCTTTAGTTTCACCATTTTTAAGAAGCTTTGTTAGTTTTCTAGTTCTACTTCTTTTTATTTCAATATCCTTTGCAGCTGGTGTAAGTTTTGCTTCAAAAGGAGGATTACCGATAATTAAGTCAAAGGAGTTGTTTAACCTATTCCCTGAAATTACATTGAAAAAATCATCATGGAGTATATTTTCTTCATGTAAATTATCAAACTTGAGGTCTTTCCAAATTTGTAAAGGAGTTAATTCATCACATAACGCTAAGCTTAAACTAAAAACGGTCAAGTTTGCTGCATCTTTATTTAGTTCAACTCCAAAGATATTTTCTTTTAATAGTTTTTTTAAAGTTGGTAGGTTAGGCCTTTTCCAACTATTCTTTTTTCTCCAACGATAAATTAATCTTCTGTATGCACCAACAAGGAATACACCTGAACCACAAGATGGGTCAAGTATCTTAAAATCTGTCTTCTCATCATTGATTGGCATTGCTTCATCTAAAAGAAAGTTTACCAAATATGGAGGCGTGTATACAACTCCCGGTTGCTTCCCTAAAAATTCTTCATAAATATTACTTATTAACTCTACAGGTAAATCGTTAAATGAATATAAACGCCAAAAAACAAACTGCATATTATCAAGGTCACCATCTAAGAAATGACCAAAACGAGTTAAATCTGCATCTTTAATATATTCTCTTTCTGTATCATCAAGATGAAAAATTCCTCCATTAAAATGTTGAGCTAAAAAGTCAAGTAATTTTAAGTAAGCACCCACAGTACTTAAAATATCAGTGAATTTCTCTGCCTTAGTTACAAACTTGCTAAAAAAATCATCAGGAAAAACTCTATTACCATTTTCGTCTTCTCTTTCCTCTAAATATTTAATAAGAATAGAAACAACCATTATTTTACGAGCAAATTTAGCAGGTAAAATATCCTGTTCAATTATATCTTTTAATGCTTGTTTTAGCTCCGTAAGGAGTTTTTCATATGCACTATTACTAAATTTGAATTGACTACTATAAACCGAATTCTCCCAGAATGTTCCATTATCAAATGCTTTTCCTGAAAACTCCTTAAATTTTTGTTGGTTTTCACAATCTATTAATTTGGAAGTTTCAGCAGCTAATTTGATTATTGTTAATGGAGAGTATTTTAGCTCCTTTCCTTCAGCTGGTCTTTCAAAGCAATTAAAAATCCGAACATCCCTTTTTGTAAATACAAAAAACATTGGAACTTGTCCTGAACTATATAATTGTTTGTGTAAATGTGTTAACTCAGTTTCTTCTACACCTATTTTATCGGTATAATCATAAAGGTAAATTTGAGCAACTGAAGGTCTATTTTCAAATTTTCGGAAATAGACGTATGTGACACCATATTTATTTGCGTTCTCTAACGCAATTATTTCTTCAGGTGATAAATTATTATTATTCAAATATCCGACAACAGGAATTAGTCCAGATGTATGATTGTCATCCACAATCATATCCAGTTGTTCTAAACCATATTTTAATTCCTGAGTCATTCAATGTTTATCTTTGAGTAGATATAAGTAGTTCCCTCACATCAACTTCTAATACTCTTGCTATTTGAAATAAAGTTTCGATTCGAGGCTGCATTTCATTTCGACACCATTTCGACACAGTGGTTCTGTTCATATGTAATTCATCAGCAAGGGAATTATTTGTTTTTCCCTTTTCTGCTAAAACAGCTTTTATACGATTATAGGTATGCTTACTCATATCGATTTCCTTCTAATGCAAATATAGAGACTTAAAAAGATATGAAAAAGGGTTCATTATATGCTTTAATATATTCATGTGAATATTATAAATATTTTTATATAGCTTTAAAGGCATATTAAAAGCCTATTAGGATATTTTTTGAATATTTTAAAATGCTACAATCAATATACAAAACCAAAGGAATTGCAGTATTGTTTATTGACATAAACTATAAATTTGTCATTTCTTTTCTGATAAGGCAATTCTGTAATTCATAACTCAATTCAATTACAGTCTATCCAACCAATCTGCAATATCAGCAAAAAGGCTTTTCTTTATAGAAGATTCCGTTGTTTGCATTTTCTGCCTTAGGTAATCCTGTGGTACTTGTTTTTTAATTAGAACTTTGGCAATCTTACCCAATTCGTTTATCAATTCTTTTTCAACTGATAAACCGCTATTAGAGGGAGTGAAGACTTTTTGTTCATGCTGTAAGCTTAAAAGAAATTCCTTGTATTCGGCTTGCATATCCTGGAACTCTTTGGCCGTTCCTCCGGCATCGGGGTGAAGTTGCTTTGCTAATTTTCTGTAATGTAGTTTGGCTTGTTCAATATCGGTTATGCCTAAGAAATACATCATAATTGTTCAAATTCTTCAAGTGTTATACAAAAATGTTCCAGGATTAAAAGGAGCTGTTGTTTGGTGTAATAATGGCGTTTTGTATTTCCTGCCTGTTCAATCCGTTGCTTGAGTACTGGGCAAATGTCAATTTCATTGCGAAGCTGCTGCATTGCTGACTTCATTGAAATACTGTCAGGGTAAAGTTTCTTTACCAAATCCTGTTTTAATATGGTTCTGCGTACTATCATAGTGTAGGATTTAGGTTAAAAATGAGCGATAACGCACCTGAAATATTGAGAAAAGTAGGCTTGTAGAGTTTATTTCAACTGCTTTTGAAGGCTTTTGAATACTTTTTAGCTTATACAGACTGCTTTTGAGGAATTTAAGACAATATTTAAAGTGCTTTTTTGAATATTGAGAAAAATGAAGAGGGCTTTTTATATGGTTTATCAAGCATTCAAAAAACTGTTGCCAACTTGCCAAAGTATGAGGGATTTTGGAGGTTGTTTTGAGATATTTTGATGAAAAAAGAGACTGCTTTTGAAAAAAGCAGGTAATACCATGAGGATACCACCATATTACCAGCGTATTACAAAGAGCAAAACGAAGAATAAAGCAATAAATAGTAAAACCACAAAAGGCTATAAACACGAAAAGCCCCGATAGGAGGCTCATTTTTAATGAATTGGAATATGTATTGGGCATAATTAAAAACATTATACCCTTGACAATTAGCTATATAAAGATAGTCTTTTTACTTATTGGCAGCTTTGTTTTCATCGTAAAAATCAGAATTATCCTTTTTAACTGTAAAGCAAAAAATATTTTGCTCCTTTGATTCTTCAAGCCATATCTCACCACCTAAAAATTCGGTATAGGCTTTGGCTATGTGTAACCCAAGACCGATACCTTGATGTGTCCGATTTAAAGAATTATCGGCATTCATAAATGATTCAAAAATTAAATCCGATTCTTCTTTGGGAATCTTATCACCATTATTAGCAATCTTGATTAAATAGCTATCGTTACTTTCGGTTTCACTTATACTTATTTCTATTTTTTTAGGCGAATCAGAAAACTTATAAGCGTTATCAATTAGTTTATTTAGGATTACATTCGTTTTAAGTAAATCGTTTTTACACGGTATATCAGGATTGCAATTAAAAATAATTTCTGCTTTTTCTGAATATATAGCGTCCAGGTACAATTCACGAACAACATCGTTTAACATTTGCCTAATGCAAAATGTTTCACCCTTGTATTTCAGTTTATTAGCGAAAACGACGGAACTATCTATAATATTGTCCATGGTATGCATAAGCCTCTTTCCACTCTGAACAATAATGTCAAGTGTACTCTGTAATTCTGGATAGCCAGGATCAGTCATTATTAGTTCCGAAAATCCTAAAATACTGTTTAAGGGTGTACGTACCTCATGTGAGATATTTTTTAGGAATACATCTTTTACTTTATTCGCTCGTTTTTCATTTTCAAGCGATTGTTTTAGATTCTCTACAAGTTCTCGATTTTGCTTTTCTAAATCGTATTTATCAATGGCATTTTTAATAGTAATATTTAATTGCTCATAATCCCAAGGCTTTTGTATAAAACCATAGAAAGAATGTGAGTTAACCGCTTTTATTGCAATTTCTGATTCGGCATAGGCAGTAACTAAAATTTTAATTGCAAATGGAAACTTCTCCTGAATTCTCATTGCAAATTTAATTCCATCCTCTTCAGGCATTTTATAATCTACCAGAATTACCTTTATCTCATTGTTTTCGAGATGTTTTTCTGCTTCAACTGTATTGACTGATACCCAAACTTTATATTGCTGAGAAAAACTAGCTTTAAATCCGGTAAGGTTACCAGGTTCATCATCTATGTATAAAATATTTACTTTATCTGAACTCATAAATTGTTTTTTGATGAAGTGGTAGCTAGATTTCATCTAACTACCACAGATAATAAAAAACTCTACAATGAAATGATTAAAGCCTTATATCTACAAGTCACTTTTATTTACTTCCGACAAAAGCATTTTCTCAACATTTAAAAGCATCAACAAATCATCTCCTTTAGCATACATACCGTAAATTATTTCGGTGTTATATTTAGTCCCTACCTCTGGAATTTGTTCAATTTGTTTATCTTTTATTTCAACAGTTGTAGAAACACCATCAACCAGTATTCCAAATTTATTTACTTTTTCATTGCTGTTTTCCAATACAACAATTGATAATTTTTGGGTAATCTCATGTGCTCAATGTTTAATTTGGTTCGAGAGTAAGCAATTGGTACAAATTTACTTACAACATTTATAATGCCAGTACAATCAGGCATTATAAGATAAAAAAACACGATTATTCTGACTATTGTTTTTGATATTAGTTTTCTACCGAACTAAAATTTTTCAAAATCGTTATCAGGTTCTAAACCTAAATACTTACCCATTTGACTAGGTTTATTTTCAAGCCTGTTTTTTATTTCTTCCTCTGAACTGTTCTTGTTTCTTTCAAGAAAGGAATTAAAGTTGGTGTTTACCTTATCTGCATCTCCAATATTGAAAAACGAAATAAGATCCTTTAATTGCTCGGCCTGGCTACTCATTTCTTCTGAGCTTGTTGCTAATTCTTCACTGGCAGCTGCATTTTGCTGACTAACATTGTTTAGTTGCTGTATAGCACTATTCACCTGACTTACGCCATCGTTTTGCTCTAAACTTGCGGCTTTAATTTCCTGGACAAGATTTGCTGTATTTTCAATTTTGGGTATTACCGTCATCATTACTTCTCCAGCCCCCTGTGCTAAATCTAAACTCGATTGAGATAACCCAACTATTTCTTCAGAAGCAACCTTACTACGTTCTGCCAATTTTCGAACTTCAGCTGCAACTACGGCAAAGCCTTTCCCATGTTCTCCAGCGCGAGCGGCCTCTACTGCTGCATTTAGCGCTAATATGTTTGTTTGAAATGCAATATCCGTAACAATTGAAATTTTATCCACAATTTCTTTGTTTGCTTCATCTGCCTTTCCTGCTCTTTGTGCCACTTCCTGAATACCCTTATATGCTTCTTCTGAAATTTTGCTCGTTTCCTGCGCATTATCGGTATTCTGTTGAATATTTGAAGCAATTTCTTCCATAGTACTTGAAATTTCCTCCGAAGAAGACGCCTGCTCATTAGCTCCTTGACTCATCTGTTGAGATGTACTGGAAACCTGTTCGCTAGCAGCTGCAATATTATTGGCTCCACTTGCAATATTGGATATAATTTCTTTAAGCTTTACAACCATCCCTAACATGTTATTGATTGCACCTGTTCTATCTCCAAATTGGTTAATATCTATGGCAAGATCACCAACTGATATTTTTTTACTTATAAACGCCACTTCGGCAGGTTCACCTCCTAAGTCTTTGCGAATATTTTGCGTTATTAATATACCCAATGCTATACTTATGGCCACCACTACTACCAGGGTAATAGCTACCAATATAACAGCTGACAGTTTTGTTTTATCAATAAAACTATAGACGCCTTGTCGTTGATTTCTGGCATGCGTAAGCAGTTCCGAAGCATATTGTTTTTGTACTTGCTGTGCCTCGTTTTGTAATTTTACTTTTTCTACAAAATTCAGAAATTCGGCTTTATAAACTTCAAGTGCTTTAGCAGTTTCATTTAAACCTACTCGTATACTAGCTGTTTTCATTTGGCTGCTCCATGTTCTTAAATCTTTAATTATTTCATCCATTTCATTGATTGCAGCAATCTTAAGCTCTTCGGTTGGTGCATGAACATATTTATTTGTTGCTATGCGTATGCGGTTTATACCATTTCGAGCTTCTTGCATACCATATAACCTATATAAAGTATCATATCGCTGTCCACTACTTATATATTTTTTACCACTAACAATCGCTTCAGCAATTTTATTAGTAGCTTCTTGTGCGGCATCAGAGCGCTTTTTGTCTGCTTCCTCTTTCTCTTTTTGAAGCCTGCGCCATTCTATATTCGATTCTAAGTAAAGTTTAGCCGTACTAATTATTTGTTCGGCTTCAGCCTTGTTGTCATCCGATTTCATCAATGCTTTAGCTTCACTTGCCAGCGTAATTACATTGTTAACTTCAGTTTTAATTTCATCGAAATATTTTTCATCATTATAAATATAATAACTGAGCGAGCCTGATTGTGCGTCACCTGCATCCACAATAAGTCGGTTTACTTTTTTAGATATTTCAAGTTGATAAACAATTTTGCCCATGGCGTTATAGCCAATATAACCAACTAAAACAGTAAGAGCTACAACAGACAGAAAACTATATGTTAGTTTCTTTCCAAGAGAGATGTTCATTATCTTCATAACATATTATATTTATTTATTGATTTTTTTCAACAAACAAGCAATATGCCATAGTTGCTATAGCTGTATTAAACAAGCATATAACAAATGAAATAAAATAAAAAAACAGGCGATATATCGCCCATGTGTTATATGTCGCCCCTAATTTGGTCGCTCTATACCTAACTTACGCATTTTTGAAAACAGGGTAGATGGTTTTAGGTTTAAAATCTCAGCAGCTCCATTTTTGCCTTTAATTCTCCATCTTGATTCTTTTAAAACAGATAAAATAAACTGCCTTTCATTTTCTTCAAGCGATAAGTTCTGTTTTTTAATTAAAGGTGCGCTATTATTTAGGTTAGCATTAACGATTAGCTTTTTTCCTTCGCTTAAAATGTATGAACGTTCAATCATATTTTCTAACTCCCTAACATTACCCGGCCAATTATATTCCAAAAGTCTTTTTAAGGAATCAGAAGAAATAGAATCTATATTACCTCCAATTCTACGATTAAACTTCTCTATAAAAAACTGAACTAGCAACGGAATGTCACTACTTCGCTCTCTTAAAGGGGGGATATGAATAGGCATTACATTTAACCGAAAATAAAGGTCTTCTCTAAATTTACCATTTTGAACCTCTTCTTCTATATTGCGATTGGTTGCTGAAATTAGTCGAATATCAACCTTTATTGTCTTTGTTCCTCCAAGTCTTTCTATTTCCTGTTCCTGTATTGCTCGTAACAATTTCGATTGAACTGTTAACGGTAATTCTCCAATCTCATCAAGAAATAAAGTACCATTGTTAGCGAGCTCAAACTTACCAGGTTTAGAATTTACCGCTCCTGTAAATGCACCTTTTTCATATCCAAACAGTTCGCTCTCTATAAGATTTTCAGGTATAGCAGCACAATTAACTTTAATAAATGCCTTATCTTTACGAGTGCTGTTTACATGAATTGCATTGGCAAATAGTTCTTTTCCTGTTCCACTTTCACCTAAAAGGATTATTGAAGAGTCCGTTTTTGACACCTTTTTAATCAAGTTTAACGACCTTTTTAGCACTTTACTATTTCCAATTATATCGCTAAATTCATTTTTCCCAATCTCTTGTTTTAATTGAATATTTTCTTCCTCAAGCTGCTTTTTTAAGGTGCTAATTTCTTCAAAAGCTGAAGTTAATTCCTGGTTCTTTTTTAATAATCCATTTATTAGATTTAAACGCTCTTTTCTTAAGTAGTAGCTTTCAAGTGCTGAATCGAGCGTTTGCTTAAGGTCACTAATATCTACGGGTTTTAATAAGTATCTATAAATGCCTCCCTGATTAATTGCATCGAGCATTGTTGCATTATCATCAAACGCAGTTAAAATAATAACGACAACATCAGGAAACTTTTCTTTTAATATAGAAGCTAATTGAAGCCCTGTCATTTCGGGCATCCGTTGGTCGGTTATTACTATTGGGTATTTGGCATTCTCAATTTTATCAATAGCCTCATTGCCATTCTCTGCTATATCAATCTTGAACCATTTTCGCAGACCAGCCCTAATGGTAATTAGATTATCCTTCTCATCATCAATATATAAAATTCTATTTTCCTGCATCTTTCTTAAATGGTATAAATATTGTAAACTCCGTGCCGAGGTCTTTTTTTGATTCTACTTCGATAACACCACCGTGTTCTTCAATAATACCATGCACGATAGATAATCCTAGTCCGGTTCCTTCACCAACATTTTTAGTGGTAAAAAACGGGTCGAAAATATTTTTTAAAATTTCCTCAGGTATACCCGAACCACTATCTTTTATTTTGACTATAATATTATCTTTTTCATTACTTAAGCTTGTTGTAATAGTAATCTTACCTTTATCTTCAATTGCTTGAATTGCATTTACCAACAAGTTTAGAAAAGCTTGTCCTAGTTTTCCGGGAAAACAGTAAAACTCTTCAATATCTGAATAGCTTTTAACTATTTCAATTCTACCTTTATACTTATTAAATAAAATGGTTAATGTAGAATCAATTAGTTGATTTATGTTGGCTCTTTCAAATTTTTGGGAATCTAAACGAGTGAATGTGCGTAATCCTTTAACAATGTTGGTGGTACGGCCAACTCCATTTTTGATTGATTCCATTACCAAAGGAAGTTCTTCAAGCAGCTCTGTAATTTTTTCTTGAATTTCCGAGGCATCAATATTACCTTTGACTTGACGATTTTCAACTTCAATGGATACCGGAATAAATTGATGTATTAAGTGAGTCATTTCTTCGAGCATAAACTCCAAACCTGTAATACCGCTACTGATAAAGTTTACAGGATTATTTATTTCGTGGGCAATTCCAGCAGTTAATGTACCGATAGAAGCCATCTTTTCCTGTTTAATCAATTGAGCTTGAATAAGCTTTAGTTCCTCCAATGCTTCTTTTAACCTGTTTCTTTCTTCAAGAAGCATTTCATTTGTTGTATATAGCTCTTCATTGTTTGCTTGTAACTCTTCATTCAATTGATTTATTTCCTGAGTTCTTTCCTCGACAAGCGATTCAAGATTATTTTTGTGTTCAATAAGCTCATGTTCAACCTTCTTTCTTTTTTGAGCTTCGAATAATTGGGCTACAATAGCAGCAATTGTAGAAATAAATGATTCTTCATCTGGCATCCATTTACGTTTTTCGCCAATATGCTCAGCAGAAACAACACCAATTAATTTTCCTTCGAGAAATATACCTGAATCGAGCAATGAAGTTATACAATGCTTTTTTAAATGTATATCTTTTAATTGGCTTGTGCGTGGGTCGTTAAATGTATCTTCAGCATAAACACGATTCTCTTTCTTTATGGCATTGAAATATGCCGGAAATTCATTAATATGTAAAATATCTCCGGAAGTATAAGTTTCTGTTTGTTGGTTAAATAAGAATAAACATTTTAATTGAGAGCCATCATCGGAAAATGCCCAAATGCTTCCACGGGCTACTGAAAGCGTTGAAGAAATTAAATGGGCAATTTTTTGAAAAGCGTCATTAATATTTTTAAATGAAAAGATGTGAGAAAACATTATTTCTGCTAAAGCGGCTCGTTGAATATTTGCCCTATTTTGACTTTCTACTTTTTGTATTTCAGCTTTTTTTCGTTCAGTTATGTCAATCGACAGCGAAATTGCCCCGATAACCTTTTGTTTGTGATTATAAGGGACAACAATTTTTCGAGCATATATGTCATGCTTCTTATAAATCAATTTATCTTCATAGTCCAGTATTTGGTTTTTCTTTATTAATTCAAGGTTTCGTTTCCATTTTTCTTTTCCTTTTTTTGACGCAGTACCCTCATAAATATTCTTCCCTTCAGAATCGCCCCAAATACTTTTAGAACTACTGTTTTGTAATAAAACGTTGCTATCTAAATCGGTGGCAAACAATTCAAAAGGCAAACAATCAATAATTGTTCTTAGCATTGTCTTTTGTTCAGTGAGTTTTTCTTCTGCCATTTTTTGTTTTGTAATATCCCTTATAATAGACAAGAAATTGCCATTAAGACCATTTTCAATTTTGTTTATTGCAACTTGAGCAAAAAGTGCCTTCCCTTTTGCATCAATAAACTCCCACTCAAACTTTTGTGGAAACCCTTCTGATACTTTTTTTAATATCGCTACACCTTCATCAAAGGATTTTTTTCCATTAGGTTGGTATTCGGGTGACAAATCAGCAAAAGTAAAGTTTTTTTTAGTGTCGGTTATACCAAATAAAACTTTTGCTGTTTGGTTACAATCAATATAATGCTCATCCTTATGAATAAACACCGCTTCAGTCGATGAATTTAAAAGTTGTCGATATTGTCGTTTAACTTCAGCAATAGTGGTTTCAAGGCTTTTTTGGTAGCTTAAATCTTCAATGGTACTAATCATATAGTCAATGTGGTTTCCTTGATGGGTGTATTTTTGCAAAAACAACCTGACATCTAAAAGCGAGCCATCTTTTCTTCTAAATTTCACCAAATGGGGGGTATTTATCTGCCGGGTTATAATTTCGTGATATATTTCTTGCCGGGTTTCAGGTTTGTCGTATAAATCGTAGGCAAGATGTTTGATATGCTTTTTTGCATCACTAAAAGAGTTATACCCCAGCATTTTAATAAATCGTTCATTCATGCTTACAATACTACCATCAACTGTTGATAATGCCATGCCTATTGGAGCATTGTCAAAAATGGTTTTTATGCTTGTAAATTCATCTTTCATTTTTATGTCATATTAAAACCTTACCTTATAATTCAAATCTAAAAGTTACAATTTTTTGAGTTTTTTATGTAAAAATTAAAGAATCATTTAGTTTGCTTAAAATGTAACTCCTGTCATTTTCATAATCATAGATTGAATGATGGCATCTTCATCAGCATCATTACCCTCAGTCTTTAGTTTGGCAATCAAATTTATCAGCTTCATTATATCCAAGTCGTATTCAGATAACAATTCAACCATCCTATTCAGAACATCTTTGCTTTTCTTAAGAAATTCCTTACTTGACGAAAAGACAATTTCATCAGCTCCGTCTTTTATGATTTCGTTATCCAATAATTCAAGCGATTCATTTACCTCACTTTGCAACCACACATATAAATCTTTCATTCTGATTTGTGTTAAAAAGAAGCGTGGCACTGAAACCACTCGTAACTAAGGTATCGCCAAACACCCAATCGCAAAGCAGCACAGGCCACGCCCGTACCTACTCTCATTGCGATTTTAAAATTTGGCGATTTTTAGTTACAAGAGATTAAGTCTTAATATTTTAAGATTATATGTTCGCTTTCTTTTTTGTTTATATCAAATATTCAGTTTTACTGTTAAAATTTATACAAAAGTAATATTCAAAAGGCAATAAATGGAAAAATAAGGCAATAAAAAACCCGATACCAAAACTGATACCGGGCTATATCTTAGATTAACTACTCTTAATGAGAGTTGTTTGTCCGAATCTTTTGAATATCCTCAATGGCAATATCTGTTATTTCAGATATTTCATTATCCGCATAACCTTTTGCAATCATTTTTACTACAACTTCTTTTTTACCTAAGTATTTAAGTTCGTTGGCAGCTTCTGCAAAAGCATCTTTAACTTGTGGTGAAATTGTTTCCATAATCTCATCTATTTTATCCGGTTCTAAACCAGAAACTTTATACAAATATAACGCTATTTTTTGGAAAATAGTTTCGTCAATTTCCTTTAGCTGACTGAACATTTCTCGTGCCAAATCAGGGTTATTCTTGATAAAGCCAATAAGATTATCACTTCGCTTCATAAACCATACTGCTACTTTTACACTTGGTCGCTTAAAGTGACGGATGATAGCATGGTCTTCAATATCTTTTGTATCAAACAAAGCATAATCGAACAAAGGCACAAAGCGTTTAAGCACCTCCGGAACCTGAACAAAACCCGAATCATTCCATTTTCGTTTGCCGTGATAGAATACCATTGTAATAACAGGCGTGAGCTTTTGTTTATTGGCTACCTGGTTCTCCCATACATTCAAAATATACCGTAACAATTGTAGGTGTATGTTTTTATCGGGATAACTTTTGTGTTCGTACAGCAAGGAGACTTTAATATCCGTATGACCAAACAGCATATTGCATGAAATATCTTTGAAATACGGTGCAAGCTCCTGGTCCACATATTCGGTTGGGTCGTACTCCAGACTTTCAATTTTAAGCCCTTGCAAAACATCTTTAGGTAAAGAGCCGTGAAGCAAATCGGCAAGATTCTCTTTTACTGAAAAAAGACTTTTAAAGAAATTATCGTGAATGTTATTGTTTTTCTGTACGTTATCGTTCTTTTTCATTCGATTCAAATATTTTTAATTAATGCTATTTTGATTTTTTTTAAATGCTTTTCTGTGGGCTATGGTAATTTCATAAAACCGTCCTCATTCCTCACTTTTTAGTTATATTCCTTATTATCAGCAAAATAAAATGAGGACAATGAGGACAGGTGAGGGACGAGAGCCATTTTTCCCTCACTCGTCCCTCATATATCCCTCGTTCATCCCTCACCCGTCCTCACTTATTTTTAGAGTAAAAAAATATATAGTATTAAATATCAATCTATTAATATCTATCCTCATAGAGATTGAGGAAATGAGGACGGTTTTTGCTTTAATACCATAGCTAAAGTAAAACTGCATAGTTTTGTATTTTATAAGGTTATCCTTTCCAATTCAATACCCTGGTCTTTGAGCATGTCATAATTTAGTATGTAGGCACTTGTCCGGCTTTTGCCAAACAATACATTTTTTCTGCGGTGTTCTATAAATGAGCGGTGTTTCTTCAGGTACTCACCAACAACCGCCTGGTCAAGCGTGGTCAATCCTTCTTTTCGTGCTTGTTCCCTGTACAGTCCGTGTATCGAGCCAACTCTCAGGTAAAGCTGTTTGCTGTTGTTTTCTCCAACCACAATCTTGTAATGTACATCCTCGGTAAGCTTGTACAGGTTAACCAAAGATTGCAGCACATGAAAGTATTGCTCCACTTCATCGCTTTGATGCTGTACGGATATGGTAAGTTTTGCAGAGCGGATTAAAGCCTGTTTTGCGGTATGATAATCAAACGGAAACTCCAAATCGGAATTTTCCATAAGAATTTTCATTGGTGTCAGTACTGATGAGATATTGAGTACCGTTCTTCGGTCAACATTACCGTATTCCCTGGTAAGTTCATCCATGACCTCTGAGCTTACTCCCGGTTCCTCTTTTGAGTAATGTTCTTCAACCAAATACCGAAAATCAAAAACAGAGCATGTAATATTGGTAAACTGTAAACTTTCCTCGGCTGCTTTAAATGATTTTAAATCGGAATAGTTACCCCGATTGGTATCATCAAATTCGCCCAATAAACTACGGCTACATAAAGCAGGGTCTTGTGTTGGCAAATCCTGACCGCTAATAATTCCCGAACCCCTGGGCTTGGCAATACGTGTTTCGTTGCCTCCCGATTTTACACCTGTCAATTTTCCGTTACGGTCGGCAATACCTTTTAACGCCTCGATGGTATTCTTATGAATGCTGTTCTTATACTCATTACCCCAAAATGGATGGTTGGTTGTAGAATCCATACTTCGCTGCATACCTGTACTTGTACTACCCGAAGCAAGGTTAATACCGTCTTCCATCGGTGGCTTACCAAACATATACATGATGCTTCGAGCTGCGGTACTCTTACCTGATTGGCGTTTTCCAAACAGGAATAATAAAGGGAAGTACCCGAAATTAGCTTTGTAGATAAGGTCACTAAAAACGGTTGAAATGTAATAAGCAATCAATAATTCGGCATTACCGGGATAAACACTGCTCATTGAAGTTGCCCATTTTCCGAAGTTCCAATCGCTACCTTTTATCGGCTTCACATACTTTGAGTTTTCTTTGAATGGATTACCACCATCGGAACTACCAATTTTAAGAGCTTTACCATAGGGCAGATAGAAGAAATGCAACAAATTAACCTGGCCCTGTTTTATATTCTCCTTTAGCTTATCCTTTCCATACTTACCGATAAATTCTGCTGTGGTATTGAGTACATGAAAAGTATCGTTAATTCGTATCTGACTTTCCGGAGGAATGTTTTCAAATTCATCCATGTTGATTATTTGTGTTGCGTGTGTAGTGATACCGTATTCATCAATTGGATGAAAGTTTTTAGTGTAGTACAAACCGTTTGCAAATACCCAAAAGCGGTTTTCCTCATTGTAACCTACACGCTCCAACTCTTTGGCTTCGGGTATTCCAAGCAGTTTCACATTTTTAATATTGTCGAGCTGGCTATCGTTACCGTACCAAAAGAATCCATGTCGCCTGTGTACCTGTTTCTTGAAAGATGCAGGGGTGCAAAAATCATCGGATGAAATAATAGCCAGGCGTTTTCTTCCGTATTGGCTCATCAGGCGCAAAACATATTTCAGGTCAGTTCTGCCCTGTGGGTCTTTATGGAACACACAGAATAAGGCTTCAAAAGTAAAGTTCGATATTTGCTTCGGGTTCTTTCCTTCAACCGTCCAATAAGCTCCATCTTCTTCATAAAACTGGTTGGTCAGAAGATTCTCCTGTTGTTCCTTTTTCAGCTTGATTATATCGCTGATATTTTCTTTTTTCTTAATCTTCTTCTCGTTAGGCTGACTATAATCCTTTAAAGCATCCTGCCATGCTTTTTTCGGTTTAATCTGTTCAGAAACAAAGTCAAGATAGACCTCCTGATTTGTTTTGTCATAGCAGCATATCAAGGAAGCCATACGTTTTATTACTTCCGATTTCTTTACAGGGTCATTTGCAAAGCGGTCAGCGTATTCAGCCGTTTTGTAGATGATGTAATCTTCCTGTTGTTCATCGTACTGAAGAAACGTTTTGTTGTCGATGAAAAGAGAATCAGGGTCTTGTTTTTCCGGGAGTACCAATACCGAAACGTGAAATTGGTTCTTAATCAGGATTTCAGCATTTCGGCACATGGCATTTCGCCCAGCACTATCGCCATCGTAAATAAGTGTAGCCTTATTGGTATATTTTTGCAGGAGCTTTGCCTGTGCATTGGTAAGTGCAGTTCCGCAAGTCGCAACTGTGTTTACCACACCTATATCGTGCATCCGAAGCACATCGGAATAACCTTCAACTATATATGCTCTGTCATTGTTTTTAATGGCAAAGCGAGCCACATTTAAAGCATACAGCTCATTACCTTTAGTATAAATGTAACTTTCAGGCGTATTCAAATACTTGACCTTCGGATTTTCATTCAGGTCACGCCCTGCAAATGCAATAGTCTGACCTCGTGAATTGGAAACAGGGAATATCAATCGGTTTCTAAAAAAGTCATAAACGCCTTTTTCATTGCTTTTGAGTACACCAATTTCTTCAAGTATCTCTGTTTTTAATCCTTTTTCTCGTGCATGGGCCAGTAGAGCATTGTCCGTTGGAGCATAACCAATATTGAAGCTGCCATTTTCAGGAATAGCCATATTACGCTCCTTGATATACTGCTGGGCATCTTTGTGATTAACCTGTTCCAAAAAGAACTTCTCAATAATACTACAAGCAATTTTCAGGCTTTCTTCATGTTTAAATTTGGCTTCATCCCAATTGGTGCTTTTCTTCCATTCAAAATTGAGGTTCAAAAGCTTTGCGCCAATTTCAACGGCTTCTTTAAATTCAACGTTTTCATGCTCCTTAATAAACTCAATGGCATTACCGCCTTTATCACAACCAAAGCATTTGAAAATTCCTTTTGCCGGGTTAACGCTGAACGAAGCCGTTTTTTCATTGTGAAACGGACAACAAGCTTTGTAATTAACCCCTGCTTTTTTTAGTGTGACAAAATTGGAGACTACCTCATAAACTTCATCATTGATTTGCTCTATGACCCTTTTTGCATCCATCGGCTACCAGTCTTTTCCTGTCAATAACTCACGGTTGTTGCTGTCAAGGCTCATAAAGAACTCATAAACGTTACCCCTGAAATCATAAAACTTATCTAACAGGTGGTAGCCCATATCTGAACCCCAAATCTTGTAAAAGAGAGCATTCAGCTCCAACTGTGAATCTTCAATCATTTTTTGAATTTTATTGCCATCAAACGGAATATTGGTATAGCCGTTTTTTTCATAGAAACTCTTTATGCGGTTATCGAAATAATATAACTTCGATAACGTATTCGGTGCTAATGCTATCATGTGTTTTAGTTTGGAAAGTCCAGTGATAATTGTCGTTTATTCATTTGCCATTCTTCAAAAGTCAACTCCTTTATATCGTTAAGTGCTTTTCTTGCGTCATTGAGCAGCTTCTTCTGGTCGCTATAATCATTTCGTATTCGTTCCACTTCTTCTAATTGCTTTTCCAAAGCCTTTTGCTTTTGCTCTAAAAACTCTCCCTGGTCGGTGAAATAATTGAACAGGGCATTGTAGCATTCCAGCCTGTACTTAATGATTTGTTCTTTAGCCTCAGCCTTGACATTCTTGGGGTTAATTGTAAATAGCCAACCGAATACAAGCTTAAAAGGAATGCAAGCCATTTCTCGTTCTTTTCCATCGGCAGCAACTATACCCCTGAGCGGTACAGTTGAACCCAATATTTCATCACTCTTAATCTTTTCTAACTGGCTTGAGTAATTAACTTCTAAAGCTTGACATATTGGTTTTATGGGTACTAACTTTTCTGCATCATCAATAAGCATGATGCTAACATCTTTGATTCTTGCTACTGTTTTTGTTTTCATAATCGTTCTGAATTTGATACTTAAATAATGGCAGGGCTACCCTTGAACAACCCTGCCGGAACCGAGCTAATTGCCAAGGGCGGTTATTATTTGCTTTATCTCTTTGTGACTCATCGGATGAAAAATGGTTTCCAACTTTAAGTCCATCGCAACGGTCAGCTCTATGCGTGACATTATGCTCTCTTTCCAATTGGGCAGAACATAAACCGCCTGGCTTTTCTTTAAAAGCTGAACACGGTTATCCAGTTTGTCAGTCCAACTCATTTTTGCAAAGGGCATTTCAGTTGGATTTACAACGGCACATTTCAATGACTTTAGTTTGGCTTTAATTTTATCGGTATCAACCAAGCCTTTGGAACTGTTTTCGGGTATATCACTACCGCATATATAAATAGTTGGCATTCTCTACTTCTTTACTATGTTCAAATGATTACATAACTGGCTCTCCGGCAGAACTTGAGTGTGTGATTTTTTCTTCAACAAAAGCTTAAAGAACGAGAACCTGATTTCCTGTTTTTTACCTTGAGACTTTCTTTCCTTCTTTTCCTTCATTGGAGTTTTAGATTATTAGAACTGCATATAACCAATTACACATTGCTCTTTATTTCCTCCAAGGAAGAATGACGGCCAGCTTTAATCCAATCCATTACTTCATCCAGTTTGAACAGTAATATCTTACCACCCGGTTTATAGAAGGGAATCTGTTTATTATATACCCTGCCATAAATGGTTTTAACACTTTCGCCCAATAGCAGGGCCAGTTCCGCAGCATTAACATAGTCAAAGCCTGTTCCGGCTTTATGTTGTACTTTTATTAGTTCTGAAACCTTTTTGTTTAGCTGTTCAAGATTCTTTAAAGTTTCAGCTTTGAAGTCGATTTTCTCTTCTATCTGTTCTTCTATTTGCTCATCCATTTTCTTGCTGTTTTTTTATTCAAAATTTTCGATAGCAAGTATAGGATAGGCGCATAGCAATTTCCAACGTCGGACTATCCGACATTTTTCAATTAATTTTTATGTCTCATGTTTTCAATATATTACAAAGGCATTATTTAGCCTTGTCGGACATTTTTTGCTGTTTTTGTCGGATACTTTTTTAATTCAAATGGCAATAAAAAGCAATAAATGGTAATCGGTATTTTTGCAAATTATCGGGTTACAATTTCAATGATTACTTTTTCGATGTCACCTGTTGGTAAATTACGTTCCTGAAAATGCAACTTGATAACTTCAAGGTCAACTAAAAGATTCTTGTCATTTTTAATGTATGGAGCTTTATCTATCAGCCGATAGAAGTACGAATTTTTGTAATTATCCATATCAATACCATTTACCACACATAAAAATCGGGCAAGTGTTGAATTTCCAACATCTACCCGGTGTTTTAAGCCCAAAAGCCGAAATAGAAAGTAAGCCCAAAGCACCTGTTGGGCACTAGAAAGCTTTAAGATTGCATCGTGCGTTCTTGGCTTGATTTGTTGGAGGTTTGGAAACGCTTCAATGTTTCCGTTTGATTTGAAATACTTGAGAAATTGAAGTTTCCCAAAATAGTCGCAGAAAAAATTATAATAGTCCTGGGGATTTGTTGACGAAAGGTCAACGAGAGGTGAGTAGTAATAAATCTCTAATGCCTTATAGTTAAAGGTCTTTTGCCTGAAATTTATTACATCTTGAAATTTGACTTGTTTGTTGCCGGGTATTAGCCATTGGAGTATTGCTTTTGGCTTTATTCGGATTTTACTGACCTGTAAATAACAAAGTTCTCCTTCGTTATTATACACTTCAAGTCTTTTAAGGTGAGTATTTGGAGGTAGAAATAAAAATGAGAAGTATCGTTCATTGATGGTAACATACCTCTTGGTATGCTTCATCCGCTCCCTGATAATAAGGGCTTTTTCAATTATACTATTTATATCTTCCGATTGTACGAGAAAATCATAATCAAAGAGTTTCATTAACTCAGTAGGGAATGGAGCAGTAGGTAAATGTGTTAATTTCTCTACAAGGTTATCCATTTTAGATTCCCATACTGTCGATTCTTTTGCCTTCCTGTAGCCTTGCAGTAAATTCTCAAATACAGCAAGGCAATCCTTTTCAAAGTTCTCCGCAACAATTTTCTGATTTATCATCATAAGCTTCTTTTAAAATGTTAAAAAATAATGGCTTATGATTATCCTCAAGCTCAACCGAAAGTTGTGTTATTTCATCATATTATAAGTCTTATTTTATGAATAAGTTTATTTCTGCCGTTCTCCGTTGTACCAATGAGTTTAACCATAAACAAAAATTTTGTGGTAAATAATTTTCATCGGCTGCAAAACTAATTTATTAGCAGAAAAAACCGGATTGAATGCAATTGAAATAAAATGGAAGGCAAAAACGGCTTGATTGAAAAAAAATAAAAAAAATTTAATTTCTTTTTTCTCCGTTATTTTGCATCAAAAAGTATAGTAAAATGTATGATAGGCAATTTTTAAACCTTGCTTAAAAAGCGCTGTATATTACTGTGTTATAGTGCGATATAAATTATTTATTTCCATTCTCACAATACCGTATATTTATTGTTGTGCAACGTATTGTTTTCTAATCTCTTGGTAATAATAATCTATCTGTTCTGATTTTTCAATTAATCTCTTATACGCTAACATCGCATAAAGTAATGGAATCATTTCTTTATCATAATCTCGATTCTTTAGAGTTTCAATCAAGTCATAGTCTACACCTTTACGAGCAAAGTAAATCTTAGCATCTATCTTTTTAATAATATCTTTTATTGAATCTATTGTTAACCATATTGGCAAAGCATTTATTTCAATTGCATTATGTAATAATTCTCTTTCTAATCTTCCTTTAATACTGAAACGCCCTAATAAGAATAAGACCATAGAAATAATCAGAAAACCAATTCCAAAAATTCGGCTGTCATGCATCTCACTATATCCAAAATAGTGATTCAAATATCTATAAGGTGGTGATAATGTAAATAGAATGCCCCAAAACAAGAACCAGAAACTAAAAAATCCTTTTATCACACTAATCCAATCAAATTTTGCCGCAAATTTATTAATCTGTTTGTGCTCATTCTTTGTAATAAAATAAGTCTTTATCGGTATGATAGGTAGTATTATGGTAATAAAATCAGTTGCAATCCACTGATTTTTATAAACCTTTCTTTTTCCTAATCTTGATAATCCAATTCTCATCTTTCTTTATTATTCAATTTGTTTTCTGGGAATTCCAATTAAAATATTTTTTCTTATTCAACTGAAAGTCAAATCTATTTAATTCAATTGCTAGCGTACTCAATCCGCTTACATATGTTGCACAACGGATTGGCCATATGATACGTTGCGCTTTTTCATTCTCTCACAAAGTTAATTATCTTTGCCTAACCTCCTAAAACTACTACAGTTAATATTCTCATGCGCAATGTATTATGATGGCTTGTTGTAGCTAGTTATTTTCATTTATATAACCTCGAATTGAGTCTATTTCGTTTTTATATTTTTTTCCTAATGTCTCAGAAAACAAATCAGCAATACCAACTGTAGAGGCAGCAAGAAAGGTTCTTGCAATTATTAAAGACAACAAAATATAGTTCATGTCATATATATTTTTAACCCCTCTTCCTCGTTCATTATCAATCCTCTCCACAGATAACGGCAATGGGTGAACTAAATTTGAAAGCAGTCTATAGTTTTTTCTCAAATCTTTACAAACAGTAAGCTCATTTTCAAAATCAGACTTAGTTTTATAAATCTCAATTCCTTTAATAGCTCTTTTGCGTTGAGTTTCTGGTAATTTACTGATAAAAGTATGTTTCTTTATTCTTTCTTTTTCTTTTGGAAGTCCTTCTTCAAAATCAACAAGTTGACTACCATCTGTATCTTCATTCTTTCTAATATTATACCACTCAATATTTCTGTGATATTGGAGAATAAAAAATCTTAATTCAGCTTCTTCAGGAGTAATATTTTCCAATCCAAAAAAATGTAAAGACAAATATCCTTCAAGCATATTTCTTGATAATGACGCAATGGAACACACATCCCAAAGTTCATCATCCTCACCAAATTGGTAGTTAATCTGAGGTAATAATTTGGACAATGAAATTCCTGTAGTCGTTTGTCTTGTAAAAATTTTCATTCCTCTAACGCCTCGACCATCAGTATTAATCCCATGCTGATTTAATGAAATTTCCAGAGTAACATTCAATACTTTATTAAATATTTCTCGTTCTTTTATATAGTATTCCTCAATCTCTTTCATGAATAGAACTTTCTTCTTATGAGATAGTTAATTAGCTACAACTACTTTATATCCGCCATTACTTCCTATTCTTTTGTAACGCCTTGAATTTATGGAACAAAATCATTTTAATTACTTATAGTCGTTTATTAAAAAAAATACGTTTATAAACGATTAAGCAATTGCCCATCATGGTTGAAGGAAAAAAGCAAATAGGTGAGTAATAGAGATTCATAGTATTTGGTTAGAAATTAACGTTTACAAAAATAGTAGAATACGGGTATTATGCTAATAAACCATTGCGTTTTTAGTTTAACGAAGTAAAACAGAAGATAAATGGTAGTTTTATGTATTTCAACAACAAACACATTATAAATACATACTTATGTGTCTTTTATTGTTATACAAGTGGTGTAACTAAAAGCACAGAACTTGTTTATTAGTTAAATAAAAGGGCTGTTTGTTAGAAGAAATTGCCGTGGTAAGCAAAATATTGCTCAGGGAAGGGTTAAATATGCCAATGGGAACTATTATTTGACCGGTAATTTTAGATATTTTACTCAGGAAGCTTGTCAAATTGCTCAGGGGCGGCTTAAAATTGCTGATTATTTTCAAAAAAACGACCAAATATGCGGTTCTCATAAGTGATTAACCACTATATTTTACTCGTTGAGATTGATATTTTGCCCGTTGAGATCGAAATTTTGCATAAAAAAGGGTGAATATCCCCCGAAGAAGGTGTGAAACAATCTCGGGGGCTAACAAAATAAAGGGTTTTAAGCTTTAATGTACTTTTTAAGTCGCTCATCATTCTTCCAAAAAACATAACGACCATACTCTCTTATTTCCTGTACTTTTTTATAAAGAAGGGTATAAGCTTTATCTCGTAATAATTTATTTCCGCCACCCTCTTCTGCTGTTCCGTTAGCTTGAGCCAGCAATTCCGATAGAGAATGCGAGAGCTTCTTTGCCTCTTGTAAAACAGGCATATCAAAGTTAATTGTCCCAAGCGGTTGAGGATTATTTTCTCCAAGTACAGCCAGTTCTATTAAATCCTGAATCATATCGGCATTGCTGCTTCCCTCACGTAAACGACGGACTTTTTGTAGCAGGTTACTGTCTTTACGGTAGGCAAATGTAAAATGATGCAGCATATCATCTCTTAGCTTATAAGCCTCAGGAGACTGCTGCTGCCATTCTTTTTGGGCCTCCTGACGGGCTCTGAATTCACTCATCCAATTCGCCTGTATATAACGCAGTGCTCCGGTAAGTGGAGTGACTTCGTCGATAATTTTTACATCAAGGCCTGCACCGGTTAATGCTTCCTTATCACGCTGGGCCTCTATGGCCAGGGTCTCACACGATGCTGCAAAATCATCAATGGGTTGATTGGGTAATTTAACCTCACCATCGGGCACTGCTTCAATCAATTCTTTCCATTCCTCATAGTTTTCGTTGAAACTCATAATTCAAAAAATTAAATGATATATTGCGGTCACCTCTCCGGCCTCTTCTTCCGCTCTGGTCTGCTAAAACAAGATGGGTTGATGACCAGCCGGTGAGGGTTTTCCAACTATATTTGCTTCTTAAAATAACATATTGTTAATTCTCCGGCAAGCTTTCACATTTTTTGTTAGTTACTAGCATTCGCAACCGTTGCACACGTTAATACTTGCTTGATTGGATCTAATCCTTACCGGTTGTAGCATTCAGTAGTTCAAATATGTTAATTTGGAATTATTATAAATTAGAGCTCACGTAAAATGTTCCCCCATAGCCCTAACGGGTACTTCCCCAAGGGGAAGAGTATGCACGGGTAAAATGCTCCCTTGGGGGAGCTGTCCGCAGGACTGAGGGGGAGTTTCTCTCGTGGATTGAATACATGAGAATAATAAAAAGGAATCTGATTCGAAAGTTAATACCCCCATCGCCCTATGGGCACTTCCCCTTGGGGAAGAGTATGCACGGGTAGGATGCTCCCTTTGGGGAGCTGTCCGCAGGACTGAGGGGGTGTTTCTAACGTGGATTGAATACATGAGAATAATAAAAAGGAATCTGATTCGAAAGTTAATACCCCCATCGCCCTATGGGCACTTCCCCTTGGGGAAGAGTATGCATGGGTAGGATGCTCCCCTCGGGGAGCTGTCCGCAGGACTGAGGGGGGTGTTTTCTCTCGCGGATTGAACCCGGGGTTAAAAATAAGCAAGGCACTGCCGCACTTAGTGCTGTTCTTTATTATCAAATGGTGTTGCGGCAGGAAATAAAAAGCCATTCAACCCTCTTCAGGGTTGGGTAACCAATACCTTGAAACCACGGGTTTCACCCGCGGCTATTATTGTTAATGTCCTTCAGACATTTTTAAAAGTTGATTAATAATTCTGATGATGGCAAAAATGGACTTGCAAATTAGTTCCCCCATCGCCCTATGGGCACTTCCCCAGGGGGAAGAGTATGCACGGGTAGGATGCTCCCTTTGGGGAGCTGTCCGCAGGACTGAGGGGGTGTTTCTCTCGTGGATTGAATACATGAGAATAATAAAAAGGAATTTGATTAGCAGTTTAATACCCCCATCGCCCTATGGGTACTTCCCCAGGGGGAAGAGTATGCACGGGTAAAATGCTCCTTTGGGGAGCTGTCCGCAGGACTGAGGGGGGTGTTTTCTCACGTGGATTGAACCCGGGGTTAAAAATAAGCAAGGCACTGCCGCACTTAGTGCTGTTCTTTATTATCAAATGGTGTTGCGGCAGGAAATAAAAAGCCATTCAACCCTCTTCAGGGTTGGGTAACCAATACCTTGAAACCACGGGTTTCACCCGCGGCTATTATTGTTAATGTCCTTCAGACATTTTTAAAAGTTGATTAATAATTCTGATGATGGCAAAAATGGACTTGCAAATTAGTTCCCCAATCGCCCTATGGGCACTTCCCCAGGGGGAAGAGTATGCACTATGCAGATACAGGACTGAGGGTGCTTATTCCGTTTTAATCAATAACGAATAAGTAACGGTACTATCGGGCTTACATACAGGCATTGAAAAACTGCCATCAGGATAATAGCATGGCATTTCCAACACTTGTGCTTTCTCGGCCTGTAATTTGGATGATTTTTTGTTTTTACAATTATGATACTTTTCAAAAACATTGGTATCATCTGCTTTATACTCAATTTTACTATCCAAGCCCGCAGGTCGTTTTATATCATTATTAAAAATTGAGATACTATCTTTTTGAGGTACGGAAGTACTACTCTGAGCTTGTAGTAAAACAACGAAGCCACATAAAAACACGGTTAGGATTACTGTTTTCATTGCATTAATTTAAAAAGAAAACGACTCACAATAGTAAACAAAAAAAACAATGTTTTAATTATAGCAGAAGCACTTTAACACTTTCTTTCCAATACCTTTACCAGCAACACCCCATTAATTCTATTAATTACTGTTATTATTTCGTTGCTTCGTTATGCTTAAAATAAGAATTAAACGATTGCGGAACATTTGTTTTAAAACTCATCTCTTTTTTCGAAAACGGATGGGTAAAAACCAACGAGCTTGAATGTAAAGCCAGTCGTGCCCCCTGAAGTTTAACTTTACCATACATTCTATCTCCAACAATTGAATGCCCTTGCTCCGACAAGTGTACCCTAATTTGGTTTTTACGTCCGGTATAAAGCTTTACCTCCAGCAAACTGTAACCAGCTGATTCTTTTAAAACCTTATACTCGGTTTTGGCATATTTCCCACGATTATTATCCGGGGTTGAAAATACATGACATGCACTATTCTCTTGCAGATACGATTCGATTACACCTTGCTTTTCGGTCAATATACCATGCACTACTGCAATATACTTCTTCTGAAAATCAGTCCAGTTTTGCTGTAAAAACAGTTTACTCCGTTCGTTTTTGGCAAACAAAAGCAAGCCCGAAGTATCTCTGTCGAGACGATGTACAATAAAAACACGAGCTCTTGATTTTGAGTTGCCCTTTTTCACATACTCATTCAGCATGTAATGAGCTGTATGAATTTTTTCCTTCACGGTGGCAATGGTTAACAGTCCGCTTGCCTTATTGACAACGATTATATCCTGATCTTCAAAAATAATTTCGAGACCTTTAAGTTGATGCTTTTTCGACATATATTTATATCAGTATCTATCAATTAATAATATAAGTACCTGTAAGTAATAATTACATTACTTTTTTACCCTTATAACTCATATAGGTTAACACCATATCAATTGCAATGCGTATGGCTGTTCCTATTGGATATAAATTGCGTGCTTCGTTAAAATGTATAAACAGCAATCGCGAATAATAATCGCTTGCTTTCGGACAAATGGTTTTAGTTAGCAGAAGCTGATTGGCTTTATCTACTTCCAATGGCTGATTAAGCCTGATGGTTTTACATGCATTTATTTTTTTTACCCCATACTTACTGGTTACATAATTATAGGAAAACAATCGGCATATTAACCCTCGGTAAGGGTAAAAGGTACATCCTGGTTTACTTCCTTCGTGAGATAAAACATTAAGCAGCGGGCAAGCAAACTCGTTGTTTAACTGATCAATCTTAGCTAATACCTCTTTGTATCGCCCCGTTTTATATAAATGATAGGCTAAGGGTAAAAACTCAATGGCTGTTGCCTCTATTTTAGTTGTAGTACAACAATGTATGCAGTTTTCGACACAGTGTATACTGGTATGCTTCTGCATCTTATGAATATCTTTTTCGAGTGATTCAAATAATTTTTCTACACCTCGAACAACTTGCACTATGTTCATATTGATCAAAAAATAAGCATGCTAATTTAATCGAAAGAGTGATTACTTGTTTCGCGATGCTCATAATTATTTATTAACCGACAGAACAACTTATATACACCTGACTTTATATAACTTACTAATTTAACACCCGCAATAAACAGTTACATTAACAATAAAAAAAGCTGACAACAAAATCACAAAAGGCTTTATTGTCAGCTTAAATATTGTACAATATCTTATCTAATCAAGAAGGTACTTATTTAGTTTGTCTCATCTCGTTTTACCTGATAAATAACAAAATCGTCCAGAATTAGCTTTTTCGAAATTCGTTCTTTTGATTCTTTTACAGAATTGGAGTATATGTTTTCCGGAGCAAAATAATCATCCTCTTCACCCACCGAAGCATAAGCATTACCAACTAGTTTACGATCTATTTTCAATAAATTACTTAATTCGAAACCAACAGAATCCGCACTGGAATTAATCACCTTTAATACAAAACTCTGTCGGTATGTTTTACCACTAACAAGGGTATCGCCTGCTTTTGCATAGTAAATATCGTTCACCTGTGGATGATCAAGTTTCGATTGCAATAACTCAAGCTGATGCTGCTTTTCCATCTCTCTGTTTTTTCGTGAGGCTTCTGACTCTGGCCACATACCCCAAACAACAAAAGCAGCAATAATTATCAGTCCTGTAAAATGAAAAACAGAAAACGATTGTCGTTGCTTCACCTCATCCGCTGTAGCAAACATGCGTGAATCAAACGTTTTTTTATCATACACTTTTTTACAATGCTGACATTGCCCTACTACTATTTTTTGAAAAGGAAAAAGAGGAATCCAAAAAATATGTGCATATCGTATCGCACTCTGAAAAACCATTTGGCCTTGTGTATTACAATTGGGGCACGTGTTATTGGTTTGAACCGCTTTGCCACTAAAGCTTCTTGTTCCGTAGATAATCATAGATGTTGAAAATTGGTTGTTAGAATTTTAATTAGTTTCAAGATGATGTTTAACGGTAATGAGAGTTCTAAGTTGCAATTATTATTAAATAACCTATACAAAGCATTAATTATCAATATCACTATTTTTTTAGATGATAAAGTCACGAAGATGGCATTCAATCCAGCTAGGATTAGCAGAGTTTAGGATATATCGAAAACAAGAAAAACACCTCACCTCTATCCTCTCCTCAAGAAGAGGAAACGCTTACACTTAATACACGGCATATCTACTACATAGACAGTTTTCTTTTAGCAAAGAATTTTTCCGTTTACTTACTTTCTGTCATCAGCTACAGAAAGTACCAAAGTTCCCGATGCTTCGGAACCATGATTCCGCAAATGGAATCTCACAATTAAATTTGTAAATAAACCATTAGTTGATTCATCATAAAAACTTGAGATAACAAAACTGTTACCTATTCATGTAATCATTCTAGAGCAGCATATCCTCAATCGAAACAACGTTTCGAAATTCTGATTGCCTGGGCTAGTTGCGAACTTGGCGGAATGGTGGCTTCGAGGTACGAGAAGTTGCACCTGTAGCCATTAGTTCGTCAACGGTGCGTAGCAAGCCCCTCAATCAGAAAAGTTTTTGATTCCTTTTTCTAAAAAAAGAAATAGATTGATGAAGTTTGGGTATATTTCAGTTGTATAGAGATGTAACTACAGCGAAGTTATCTGATATTGAATGCAAGAAAAGTGCCTCTCCTCTTTCCTCTCCTCAAGGAGAGGAGGACATTACACTTAATACATTACCCTAAGGGGTGTCTCCTTCTCCTAACAGGAGAAGGTCGGGATGAGGTGGTTAAATATTCAACTTCCCTGAAGTTGTTATCCTTCGCCAACATAATAGTGAGTTTGGTTCCCCAGCCTACATTAGGCAGATTTTTTTAGCAAAGGGAGATTCTATTAACATACTTTCTGTCATCAGCTACAAAACGGTACCAGAGATCCCGATGCTTCGGGACCATGGCTCCGCAAATAGAATCTCACAATTAAATTTGTAAATAAACCATTCCTTGATTCATCATAAAAACTTGAGATAACAAAACTGTTACCTATTCATGTAATCATTCTAGAGCAACATATCCTCAATCGAAACAACGTTTCGAAATTCTGATTGCCTGGGCTAGTTGCGAACTTGGCGGAATGGTGGCTTCGAGGTACGAGAAGTTGCACCTGTAGCCATTAGTTCGTCAACGGTGCGTAGCAAGCCCCTCAATCAGAAAAGTTTTTGATTCCTTTTTCTAAAAAAGGAATAGATTGATGAAGTTTGGATATTAGTTCTATCGAGATACAACTAATCCCAAACTATGTGATTGCGAATACTGGAAAAACACCTCACATCTATCCTCTCAAGGAGAGGAAGATATTACTGTAAATACACTTCAGAAAATGGTGTCTCCTTCGACCGTTAGTAGAAGGCTGGAATGAGGTGGTTTATACACTTAATCGGTTATTAATGTTTAAATATAAAAAGGTATTACGGCACCATATTTTCTTAGCTGGGTACGGTTACTAAAGGTAACTTAATAAAGAATTCAGAACCTTTTCCTAGTTCAGAGTTAACCCATATAGACCCACCCATTTTTTCGACAAACGATTTACATATAGAGAGCCCAAGCCCCATTCCCTCGGTACCATTAACAGAGCTGCTTTCAACCTGATTAAAACGATCGAAAATAATAGCTCGCATCTCAGCTCTTATACCCTTACCCGTATCTTTAACACTGAATTGTAATTCATTTGAAGTATAAGTACAATTCAACTCAACCATCCCTTGGGTAGTGAATTTAAAGGCATTACCCAATAGATTAATCAGTACTTGCTCCACTTTTAGTTTATCAATCCATACCCATACCTCATTATTAAAATTTTTATGGTAGTTAAAAGCAAGTTGTTTCTGATTAGCTAAAGGCGTATAAAATTTATATACGCTTTCGAGCAGATCGTTTAAATCAGTATTAGCCGGATGAATAGATACCTGATTGGCTTCAATTCTTGAAATATTAATCAGATCATCTATTAAATGCAAAAGTCGGTTACCACTTTTATTAATAATATCAATAAACTGATCCACCTCGCTTTGGGGTAGCTTATTGCTCATAATTATTTCGGTAAAGCCAATAATACCATTCATAGGGGTTCTAATCTCGTGACTTAAATTAGCTAAAAAGATGGTTTTCAACCGATCGCTTTCCTCTGCCTTTTGTTTCGCTATCTTTAACTCATTATTTTTCTGCTTGATTTCAGCCTCAGCCCTCTTACTTTTTCGATATAAATACCCCAAAGTAAACACTACTAATAGCAACGAAATTATGATGGACAATAAGCTTACAAGTAATTTTTTATTCGCCTGCCAAAAGGAAGTAGGTTGATTTAGTATTTCACTCCCGTTTGGTAATAGTTCGAGTGATATATTATATTTACTCAATAAGTTATTGTCAAACTTATAAAGCATAGGGCTCCCCGTCACCTCAATATCCGAAGGTTTTTCACCATTCAAAATACGTTTACTAATGCTGGCTGCCTTGGCCCCCTGATAAAAAGGTGTAGTTATTTTACCACCAACAACACCTTGGCCTACCACATCCCAAATACAGTAAATAGGCAGCGATGTAATCGACGAAACAAAGTCGATACTTTCGGTACTTGAAATAAATTGGCCATCGGGTAATCGCAGATATATAGCCCAGATGACAATCGTATTTTCATGCTCGTGACTCAAGTATTCTTTTATTTCATCTGGCTTCTTATCTATTAAATAATCAATGGTAATTGCATCTTTAAATTTTTCTTCTGCCCTTTTCACCATTGCTATTAGCGCCTTACCCGACTCGGTTACATCTGAAATAACAACCAAACGATTGGTGTTTGGATGAAACTTACGTATCATCTCAATATTAGCCGGTACATCGTAGGTTTCGTACACACCTGTAAAATCTGCCCTACCCTCTATTCGGGATGAATGATAATCCACTACTCCACAAAACGAAACAGGAACACCCGGAAATATTTCATTGCGATACATCAACATAAAGTTCAGGGCATTATCATCACAGGCTACAATCACATCTATTTTTACATGTTGGTATTTATGCTTATAAATATCACGTAGCTGAGTATAGTACAATGAATCTGAACATCGCTTGGTATCCATATACTCAACATAAAGCTCATAAAGGTTTTTATCACCTAGTTCGGAGAAAACTCCACGCATAATTTCATCGGCCCAATGATAGTTTTGGTGATAGGCATTTAAAACCAATACATTCTTTTCGTGATGATTTTTAGACCAACCATCGTTACTAACTTTTTGAGAAGTGGCACATGCCGGTTTGCAGAATATGGTCAGAATAATTCCAATCAGTAGTGTAAAATAAAAACTTCTCATAGTTAGCAATAGTATCGATTCAGATTTAGAATTTTACTCATACATCCTTTGGAGTATATCCGTAATTTCCCCTTCACTCATTCTTTTGAAGCTAATAAAGCATTTGCTCCTACCTTTCGTTATAAAAAGATGCAGGAAATAAATACAAAATAAATCAATTAACCAAAGCTAGTATTTATATTTTGAGTAGTTGATCGATTTATACGATAAAAAGGAATAATTATTAAAAACCTTATGAATATTCGGTAAAAGGCAATATCAAATTGAGAGATGATATTACATAATAAATTAATGTAAGCCTCTTATAAGCTAAAGATATATCCTAAGGAAAGACGAAAATAGGAAGTATTGGGATATGGAGCTTCATCACCAACTGTACGTGGAAGATTATAAATATACGAACATTGCATGTCGAAATTTTTCCAATTTAAACTTAAAGGAATTCTTAATTGAGTGTTTAACAATGCAAAAACATCACGATAATAGGTATCAACCTGTGTATTTGTTGATGGATCGACATAAGCTTCGTTTAGTAAAAACTCGGCTGCCTCTGAACCAAAGAATAAACTTATTTCGGGTTCGAGCCTAAGATAATTGAACTTACCAAACCGGGCTAAGTAAATATTTGCATAAGTATTCCACGAAAATTGCTGACCAACCTCTTGTCCCAGCAATAACGAACCATCCAATCGGGTTCCTACATGTTTACTTTTCAATGTAATTCCGACATTAATACTAGTACTATAGATGGGATCAAAATCAGGATCGTTTACATGAAACAAAAAATAATCGGCCGACACCCGATATCTAAAAAATGGATGCTTAGTTAAGCCTTTACTATATCCGGCGGTTATAACGGTACTTCTGTAATTAGGATCTAACTGACTATACCAATTACCTGAAACTCCGGCATAAAAACCAGATGAATTCATATAATAAACCTGAGTTGCTAAATTCGACTGGTAATCGCCATTTTCTCTACCTGCATAATAGGTTCGATTACTCCATGAAGTTGATACATATAAAAACTGAAAATTCTGCTCTTCGGATAACAGATCCAATAAATCATCATCGCCAAACAATACATCGCTCAATAGTGAATCAACACGGGCTAGTCTTTCTTTATCCGTTACATCTGTTCGTTGCGACCAACACTGTAATACACTAATCATCATTAAAAGCATTAGAATAACCAGCTTTTTCATCATTTACCCATTTTGTAATTATTCTACCAAAGATTTATGGAAATAATAAGAGAAGCCACCCTAAGGTAACTTCTCTTAACACGGCTATCTTCCTCCCTTGCCATTACCGGCTCCTCCAGAACCAGAGCCACTGGTATTTTCTGCTCCTTGTTGTTTAGCTTCTTGTTGAGCCTGTTGCTGAGCTTGTTTTTTTGTTTGCTGACGGGTACGTTCCTGAACGGCTGCTGCTGTTTCGCAATTATCGCTTTGTTGTATACGCTGACGAACTTGCTTTTTCTGCTCTGCTGACATACTATTTTGTAGTTGTTCGCGATTTTGTGATCGTACTTGTTTTTGAGTCTGAAGCATTTCTTTTTGCTCTTCAGATAAACAGTTCATTAAGGCTTCACGTTTTTGTTCGCGTGTCATTGATGCATTTTCTAAAATAGACATCTGGTCCTGAGAAAGTGTTTTCCTGAATTGTGCCCTGAATTGTTTAGCCTCTGCTTTATTCTGAGTCATTAAAGCTTGCTGCTCATCGGTAAGAATAACTTGAATCTGGTCTTGCTTTTGATCTTTAAGTCGATCTTGTTGCTGATCTTTTAATTGATCCCCTGTGCCATCTTTCAATTGTGTTTTAGTCCGATCTTTTATCGGGGTCTCTGTTTGGGCATTTACAACAGGTAGTGCTATCATTGCGCCCAAAATCATGGTTACGAATATTCGTGCGGTTGCTTTCATAACTTATTCTTTTTAGTTGATTATTGTTTTCGTTTCAATCAATAACCGCATCAAATAAGTTATACCCTACCTCGAAAGAATATTTTTTGATAAGGGGATACAAAAAATCCCCACGAGACACACTTCGTGGGGATCCTCCTGTCCGCTGACAGGTAAACTACATCAACTATCAAAAAAGACAAAACTCTAATTAGAGCCTCCGCCTAATGCTTTATAAAGACTAACACAATAGTTTAATTGCTCCAACTTATCGCTTACACGATTTAGCTGAGCGGTTAACAAACTACGTTGTGCTGTTAATACTTCCAGGTAATTAGCTTCACCAGCCATTAGCAATTCATTTGTAAAATCAACTGCTGTAGTTAACGAAGCTATTTGCTTACTGCGTAATTCATTTTTGGCAAGCGATGCTTTAAAACCAAACAATACATCCGACACTTCTTGTCCTGCACCTAATAACACACTCTCGAAATTAAGAGCAGCTTCGCGCTGTTGCGACTTAGCAATCTCGAGATTACTTCTTAATTGTCGTTTATTAAATATAGGTTGAGTAATACCTCCTATAATATTAGCCGCAATATTTTCGGGGCTAAAGAAATTAGAAAAAGTAGTGGCTGAATAACCAATTGATCCGCTACTAATGGTAAACGAAGGGTACAAACTAGCCTGTGCAGCATTGGTTAATTCGTAAGCCATCCGAAACGACAATTCAGCTTGTTTCACATCAGGTCGTTTCGATAAAAGTTGCGAAGGCACACCATATTCCAATTCGCCAGGTACTTCCTGATTATCAAGAGTACTTCGCTGTATGTCACCCGGCCTTCGGCCTAACAATACACACAAGGAATTTTCAATTTCTCGAATTTGTCTTTCCAATTCAGGCACAGATAACTGAGTACTATACAATAGAGCTTTATTCTGTTCCACTGCTGCACCGTTTTGCATTCCGGCCTCTTTCATTGCCTCCATTGCCTCGGTATTCTGAATTAAAAGCTCAATGGTTTCCTTAGTTATTTTTAATTGTTCATCTAAAGCAATTAAACTGTAATAGTAACTTGCGATACCTGCCACCAGGTTGGTTTGTACTAATCGGGCATACTCCTGACTATTTAAATAAGAAGCCAACTGCGCTTTTTTACGACTATTCAGCTTACCCCAAATATCTATTTCCCAAGATGTTGTTAATCCTAAAGTAATGTTGTTTCTACCTTCGTATCCTAACACATCTCTTCCTCTATCACCAGAACTAATCCTAGCATGATCAACCTGACCAGCTACTCCTAATGTAGGATATAAAGCGGCCTTAGCCATTTTCAGATTCGACTGGGCCTGATTAATTCTTTCGGCAGCAACTTTCAGATCAAGGTTATTATTCAAACCTTCCTGTATCAAACTCTTTAACTGATCGTCGGTAAAATACTCACTCCAATTCAAACTAGCGATAGAACTTGTATCTTCCGAAGCTTCATCGGTGCGGTACAAACCGGAGGTATCAGTATTTAATTCCCCCAGGTTTTTACCGCTTTTACAACCGGTGTGTGCCAGACTAACCCAAACTAAAAAGCCTGGCAACACCACGTATTTGTATATTTTGTTTCGCATTCTGTTATTCTTTTTCATGATTGTCGGTACTTAGGTCAGCTACAAATGCTTTTTTACTCACCTTTTCCTGCAAACTTTGGAATAATATAAACAGGGTTGGAATAACAATAATTCCAATAAGTGTTCCGATTAACATACCCCCAATTGCACTAATACCAATTGATTTATTACCAATAGCACCAGCTCCTTTTGCCACAGCCAATGGAAGTAATCCAAAGATAAACGCAAACGAAGTCATTAAAATAGGACGTAAACGAGCTACAGCACCACTCACGGCAGCTTTCACAATATCCATTCCTTGTTTACGCCGCTGAAGAGCATACTCCACAATCAGAATGGCATTTTTGGCCAGCAGTCCTATAAGCATAATGAGCGATATCTGAACATAGATGTTATTTACAATACCACTACCGTTCATCATAGATAGGAAGATGAAGATAAATACACCCGCCAAACCTACAGGAAGTGAGAAGATAACAGCCAATGGCAACAAATAACTTTCGTACAAGGCCGATAGCAACAGATATACAAACACCAAACACAACAAGAAGATAATAGCTGTTTGACTACTACTATTCACTTCCTCGCGTGTCATACCCGAAAAGTCATATCCATAACCGGTTGGCAATTCAGTTTCACGAATGGCATTCAATACATCCCCCGAACTATATCCTTCCATATAGTTAGGTATGATGGTTACATCCATACTGGTAAATAAGTTAAATCGGGTAAGAGCTTGTGGACCGGTAACATCATTTATCTTAATAAACTCGGTTATTGGAGCCATTTCACCACTTCCGGTTTTAACCATTAGATGATTTAAATCTTCCAGTTTGGTTCTATATTCAGGATGCGCCTGAACCATAACCCTAAATTGCTTACCATACAAGTTGAAGTTAGAAATATACATACTACCTACATAGGATTGCATGGTTGTCATCACATCACCCAAAGTAATACCTGCATCTTTAATTTTAGCAACATTAGCTTCAATCTCCTTTTGAGGGAATCGAGGATCAAAGGTTGTCATCGCCATCATTACTTCAGGACGGGCACGTAGTTTACCTAAAAACTCGTTTGTTACATTAAAGAACGTATTAACATCTCCCCCTGTACGATCCTGCATTTTTAATTCAACTCCACTACTTAATCCAAACCCTTGCAAAGTTGGTGTACCAAAGAAAAGGAAAGAAGCATTGTTAATACTATCAGTTCGCTGTTTCAATATAGCAGCCACATCAGCGGTAGTAATATCACGTTCGTTCCATGGATCCATTTTGATAATAAGCGATCCGTATGAACTTCCCATTCCACTTAAAAAGCTTACCCCTGTTAAACTGGTTACAGTATGCACGTGTGGTATCTCATCAGCTATTCGGGCAACTTCATTAACTACACTTTCGGTACGTTCTAATGACGATCCTGGAGCAAGAGTTACCATACCCATTACACCTCCACTATCCTCTTGTGGCACAAAACCGCTAGGTATCATTCCAATCAGAAAATAAAAAATCCCTCCGAAAACAGCAACCAAAGCAACAGTAATCCAACGGTTGCGTTTGCGTCCCATAAAGTTTAATGTCTTACCATACTTTTCGGTAACCGCATTAAACCCTGCATTGAAATAATAGTAAAACCTTTGAATAAGGTTACTATCTTTTAATTCGGGAACATGATGCGCTTTTAGAAAGATGGCACAAAGTGCAGGACTTAATGTTAATGCATTTACCGCTGAAATTACAATTGAGATTGCAAGCGTTAAACCAAATTGTTTAAAGAAAACGCCACTTGTTCCTCCAATAAAACTTACCGGAATAAACACCGCCGACATTACTAAGGTAATAGATACAATAGCAGGTGCAATCTCGCTCAAGGCCTTAATAGTAGCTTTACGAGCATCTTTCTCACCAGCATCCATATGCGCATGAACGGCTTCTACTACCACAATAGCATCATCCACCACAATACCAATGGCCAGAACCAGGGCAAAAAGAGTTAAAAGGTTAATTGAAAATCCGAAGACTAACAAGAAGAAGAAAGTTCCGATAATGGCCACCGGCACTGCAATGGCTGGTATAAGGGTTGCTCTGAAATTCTGTAGAAATAAAAACACCACAAAAAACACCAGAACAAAAGCTTCTAATAATGTATGTAATACTTTTTCGATAGATGCATTCAAAAACTGACTGACATCCATTTGAAAGGTATATTTTATTCCAGAAGGAAAATACTGCTCAGCATCTTCCATTACAGCTTTCACATCATTAATCACATCCTGAGCATTGGATCCAGCCGTTTGACTAATACCAATTAACACAGCCGGCATACCATCATTTAAGGTATTAACACTATATGATAATGATCCCAATTCAACATCCGATACATCTTTTAATTTTAACACTTGTGCATCGGTTGAACGAATGATGATGTTTTCAAATTCTTCAGCTGATTTTAATCGGCCGGTATACCTTAGTGCATATTGAAATGTTTGATCGCTATTGGCTCCCAATTCACCTGGTGCAGCCTCAATATTCTGATCTTGCAAAGCAGCAATAACCTCACCCGGAGATATTTTATAGGCAGCCATTTTACCAGGGTTCAACCAAACACGCATCGAGTAATCACGAGCACCAAAAACACTTGCTTCTCCTACCCCTGTAACCCTTTTAATTTGCGGTATAATATTAATATTGGCATAGTTTTGTATAAACTCGCCGTCATAATCATCACTTTCAGAAGAGATAGCCAGGAACAAAATTCGGCTACTTTGTTGCTTTTGTACTGTTACCCCCACTTGAGTCACCTCCGAAGGAAGTAGACTTGTTGCCTGAGAAACGCGGTTTTGCACGTTAACCGTTGCAATATCAGCATCCACTCCTTGCTTAAAGAATACGTTAATTCGGGCAGAACCACCATTAGACGCGGTAGAAGTCATGTAAGTCATTCCTTCTACTCCATTGATAGATTCTTCCAAAGGAATAATAACACTATTTAATACAGCATCAGCATTGGCACCATTATAAGTGGTTTGAACCGAAACTGTAGGTGGCGCAATGTCGGGATATTGCTCTACAGGCAAGGTATATATACCAATTACCCCCAACACCACAAAAAGTATGGATATGACCGTTGATAGAACCGGTCGTTCTATAAATGTCTTTAACATTATTTGCGATTTAGGTTATTGAATCTGAATTTCCATTCCGTCTTTAAGTGTACTAACACCATCTGTTACAATCTGGTCGCCATTTTTCAAACCATCAAAAACAGCATAGTTTTTACCGTCGGGAGTAGATTTTACAGATATTACTTTTTGCTTTACTTTTCCATTCTCATATTTAAACACAAGAATTTTATCCTGCTGACTAAAAGTAGCTTTCTGCGGAATGAGAAAAGTATTTTTTACCGTACGTGGAATAATAATCTGACCACTTGTACCACTTCTCAATAAGCCGTTTGGATTATCAAATACAGCTCTGAAATTAACCGATCCTGTATTAGGATCAACCACTCCTGAAATTGTTTCAATACGTCCTTCATGCTCATATTCACTACCATCGGCTAATAAAAGCTTAACAGAAGGCATGTTTTTAATTTTTTCTGCCTGTGTATTTCCTTCCCAGCTTCTCATATATTGAAGCAATTCTTTTTCGTTCATCGAGAAGTAAGCTACCACATGCTGCGTATTAGCCACTGAGGTTAAAATACTCGAACTATTCACAAGACTACCTAATCGAAAAGGCAATGTACCAACGATACCGTCAACAGGGCTCTTTACTTTGGTCCAGCTTAAAGTAGCTTTTGCACTTTCGTATGCTGCCTCAGCCGAGCTAAACGCATTTTCGTAGGTTTGTAGTAAAACATTACTAATTATACCTTTTTCAGCAAGAGGACGCATACGTTCAACATCTAATTTAGCGGTATTGTAATTAGCCTCAGCTGTTTCGATATTTTGCTCCGATACAGGCGAGTTAATTTCAAACAACACTTGTCCTTTTTTTACTATTGAGCCTTCATCTACATAAACGGCTTCAATAAAACCATCAATTCGAGGTTTAATTTCAATATCAATCTCTCCTTGCAATACGGTAGGAAAAACTGTATGCAACTCCACATTCTTGATGCTAACACTTTGCACCGGATACGTTTTTGCACTAGATTGATTCATTCTTTGAGTCGGTTTCTGCGTACATGAAACCATAATGAAAAACCCCAATACTCCTAGAGCTATCGTTTTCATTTTCATGTTAATTATCTATTTATTATTTACAAATAAACATATAGTTGCACATGTTGATAGTTTAACTTATCAACTTTTACAATAAAAAAATATTATATCTAAAGTTCCTGAGACTTATTTTTAATGTGAGAAATAACTTTATAGAAAGAATGAATTTCTTCTTCGTTCAACCCCTCCATTAACTCTTCAGATAGTTTTTGTTCCTCCTTACCGAAATCATTTGTCAAATCCACCCCTTTACCAGTAAGATTAATAATATTTCTTCTTCGGTCATTGGGATCAGTAGTTCTAACAATTAAGCCATCTTTTTCTAATACATCAATAATTCTCAATACTAAAGACTTGTCTTTTTTCATAATCTCAGCAATATCTTGCTGAACTAGACATTTTTGCTGCTTATATCTAATAATAATCAATACAATTAGCTGATCAAAAGAATAATGGTAACCTAACTGATTCATACGTTCAGTCATTAACCGAGGAAAAATTCCACGGATACTTCCAAATATCATCCCTAATGGTTGAACTTCCATTTCTGATTGAATTTTATTAGACTATGCAAAGTACATTACAATAGTTGACATTTGCAACTATCTACTTTGTCATTTAGTTAATTTTAACAAATAAATAACAGGAATTGGTACACTTTATCACGTAATGGCATACAAACTACCAGATGTAAAAATAGATTATGCTGAAGGAAGAGATAGTGCAGTAATTTAATTTGGTATTACAGAGGCTTTTTAGCAAAATACCATTACATACCCCCAAGAGCAAAGATACAATCGTTACTCTTGGAGATATGTTGTTCTTTTAGAACTATAAAGCATTAACTGACTTAGATACCTTTTTAATAATATTAATAGTTGTAGTATCGGTATCATAAACACCATACCAACCTTGTAATTCATGAGGAGGATCGCCTATAAACGGATCGCCTACTTGCCAGTACTCTCCGGGACGTGGCGGACGGCCCGAACCAGTATAACTCCAAAAATTAACACCTCGAACCACATCTCCTTGGCTTATTGATTGATCTACCTTATTTAAAAGAAACTGATAGAATCTGTCACGACAATCTGTTGTTGCACTAACTTCAAACGAAGCTCCATCTCTTGCTATACCAAACTCTTCCAACACCAAAGGTTTATTTAATTCTTTTGCTGCCTCCACGTGAGCATTCCAGTATGCGTTTGTTTTATCAATAGCTTGCTGATAAACACTATCGGGTTGCCCAGGAGTATACCACCCCCAATTTTGAGCCCATATGTGCATAGTTATATAGTCAACCTCTTCAACCTTATTATCTTCCAACACATTAATTCCATCCCAAGGACCGGTTGCATTACCTTCACTCCCTATTGATACCAAGTGATTAACATCTAATTTTTTAATTAAACGCGCAGTTTTTTCTATCCATTGCTGATAAACAGCAACCTGATCATATCCACGTGGCTCGTTAGACAATTGCCAGGCCATGATAGTTGGATCCTCAGCATAGTTGATACCACTAACTGTATTTTTTCTAGAGATGATAAACTCAATATACTG